>JANXWE010000179.1 GCA_025351325.1 Fimbriiglobus sp.
AATGGGCCGGGGGGAATCTCCGGCTGCTTTCGTTTCTACACCAAAATCCGGTACGCCGTAGACAACGGTTCGACAACGACGCCGGCCCGTTTGGAGTGGACTTGCGTCAGCTCCGCACCGAAGAATACGATCAGTGCGGAGTAATAAACCCAAACGATCAAAACCACGAGTGATCCGGCGGCACCGAACGGGGAACCGACGGCGGCTTGTGATAGGTAAAGGCCGATGGCAAATTTGCCCACCGAGAACAGCAGCGCGGTGAATGTCGCCCCGAACCAAACATGTCGCCAGGGCATCCGCGCATCGGGCAAATAGCGGAACAGCAGCGCGAACAGTCCTGCGATCAATGCCATCCCGACGATGAAATTGAGAACTTCAATGAGGGTAGGCACTCCCGGTGCGAACCCCGCCAAGTAGCCACCCACCGACGAAATCACGGTGGTGATCACGAGGGAAGTCAGCAGTAAAAATCCGATGGACAGTACCATGCCGAAGGAAAGAAACTTCTCACGGATGAACCGCCATACTCCTTGTCCCGGCTTCGATTTGACCTCCCAAATGATATTCAACGCATCGTGCAGTTCGCTGAAGACACCCGCCGCACCGATCAAAAGCGTGATGCTGCCGATGACCGTGGCCAAGACCCCCTGCCCCGGTTTCTTGGCGCTGGCCAGCGTCGTCTGAATCACCTCCGCCCCGGCATCACCGACGAGTCCCCGCATTTGATGCAACAGCTCGCCTCGGGCCGCTTCTTCGCCAAATACAAAGCCCGCGATGGCGACCGACAGAATCAGGATCGGGGCCAACGATAAGATGGAATAGAACGCCACGGCGGCCGCCAACCGCGTCGCGTTGTGATCGAGCCACGCGGTGCCCGCTTGCCGCAACAGATTCCAGATTTCACGCAGTTTCATCGAGCTTCATCTCCGTATTGGCATATCAGGCCGTGCGAAGAAGCAAGTCGAATGCCGGAACCACATTCCGACGACTCACACGAGTTGCAGTATCTCCGCTGGATCTGGCGGGTAAAATGCTACTGTGATTCTGGTTCGGTACTGTTGCTTTAGGAGTTCAACATGCTTCGCGTTTCCGCTCTGACTTTGGTTGCATGGTGCTTCGCGGTCAGCCCGCTCGTTGCGGCACCTCCCGCACCGCGAGACACGTTGAAAGACGCCCGTGATGTCCTCAACGAACTGAACGACACCCCGGCCAAAGGTATCCCGAGAGCGCTGCTCGACGAAGCCGAAGCGGTGGTGATTTTCCCGAATACAATCAAGGCGGGACTCGTCGTCGGCGGTCGTTTGGGACACGGTGTCGCCGTGATCCGAGACAAAGATAAAGGTTGGGGTGACATTCGCTTCCTCGACCTCGGCGGGGCTAGCGTCGGCTTCCAAATCGGTGTTCAATCGACCGATGTCGTGCTGGTTTTTAAGAATCGCAAAGGGTTGGATCGATTGCTGGAAGGCAAAGCCAAGCTGAAATTGGGTGCCGATATGTCGGTGGCCGCCGGGCCATTGGGACGGGAAGCCGAGGTAGCAACCGATGCCAAGTTGAAGTCGGAGATTTACTCCTATTCCCGCAACCGGGGGTTGTTCGCCGGTGTGTCGCTCGAAGGGGTCGTCCTCGGTGCCGACAGCACCACGACTGCCGCGTTCGAGAAGGATACCACCGAGGGCACCCGTCAGGCGGCGGAGGAGTTGAAGTCGCGCATTTCGCTGCTGAGTGTCGAGAAGAAAAAGGACGAACCGGTGCCGGCAATTATCGTCGTACCGGGAGCACCGACGGTGATTCCACAACCAGATACCAAGCCAGTGCCCGCTGTCGTTCCCGCACCACAGACAGGGCCTATTCGGAGATTCCTGGGCCGGATCCGGGGTTAAGTTAAGAGTTAAAACGCACACGGATGAGACGGAAACAAGGAAGGATCAAGAGGATCAGATTTAGGCAGTTATCATTTCGATCCTCTTGATCGGTTCTCATTCGTGTTGTCCGTGTTCTTCTGAGGTTTGCTCAACCGCAGGCAAGCTTGAATCCGTCATCAATCGCATCTTCGGCACCAATACCGGCACCACATTTTTTGCCAAGCCGACCAAGCTCAACAGTTTAATGAACGTGTAGGTCAGGTCGATTTCCCACCAGCGGTGGCCGTGACTCGCGGCACGGGGGCTGGCATGGTGGTTGTTGTGCCAGCCTTCGCCGTTGGTGAGCAGGGCCACCCACCACGTGTTCCGGCTCATGTCGCCCGTTTGGTAGTTTTGGTACCCCCAACGGTGCGCCGCACTGTTCACAAACCAGGTGATGTGCCAGACGTAGACCGTCCGCATCACGATGCCCCACGCGAACATTTGGGCCGTACCCGCGATCAATCCGTCGACCCCGTCGATGGCGTAGCCGATCATAGCGGCGGCACCGAGCAAAATCACCAGATGCGCGAGGTACGCTTTCCACCAACGGCCACGCTTGTGCAACCGTTTGAGGAATGGATCGCGGAACAGATCGGGGATGTATTTGGCGTAGGTGTCGAACTTGTCCATGCGTGGATCTTGGGTGTAGATCCACTGCATGTGGCCCCAATAGAAGTTGTCCACGGGGCTGTGTGGATCACCTTCCGCATCGCTCTTCTGGTGGTGAATCCGGTGCGTACAGACCCATTTGAACGGTGGGCCTTCCAAACTGCAAACCCCGCAAAGCACGAACAGTTTTTCGAGCCAGCGCGGGAACTCCACCGACCGGTGCGTCAGGAGCCGGTGGTAGGCCAAGTTGATCCCGATGGAACCGAAGATGGCGTTCCCAATCAGCAGATAGAGCGGGAAATACCACGTGAAGAACGGCGGGAAGAACGCAATCGGCATGAGTAAGTGGAACGTCACCAGAATGGCAACAAAGAGCGGGATCAACCTTGGCCGAGCGAGGGCCGGGGAAACAGTGGGTTCAGCGGTTTGCAAGTTCAACATCCTGGCAGACACCATTTGCAAATCAGTTCGTGACATCGACCGAATCGGGCGGTCAACCTGAATAATCCCAACTATTTTTCCCGGCGGATCGACCACTCGGTGAGTTGTTCCAGGATCGTACGGCTTTCCGAGCGTGGCAAACAGTCCAGGCAATTCCGTGCCGTCCGAGCGTGCTCTTCGGCCCGCCGTTTGGCATATTGTAACGAACCGGAGCTAATCAGGGTATCCGTAACCTCGGCACGTTTGTTCGCAGCCGGATTTTTCAACAGTTTGCGGAATTCCGCCGCTTCCTCGGTGGGTAACGTGTTGAGGGCGTGGATCAGCGGAAGCGTCATCTTTTGCTGTTCCAGATCCGTTCCCAGTGTCTTCCCGGCTTTCGCCTCTTCCCCGGTGAGGTCGAGCAAGTCGTCGGCGATTTGGAAGGCGATCCCCAGGCTACGCCCATAAGTGGCGAGGTTCTCGGCCACTTCCAGAGTCGCCCCGGCGTAGAGTGCCCCGAGTCGAGTCGCCAATTCCGTGAGCGCCGCCGTTTTGCCGTCCACCATCTCGTAATACTGGTCCTCGGTGAGGTGCCAGTTGCCCCGTTCGCGGGTTTGCAGCAGTTCCCCGGCACAAACTTGATTCGTGGCCGCACCGATCAACTGGCAGGCCCGTCCGTCGATGGTGCTTGTCAAATGGAAGGCATGGGTGAAGAGCATGTCGCCGAAGAGGATGCTAACCTTATTGCCCCACTCGGCGTTGAACGTGCTGTTGTGCCGACGAGTGTCCGCTTCATCGAGAACGTCGTCGTGAACCAGCGTGGCCGTGTGAATCATCTCCACGGCTGCCGCGAGCACGTGGTGAGCCGGCACGACCCCGCCGCACGCTTTCGCACAGAGAAACACCAACGCCGGACGGAGCCGTTTGCCGCGGTAATGTCGGAGATGCTGCACCATCGGAGCGACCGGCGACCGGTAGTTGGCCAGCGTCTCGGCGAAGATGCGATCAGACTCCAAAATGTCGGCAAGAACAAGTGTGAACGGGCTGGCAGATGTCCGGTGCGAGCTGGGTGCAATCACAATGTTCGGGGCGTCCAGAGCGTTGAGGGTGGTCAGCATGATTGCTCCGATTAAGCGGGGCCGCGTTCCCGGCTGTAATCGCCGTTTTGGCCACCCGATTTCTGTTCGAGCTGGATCGAACCCAAGCTCATTCTTCGATCCACGGCCTTGCACATGTCGTACACGGTCAGGCCCGCGACGCTAACCGCAGTCAGAGCCTCCATTTCAACACCCGTCCGCCCGAAAACCCGCACCGTCGCCACGATTCGCAGCGCATCCGGTGGCAACGGCTGAAATTCAAGCTCCACGGAATTCAGAGCCAACGGGTGGCACAGTGGAATCAATTCGGACGTTCGCTTCGCCGCCATAATTCCGGCAATCCGGGCCACTTCGAACACATTCCCCTTGGAAACGGCCCGATTCACGATCAATTCCAGCGTGCCCGGCTCCATGTGTACCCGTCCGGACGCCACGGCAACCCGTTGGGTCGGTGGCTTTTCGCCGACATCGACCATCCGGCTAGCGCCGGCGTCGTCAAAATGCGTGAGTGGATTCATGTCTGACCAATAAAACAGAGGAATGAGCCTGCGCGTCATCGAACCGGGATTATATTCGCTGCTCGTCGGACGCAAACGGCCTGCCTCGCGGCACTTGGGCGTGCCCGTCGGTGGCCCGGCCGATTTTGCCACGTGCGACCTTGGAAACAGCTTGGTCGGCAACGCCCCGGATGCTCTCGCACTCGAAGTGGCCTTATCCGGCCCGATTCTTCAAGTCGAAGTGCCTCTGGCTGGCGTCGTCTTCGGTGCTCCGTTCCAACTATCAGCGTCGTCGGGGCAATTATTCGAGGTGGGTCGAACCTTCAATTTGGCCGCTGGTGAACAACTCAAAATCGGTGGGACGCCGAGTGGATGCCGGGCATATTTGTGCGTGATAGGCGGGTTCGTCGGCCCGGTGATTCTCGGAAGTTCATCGGCATTGGCACCGATCCGCCACGACGATTTGTTGCTTTGCGGGGCGTCTTCAATGAAGCCACGTTCTGGAATCGCACCTCCGCTAAGAAACTCCAAAGTCATTCGGGTTTTACCCGGCCCGCAGGCGAATTGGTTCGTGGATCGGGATTTCTTCAACCAAATTTATACGGTCGCCGGGGCCAGTGATCGCATGGGCGTGCGGCTGCTCGGAACGCCCCTGACCCGGCCAACCCGCGAACTGGTGTCGGAAGCGGTCGCCCCCGGGGCGGTGCAAATCACCAACGACGGTCTCCCGGTGATCCTCGGCGTCGACGGCCAAACCATCGGCGGCTACCCGAAAATCGCCCACGTCATCCGCGCTGATTTCGATTGCGTCGGCCAACTCCGACCCGGTAGCACGGTTCAATTTGAAGAAGTGACCTCGGAACAAGCGGAACTGGCCCACCGTGACCAAAGCAAGTTGCTGAAGCGAACGCTTGCATTCTGGCAGGCAAGTGCTGTTGATCCGGTGGATTGGAAGCAAGCACATTCGACAGAGTGACGAGCGTGCGAGTGTTACCTGATGTATTTTTGAATGCTTTAGTATTTTTGGTTGACATGGTTTGGACGAAACTGGATGATTGTTTGAGAGCGTTGTTCTGGAGCAGACAGAAGCGGAAGTCGGAACCGACAGCATTGGTTCTGTCGAATTACAGTTCGGCAGCAGAGGAGTGGAGCGAATGATCTACGAGATTAAACAAACGGCGCAGGCGAACCGCTACTTCTCGAAAAAAACGCTTTACTCGCAGATTGATTGGTCCAGTCTCGACGATGTCGTTGACGCATACAGGCAACGCATCCTTGACTGGTACGCGGAACCGGCCGCTGAGTTGGCAAAGAACGGACATTTTGCCTTCGCCTTAATGGCACTCAACTGCCTCCTAATCGATACTCTCAGCCAGTTCGTCGAAGGCAAAGACTCATCTTCAAAAGGTGAGTTCAAGAAGTTCATTCAGGATAAGGCTGCCAAGTTTTTACTCGTGTCAGTTGCAAAGATCAATCCAGCACAATGATGGGAGGCGTGAGGAAACGCTCACGGATGTAGCCGATGTTATTTATCATGGCTACCGGTGTGGCATTCTGCACCAGGCTCACATTCCACTCTATGGAGCAGTCGATCCCGGAGCTGTCCAGGCGGTGCAGGTGGTAATCCCAGGTCTGGCCAAGTACAAGGCTACAGGTCAGGACTGCCCGGCAGTGATTCTCAACCCGCTGCTACTGCTCAAGGATGTGCGTGCGGCTTTCGAGCTGTACCTTAGCGAACTAAAAGACCGCGATAGCAAGCACGACCTATTGCGAGCGAACTTCAAGAGCAAGTTTTCAAGCAGCTTCGGCGTCGATGTGTCAGGTGCGGTGTAATCGCCGAACGACCAAGCTCACCCCTCGCTCAAAGCGGCAGCAGGTGAGCCTGATCGTTCGGCGACCGGAGCGCGTTATGTTGGATCAGGCAACTTGGTACGTTTCTGAAGTTCCAACTCACCAGCAACCCGTGGGATCTGTCCAGCCATCCACACGCCCCGATGCCCCAGCCACACCGAAACCGCGGCCGACCGACCAGCTTCTGATGCGAATAATCGAACTACAGGAGCGTCAACTGTATTGGTCGCGGTTGACGGCAATCATAGCTTTTGCAGCTTTCGTACTCGTGTTTATCTTCGGTGTGACGATCAGGTTCCGATGATGCGTAGGCGGTCGCGCCGAACCAAGTGCAGTAGCAGACGGCGGTATAGGTAAGCTTTCCAGTATCGTAGCGCACCCAGACGCCCGGCCGCTGAACTCGGTCGTTCGGCCACAGAATCCGGAGGGACGATGGCGCGGCGAATGGCAGTCCGGATTACTGTTTCTGTCGCCGCGATTCTCGTCGTCGTGGCCGGGTGGCTGTGGTTCTTCCCGAGCGGTACGGGAGAGTTCCGACACTCGCCGGATGGCCGGTTCACGGCACACGCCATGAACATGACCACGGGCACGATCACCGGCGGACGGGATCGGTACATCAAGATTCGAGTGGTCGAGGGCTCATCCGGACGCGAGGTGTGGCGGATCGTTCAAGGGCACACGGCCGAAGCCGATGTGCCGGACTACGGGACGCGCGGCAAGCGTTTCATTGCGTGGGCACCCGACTCGTCTTCGGTCACGGTGCCGGTCGCAGATGGTCGGGAGTTGGTGTTGCCTGTTCGATAGCCCCAGACGCTGCACCAGTTGTTGCAGCCGATGGCGGCGGGGCATGTAGGCTCTTCCAATTCATAGCTCACCTGGCCTGCCGCGGCTGAGCTGGATTATTAGCAGAATCGGAGACATTATGGGATTTGGTGCCGGGACACTTTGGGATCTGGGCCGCGAAACCGAAGCTCGCGTTCGCTGGGATGGTGAAGGCCGCCGCCACGGTTCAGGACTTGAAGCCGGCGGAATTACCGAGCTCGAGTTGATGTTACTTCGCACACGAATCAGGACTGGTCGTGCAACTCACGATCCCGTAATCGAGGTCTATCGGATTGTCTATCCCACGCCGACGGACCCGGAGTACGAGGATTGGTACAAGAACCTCGCAACCGAATATGGTCGAACGGTTTTGATGGTGCTTCCAGAGTTTCTAAGCGAGCTATGCACAGTTAGCCCGTCGGAAGTTGAATCCCTAGCTGAGCAATGGGGTACAGCAACTGGCCACGACTGGCATCAGAAGTATCCCGATCATTCTGTCTCGATCCTGCGGGGATTGATCGCGTTTGCGAAGAAGGCTAAGTCGAAAAAGATGGGCGTGTTTGCCTCCCAATGGGATTAACGCAAGACGGGCTGTATGTGCCGAACCAGCATTTGCAGCCGACGGCGCGGGACTGACGGCTTTCTCAGATTCGTAGTTCACCCAGCCCCCGCCGGCTGCTGAGCTGGCTCGTTCGGCGGCAGGAGTTCAACGATGCGGCATCTGACGATCGTGGCAATTTGTGGGGTATTCTTCCTCTCTGTCGGTTGTGATAAATCCGGACGGGTGGATTCTTCCACCGATGATGCTTTGAAGACGTCACTTGAAAAGATGACGTCGGGAATGAGCGAGGATCAGAAGAAGCAGTTCGATGTTGACTGTGAAGCTGTCAGGTTCCCGGATGAGGCGGCGTTAAATGACTTTTTCAAGCAAAAGGAGCCGCCGACGAAGTCCAGTATGTTCAAGCCACTGCACGGGATGACGTTAGCTGAGATCCGCAGCAAAGCCGAGGAAATACGCGTACGGAAGCAGCCTAAGGACAAACTCGCGCCGATCACCGAGGCGGATGTGTTGTCGGCCGTGACGGCTTATGTCAAGTTTCACAAAATCGGCGGAAATCAAGTGAATCTGAAAAAGGTAACACTTCTTTCGGCTCTGATCGAGCCTTCAAAACAGTACTTTGAAAATAATAAGGATAAGGAGATCGGCTCGACGGCCGCGTGCTACGTCCTGATCGAAAATGAACTGAAAACGAATCAAGAGCAAGTTTTTACTTCGCATGAATTCGTCATCGTGGCCCGGGACACCGGAAGAAATTTTCCAGCGCAGAGAGGCAAATTGATGGTCGTGAACTACAACGGAGACGAATCGCATATCAAGTCCATCCTCGGAGCGGAGTGGCTCGCACAGCATCCTCGTCCCGAAATTCCCAAGCGGCCGTAAACGTCCGATTCGCAATACCGGGTCACGGCGACGCAGGCCCAGGCCCGGAAAGTGGCGTAGCTCACTCAGTGGCCCCGGCCACTTCCGGAAATTGTCCTTTCGGCTAAGTCTCAGCAAATACGTCGCCCGACTACCACTTCGACTCTCGACGGCATACGAAGGCAACCTGAAGGACCTTGTTGGAGTTCAACCTTCAGGTTGTCTTCGTCCGGCCGAGTCTTCGAAGCCGGATGTCAGGAGGTAGACAATCGGGGCGGCGGATTTCGGTTGGCGTCGGAGTTTGGCTCGGGTACCATCCGAGTTTCCCGGTCCCAATCGCCGGTCGGCTGACGTTCTGCGAAAGAGGGCATCGTGGTGGGTTGGTCGACGCAAAATACCTGCGGCGTCGTTGCAGCAGTCGCAATCAATGTGGTGCCGATTGCCGTGCTCGTCGCGTTGAATGACAGCATGTCCAAGCAGCCCGTCGGCATCTCGGCATACACTTTGCCGTGCAACGTTGCTCTAATATCAGCTCTGGTATCGTCTGTGGTGGCCCATCGATATGGTCGTGGCAAGCCGGATTGTTTCATGTACTACGTGTTGTTCGCCGCCGCCGCACTTTTCATCATGTTTATCTTGACGTTGATCCCGTGTTACGTCGTGCCTTGGTTAGGGTTCGATGGCATGGATCGGCCCTCTGTTTGACAAGGTGATGCATGCAACGGCAGAAGGGCAACCGAATGGCAGAGCGTCAACAACGGCGGGGTGGCGACCGCTTGTTAGCCGGAGTGTTAGGGATCGTCGGTGCCGTGGTCGGCCTGATGTGCTACCTCCCCTATAGCGACGGGTCAGAAGCTGCGGTGATGACGGTCGTCGTCATCCCTTCCCAACGGGTCAAGACGGACGCCAGCTTGTCGGTCGTGTTTTTCGGCCGTGTCGGATACTCTCGAACCGCGCCGGTTGCGTCCGGCTTCGCCGCCGAGTTGATATTCTGGAGATGGGTACCGCCGGCCTTCGCCATCCTCGCCGGGGCAGCCGGTGGCGGCATCTTCAGCCATCTGCTGAGCCGCTGGCGACGCTTGGTAACATCGAAACGTTGAGCAGTATTGTTCTGTGGAGGTTCCTTTGGAACTCGAAGCGTGGATCGAGACAATTCGGAGTCGAGATACCATGACTTTCGAACACGCCTACTGGGGTGAACGTCCCATTGGCCCAGATGTCGTGGCGAGGCTCATCGCCGAGTTGCATCGGTCGCTCGACGGATCTACCCGCGGCAAGTTTGCGGAGTTGCTGGGCGAGATGGGAGATGCCTCAGTTGTGCCCGTGTTAGTCGCCGAGTTGGATCACCCGGAGCCGGTGGTAAGACAGTGGGCAGTGCTGGCATTGGAGCAACTTGAGATGCCAGAAGGTATCCGGGATGCGGCCCGTCATCGCGCCCTGCACGCTGAGGAGTTCGCATAAGTTGGCATGGCAGGAACCGGCGGTTTTGTGTGTATCCCCTCTCCCGATTTTGGTATTCTTGCTGAGACACAACCGATTGTTGGGATGTGCAGAGTGGATTTCTTACGATTTGTAGACATGCAGCGGAGGCAATGCGATGCGGCTATTTCTGCCCGGATTATTGTTGTTCGCGATCCTATCAGGTTGCGGACGACCTTCTGCGAAATCTTCAAGCACATCTAGAAGCACGGCAACAAACCAACCATCAAATTTCGAAAGGAGTAATCGCGATCAATCGAGCAAAGCTGTATCAGCGGCGGATAAAAATAAGCAACCAGCGATGCAGCCAGATGATCGACCGTCGTTCATCGAAAAGGAGATGGTGCCACCGCTCAACGGGCTTCGTGGTTACTCGGTCGAAGATTACCTCAGACTGCCGAACTGTCTCGATGTGCTCAATGAGTGCGTTGCTGTACCGTTTGAAGGTAAAACCTCGGAGCAGTACAAGGACGCGATGCTACAGGTAGCACAAAAGCCCTGTCGAGTAGTTCTCAAAGTAGTAGATGTTTCAGCCGACTATGACTATGCCGATTTTGAATTGCTGGCTGACGACGGCAAATCAGGTACAGCGGCATTGAAGGAAAATGGAGATCTCGGGAACTACTCAAAGCATTTGCGAGCTACATTCTCAATCAATAATGTCAAAAAAGCAAAGGGTCTTGACTCGAAGCATCTTTCAATCGGAGACCGCGTGGTATTAGTTGGTTTGGGGTATGTTGTTACCGCTTCACCGTGGGGAGCTGCCAGTCCTCGTCACGGCATGCCCCAAGGCGATGAAAGGCGAGTTATGTTACGCGCATTTGGAAAACCCAGCAAGTACCATCCAAACGAGTACGAATTCTCGTTCATGGTTCGCAATTGGTATATTGCATCACAGTGATTCAGGTTTGAGGAGCAACACAAAAATTTCCCAGAAACTTAACTTCGAACAAGCTTCTAGGTCAACTGAGCGGCAGGCGAATGGCAGAAGCAATGCACCCATTTGAAACACTCCAGCGTATAGGGAGCCAGCGGGCACTTGGTGTCTTCCTGCGGCCGCCCGCTAGTGCGGCTGCGATCCGCCAAATGCAGGCGGACGCCCAGGAGGCGTGGGGAGAACCGGTGCTGGAGGAGTACTTGGTCTTGCTCCGAATTACGAATGGGGTGCAGATCAATGGGGCGTACTTCAAAGAGGCAGAAAACCTGGTGCTCGAAAACAGGGATGTGTTCGATCCGCAGATCATAGTGCTCGGCAACAGTGGAAGCGTCGATTGGTACGTATTTGATCGCCAAGACCGTCAGTTTCATATCACCACGATGGGCAGCCCGAACGACCGGTTCGATACGTTCCGGTCGTTTGCCGAACTTTTGAACGCCGTGTTGATTCAGCAACGAGTGTTGTGAGTAGTCAGCCGATTTCGTTAGGTCTCTTTACACCGCTGCCTCTCCCCACCACTCGGCGAGCTGTGGGGGCGGATCCTCCCACCCAACAGTTGGCCGTGGCGAGTCAGACGATGAGAGAATCTGCCTGCTACTTGTCCGCCGACTTCAAGCCCGTCACCAGAACGGTGCGTTGAAGGCTCCAAGTCGGAGCGGGGAATGCATGCGGAGAACCGCCCCCGCCGGTTCCACCACCTGATCGTGCCGGTGGGGTCACCATTCGCAACTCGCTCATCCCCGTCGCCACCACTTCCTTGCCGTTGACACCTTTGGCCAATTCGCTCAAGTCTTTGGAGCGGGCGAAATCGAGGGCGTAAGACGTGGCCGCTGCGTCCGGCAGTTCTTTGGCGTCGTCCCACAGAGCGAACACCGGAAAGCGGGCGGTCACCGTTATCGCTTTGTCGGTGTAGCTGAGGACACCCCGGACTTCCACCTCGACCCGCACCTTGACGCAGCTATCCTTCGACGGCTGTGGGGCTTTCTCGTCGCCGGCCGTCGTGACCACCGCTGGAATCTTCCCCGGCCCGTCGTTCGGTTTGTCCGGCACACTGAAGTTCCCGCTCTTCGGCATGACGGCGATGCTGCCCCAGTACGTCAATTTGGCCCGACCGCCCTCGATTGACTTCAGGAAGAAGACGCCCTGATCCCCGCCGCCAGCTTTGGGTCGAAACCTTTTACGCCCTTATTGCGGAGCCGGAGCGCAAAGGATTTCGCCTCCGTTTTATCCTTGAGCATCGAGATCACGCGGACGGAAACCGTGTCGGACGCGTCATCGCTTTCGGTGATCTCGCTCACCACGCCCACCACGATTATTTCGGACTGTGGGGTGAGCTTGTCCAGGTCGAGCGGGGCGATCTCCGAAGCAGAGCCGGGCAGGCAGATCGCCGACAAAATGAGGGACAGACACAAGGTGCGGGGACTCATGACGGCGCTCCGGTGAGAAGAGAGTATCGACTCCGGCTTCGATTGTACCCACGGATCGGTTGAGGCACTGTCACAATTGTGGAACCGTTCTCTGCCACCGCCGCGCGAAGGAATCGGGCTGTGAACTGTAACCGCTGAAAGTGTCGGCGCGCGGGCGTGCCCCCATACCGAATGCGGTTGCCGTTCATGCCAACCCCACTAAACCTACGGCTAGCGTTTCGACTGTCTCTTCCCTGCATACTGAGGCTCTCTATGTCCATGTTCATCGGCGAAGGTTTGGTCGGCGACGGCAACGAAATCGCCCACATCGACCTGCTCATCGGCGAAAAGACCGGTCCCGTCGGCATCGCCTTCGCCAACGCCCTGGCCACGCAGAGCCAAGGCCACAGTAGCCTGCTCGCGGTCATCACGCCGAACCTGATGTGCAAGCCAGCCACGGTAATGATCACGAAGGTGACGATCAAAGGCGCCAAGCAAGCCGTGCAGATGTTCGGGCCGGCTCAAGCCGCCGTGGCCCGCGCCGTCGTGGACAGCGTCGCCGAAGGAATCATCCCGAAGGGTAAAGCCGAAGATTACGTGATCGTGTGCGGGGTGTTCATCCACTGGGCGGCCGCCGACGACACCAAGATCTACCAGTACAACTACGAAGCCACGAAACTGGCGATCAAGACCGCGATGAACCAAGAGCCGAAAATTGATGAGATCATCAAGCGCAAGGACGAAAAACACCCGTTCAGCCCGAAGTAAGGGGAAGTTCGGAATTCGGAGTGCGGAGTGGTAAACCGGCTCCGCATTTCTTGTCTTCATTCCACATTCCCAATTCCGCACTTGTAACATGGTCAAATCGCAAATCCTCTTGCACCTCGACACCGACGCACTCCCGAGCGTGTTTGATCGTGTGGTCGCTGTCGATGCCGGGGTCGAACACATTTTCAGTTACAGTGGGGTAACACCCACCAACGTTATGGCACTGGTTCACGGCTGCATCTTCACCCGCGGCCCGGCCGATCTCAAAAGCACAGCGATCTTTATCGGCGGTTCCGATGTGGCCGCCGGCGACGCGTTGTTGGTGGCTGTGCAGAAGCACTTCGTGATCGACTTCGGCCTGACCGTGTCGGTGATGCTCGATTCCAACGGCTCCAACACCACCGCAGCCGCCGCGGTACTGGCGGCCTCGCGGCACTTAGATTTGAAGTCGGCGAAGTCGCTGATTTTGGGCGGCACCGGGCCAGTTGGCCAGCGCTGTGCGAGATTGCTCGCCGAGGAAGGTGGACTCGTCCGCATCGGTTCGCGGACCATCGACCGGGCCGAAGCGATCTGCGATGCCATCCGCGTCCAGGTTCCCAAAGCGAACGTCGAAGCGGTGGCCACGGCCAGCAGCAACGACGCCCCCGACGCGCTCGATGGCTGCGATCTGGTGATTGCGGCTGGGGCTCCGGGAGTTGTGCTGCTGCCGAAACGGCACCGCGTGAATTGCAAGTCGTTGAAAGTGGCCATCGACCTCAATGGGGTTCCTCCTGAAGGGATCGAAGGAATCGGCCTCGGTGACAAGGCGAAGAATCGGGACGACATGCACTGCTACGGTGCCCTCGGCATCGGCGGCACCAAAATGAAAGTGCACAAAGCGGCGCTCGGCGAGCTTTTCCTCCGCCACGATGCAACACTGAATGTGACCGCGATCTACGCGATTGCGAGAACCATTTAGCCGCGAGACGTCCGTCGAGCGCGATGCCCTATCCCGCGCTCGACGGACATCTCGCGGCTAATTACTTTTTTCCACGGAGTTCTATGAAACTCTTCCTTCCCTTTGCGTTGGCACTGGCCATGATTTCCCCCGCTGAGGCTGCCGACAAGCGGCCGATGAAGATCGAGGACCTGTTCGCTTTCAAACGGGTCGCCGATCCGCAGATTTCACCGGACGGAAAATTGGTCGTCTATCAGGTGACCAGCGTCAGCTTGGCGGAGAACAAGACCAGCACCGCACTGTGGGTCGCCGCGACGGACGGCAAGACCCCGCCGAAACAGTTCACCAGTCCCAACGGCAAGAAGGACACGCACCCGCGCTGGTCGCCCGATGGGAAATCGATCCTTTTCAGCAGCACCCGCGCTGGGTCGCAACAACTTTGGATCGTCGGCCTTGATGGCGGCGAAGCCCAGCAAATCACGACGATCAGCACCGGGGCCGACAACGGACTTTGGTCGCGGGACGGGAACCACATCGGCTTCGTGTCGGTGGTTCACCCGGAGTTCAGCGAGCTGCCGTTCGCCGAATCGGATAAGAAAAACGCGGCGAAGGACAAGGAAATTGAAAGTAGCCCGGTGAAGGCCAAAACCTTCACGAAGCTCTTCTACCGCCACTGGGACGAGTATGTCGGCGACAAGCGCCAGCATCTGTTCGTCATGTCAGCGGGCAAAACTGGCTGGAGCACCCCGCACGATGCCACCCCCGGTGACCGCGACGCCAACCCGACGAGTTCTACTTTCAGCGTCGGCGACGACTTCACCTTCACCCCCGATTCGAAGCACTTGATCTTCACGGCGGTGCCGGCTGAAGGTGAATCGTGGAGCACGAATCACGATTTGTGCCGGGTTCGCATTACGAACAATAACCAAGGCCCCCAGAGCGGCCGCAAAGCAACTGACTGGGAAGCGTTGACGGGCGACAACAAAGCCGCCGACAACAGCCCGCGCTTCAGCCCGGACGGGAAGAAGCTGGCGTATCGGAGCCAGAAGAAGGCCGGCTACGAAGCGGACAAGTGGGACATTTTGGTGGTGGATGTGAATGACGATGGCACGTTCGCGGGGAAGGTGGTGAATCCAACTGAGGAGGCCGTTCAGTCGCCGAATGAGTTTGCATGGTTGCCCGACAACAAGACACTGTTATTTGCGGCCGATGCGAACGGGTCGACGCCGATCTTCGAGGTGCGAATCGGAAGCAGTGAAATTCAGGAGTTTGCAAAGGGAGGTGTGCTCGGTTCGTTGACTGTCAACGGAGATGGCAACCGTATGGCATTCACTGAAGCGGCAATCGATCATCCCCCTCGTCTGGTGACGATGGGCACGGCGCGGGCGAGCGAGAACGCCATGAAGATTGACCCCAACGATGCCCTCCTCGCCACGCTCGACCGCACCAAGCCCGAATCCGTCCAAGTCAAAATCGAAGACGGCGAAATGCAGATGTGGCTGCTCAAACCGCCGGGGTTCGACGCCAAGCAGAAATACCCGGTGGCCTACCTCGTCCACGGCGGGCCGCAAGGGGCGTGGGAAGACGGCTGGAGTAACCGCTGGAACCCGCAACTCTGGGCCGCTCAGGGGTACGTGGTGGTGATGCCGAACGCGCGCGGGAGCACCGGCTTCGGCCAAAAGTTTGTCGATCAAATCTCGGGCGACTGGGGTGGCAAGTGCTACCGCGATCTCGTCGCCGGTCTCGATTACGTCGACAAACTGGAGTACGTGGACAAGGAACGGATTGCCTCGGCCGGGGGAAGTTTCGGCGGGTACATGCAGAACTGGTTCGCCGTCAGCCCCGTCGCCAAGCGGTTGAAGTGCCAGATTTCCCACTGCTCCGTCTGGAATTTCGAGAGCATGTGGGGCACCACCGACGAACTCTGGTTCGACGAGTGGGAGCACCAAGGCCTGCCGTGGGAGAAGCCCGGCAGCTACGCGGAGTTCAGCCCGCATAAGAAGGCCGGAGAGTTGGCGAAGAACAAATGCCCGATGCTGGTGATCCACAACGACAACGATTTCCGCTGCCCCATCGGCCAAGGACACGAGCTGTTCACCGCACTCCAGCGCAACAAAGTACCGAGCCGTTTCGTGAACTTCCCGGACGAAGGGCACTGGGTCCTGAAGCCCAAGAACAGCGAACGCTGGCACCAAGAAGTGTTCGGCTGGCTCGCGAAGTATTGCCCGCCCGGCGGGAAGTGAGGCCGGCGAACTGCGCGTCCTGCGGGGGGCAAACAAGTGCCGACAGAGACTTTACACTCGATCTTGAAAGCGGCGGGCATTCCCGGAAATGAGGACGACCATGATTACGCTGCCATACTCGTTGGTTGTCGAAGCCACCGCGGACCCCACCTTCTTCGGGTTCTATTCGCCGGAATTGGAAGGCTTTAGCGGCATCGGTCACTCCATCGAAGATTGCCTCTACCAAGCCCGCTTCGGGATGGAAGAGCATGTCGGAGTGTTGCGTGAGACGGGGTTGCCGATTCCTCCGGAATCGGCGGATCCGACCGTGATGATCCGAAATGAGTCGCGGCTGGTCTCCATCGCCGGGTGAGCGGCTCCGGAAGTCATGCGACTCTATGGGAGGTCGGCTCCCGCGTGCCTTTTTCGGCGATCAGATTGAGCAATGGGACAGGCTTCTGTTAGCCACTCGTCATCGGCAAGAACGCAAGGTTTGACTACGAACATTGTGACGATGACACCAAGGAGATTCGGCTCTGCCAGTCTTCGCACAGAGATCCGTATCACTCTCCGCGTCACTTCAGCCGCCGTCTCCTCCGCTACTCCTACAATAACTCCGGTCGTTTGCCTCAGCGCCCGGAGTTTCGCTGTCATGCCTGGCCCGAATTTGTCCGACCCGTTCAATCGGGAATTCCTTGAAGATCAGTACCGCGTCTGGCGTGCCGATAATCGGGCCGTCGACGAGAGCCTGCACTACCTATTCTCGGGGGCCGAGTTCTTCGGCAACGGCACCGTCGACTTCGGCACCCACGGCCAAGCGAACGGCTACCACGCGGCACCGTTAGCACCTTTGACGGCGTTGGCCGTCGAGACGCGCTTGCAGACGGCGGCGGTGCGGCTCATCAACGCCTTCCGGATGTCCGGGCACTTGATCGCCCGCACCAACCCGCTCAAAACCGAACCGCCGTCGACCCCGTGGGAACTCGCGCTCGACCGCTTTTCGTTGTCGGGCGATGACCTCACAAAGCAAGTCGATGCGTCGATGTTCTTCAGCATGGCCGGCGCCGAGACACTCGGGGCACTGCTCGAAGCGCTGCGGCAGACGTACTGCCAGTCGATCGGCGTCGAGTACATGCACGTCCAAGATTTCGCGGCCCGCAAGTGGCTGGCGGAGCACCTCGAACCGAACCACAACCAGCCGAACCTCCAGCCGATGACGCGGCTGCGCACGCTGTACTTGTTGCGCCGGGCCGAGCAGTTCGAGAATTTTTTGCAGGTGAAGTTCCTCGGCAAGAAACGCTTCGGTCTCGAAGGCGGCGAGACGCTGATCCCGATGATGGACGCCATCATCCAAGCCGGGGCGAAGCTCGGCGTGCTGGAATTTGTGATCGGTATGCCGCACCGGGGCCGGTTGAACGTCCTCACGAACATTTTGAAGAAACCGTTCGAGGAACTGTTCATCGAATTCCTCGATCCGTATCACCCGGACGCGGTCGAAACCGATGGCGACGTGAAGTACCACATGGGCTACTCGGCGAACATCGTCACCGAGGACGGCCACTCGGTTCACCTCACCCTGACGCCGAATCCGTCGCACCTGGAAGCGGTCAACCCTGTGGTCACCGGGCGGGTGCGAGCCAAGCAGCGTCTGCACAAGGACGAAGACCGCTCACGCGGCGTGCCGCTGCTGCTGCACGGCGACGCGGCCTTCGCCGGCCAAGGGTTGGTGCCCGAATCGCTCGGCATGGCCAACTTGCACGGCTACCGCACCGGCGGCACGATCCACATTGTCGTCAACAACCAGATTGGTTTCACGACGCAACCGCGCGATGCCCGGAGCACCGAGTACTGCACCGACATTGCGAAGTTCATCCAAGCCCCGATCTTCCATGTGAACGCCGAAGACCCGGACGCCTGTATTGCCGTCGCGGAACTGGCGATCCAGTACCGGCAGGCGTACAAGAGCGACGTGGTCATCGATTTGATCTGCTACCGCAAAATGGGTCACAACGAGAACGACGACGCGTCGATGACGCAGCCGGTCGAGCACCGCAAGATTCAAGAAAAGTACCGCGACCAGAACACGATCGTGCCGATCTACAGTCGCAAACTCGTCGCCGACGGATTGACCACCGACGCGGAATTGGCGCAGGTCGACCACTTGTTCAAGGGGCCGGCCAACGCCGAAGGCACCCGTGAATATGAACGGGCCGACGGCGAACTCGAAGCGGCGTTGAAAGCGGCCAAAGAGGCGGAAAAGAACGATGAAAAATCGCACCATCTGATGCACGGTATGCCCACGCTCAGTGGCAAATGGAAGGGGATGACCCACGAGTATTCGCACGCCCCGTGCGAAACGGGCATCACCGGCGAGATGCTGGACACCATCGCCGATCAGTTGGTGAACCTGCCGACCGGTTTCACGCTGCACAAGAACCTGCAAGACAAAATCTGGGACGAGACCAAGAAAGAGCACCGCTATCCGAGCGGCGACAGCCCGTACAAACGGCGCGACGAAATCAAAGCCCGGGGCAAGGTCGATTGGGGCACCGCTGAGGCCATGGCGTTCGGATCGCTGGTGATGGAAGAACACCCCGTGCGATTGAGCGGGCAGGACAGCCGGCGAGCCACGTTTAGCTTCCGACACGCGTATTACTACGACGCCAACGATGGCAAACCGTTCTGCCCACTGGCCAACTTCCCATTCCCAACGTCGCCGTTCGACGTCTTCGATAGTTTCCTCAGCGAAGCGGCGGTGCTCGGCTTCGAGTACGGCTACACCCTCGACGATCCGCAGACGTTGGTACTTTGGGAAGCGCAATTCGGCGACTTCGCCAACGGTGCCCAAGTCATCATCGATCAGTTCGTCGCCTCGGGAGAATCGAAGTGGAACCGGGGTAGCGGCCTCGTCATGCTGCTGCCGCACGGGTACGAAGGCCAAGGCCCAGAACACTCGTCGGCCCGCCTCGAACGCTATTTGCAACTCTGTGCCGAAGACAATATACAGGTCGCCCATCTGACGACGCCGGCCCAGTACTTCCACGCCCTGCGGCGCCAAGTGAAACGGAACTTTCGCAAGCCGTTGATCTTGATGACGCCGAAATCCAACGCTCGCACCAGCACGTCACCGGTCGAGCATTTGATCACGGATAGGTTCCACGAAGTACTCGCGGATGAACCCAAGGACGTGGCCGCCGTCACCCGCGTGATCCTCTGCACGGGTAAGGTCTACCACGATTTGAACAAAGCCCGGACAGAAGGCCATGCCGAGAAGCCTCAGGGTAAAGAGGTTGAGAAAATCCCGCTTGGGAATCTCGACCACGTGGTGATCGTCCGCATCGAGCAGTTGTACCCGTGGCCGGCCGAGCAATTGAACTTGGTTCTGGAGCGTTACCCGAAAGCGGAGCACGTTTGGGTGCAAGAAGAGTCGCACAACAACGGGGCGTGGTTCTTCGTCGAACCGCGACTGCGCGACCTCGGGATTGCACCCCGGTACGTCGGCCGCGACCCGAGTGCCAGCCCTGCCGTCGGCTCGGAGAAGCTGCACAAATTCGAGCAGTGCGATTTGATTGTGCGAGCGTACCTCAGCCAAGCTCACGGCACCGACGCGGAATTTGTTTGACGCGGATTTTGATGATCCGCGTCATCCGCGTTCCTCTGAGATTTTTTATAATTGGAGTTATCGATGGCCGTTGCCGTAACCGTTCCTGCTGCCGGCGATGCCGTGACCGAAGGCCGTATCGCCAAGTGGCTCGTCTCCAGCGGCGCGAGCGTGAAGGCGGATCAAATCCTCTTTGAACTTGAGACCGACAAACTCACGGTGGAAGTGCCCTCACCGTCTGCGGGCGTCCTGACAATCACCAAACCGGCCGGAGAAACCGTTCCCGTCGGTTCGTCTGTTGGTAGCATCGATCCCGCCGGCGTCGCCAGTGTCGCCCCGGCGAAGGTCACTCCACCGGCGGACACTTCCAGGCCGGCCACGGAAGTCGTGGCGTCGCCGGCCGCGTCGGCGATGATCCGCGATGGCAATTTGGATTCGAGCAAAATCGCACCCACTGGCCCCGGTGGTCGCATCATCAAAGACGACGTGCTGACGTACCAAGCCAACGGCGCGTCCAAGCCGATGGTCGCCCCGTTGGTGTTGCCGAGCCGCCCGCAAGCCCCGGTGGCCGTGCCTACGGCGAACTCGCAGCGGGAAACACGCGAGCCGATGTCGAGCATCCGCAAACGCACCGCTCAACGGCTGTTGCAAAGTCAGAGCACCACGGCCACGCTGACGACCTTCAACGAAGTCGACATGTCGGCGATCATGGACTTGCGGACGAAATACAACGAGCGGTTCGAGAAGAAGCATGGTGTCAAACTTGGGTTCATGTCGGTCTTCGTCAAAGCCGCCGTGGAAGCGTTGAAAGCCTTCCCGATGGTCAATGCTCGAATCGACGGCGACGATGTGGTGATGCAAAATTTCTACGACATTGGTGTCGCTGTCAGCACGGAAAAAGGACTGTTCGTGCCGGTGATCCGCGATGCCGATCAACTGCACTTCGCCAAGATCGAGAAAGCCATCGCCGATGTCGCCAAGCGCGCCAAAGAGAACAAGATTGCGATGAAGGATTTGGAGGGCGGCACCTTCACCATCACCAACGGTGGCACCTTCGGGTCGATGCTCAGTACGCCGATTCTCAACCCGCCGCAGACGGCCATTTTAGGGATGCACAACATCTTGAAACGAGCCATGGTGGTTAACGACGAGATCGTGATCCGCCCAATGATGTACTTGGCACTCAGCTACGACCACCGCCTCATCGACGGCAAAGACGCCGTGCAGTTCCTGGTGCGGATCAAAGATTGCGTCGAAAGCCCTGAGCGGATGCTGCTGGAAGTGTGAACCGCAGTCCTAAGGCATCGCGCAACAATAACTTACCGGATTATCTGCCATTTGTATGGGGGTGGATTTCGTAGTTCCACTCCCCATGGTAGACGTTTCTCTTGATGATGCACTCGGCCAAATCTTCGTCGCTCACGACCCGCCCTTTCTCGT
>JANXWE010000184.1 GCA_025351325.1 Fimbriiglobus sp.
CTGTTTCTGGTGCACCGAAGCGATCTTCCAACAGCTCAAAGGCGTGCAAACCGTGACCTCCGGGTACACCGGTGGCACCGTTCAAAAGCCGAGTTACGAAGACGTCTGCCGGGGCGACACGGGCCACGCCGAAGCGATCCAGGTGACCTTCGACCCGAAGATGATTACCTACCAGGAGCTACTGGAGGTGTTCTGGCGTTCCCACGATCCGACAACGCTGAACCGCCAAGGGAACGACACCGGTACCCAGTACCGCTCCGCCGTGTTCTACCACTCGCCGCGGCAGAAAGAGCTGGCCGAGAAGTACAAAGCGAAGATCAACGAGGCCCACGTTTTCACCAACCCGGTGGTCACCGAGATCGTACCGGCGACGGAGTTCTATCCGGCCGAGCGGAACCACCAGAATTATTTCGCGTCGAACTCTCGGAACGGTTATTGCCGCACGATCATTCAACCGAAGCTCGACAAGTTGCGGACGGTCTTCGCCGACAAGATGAAGCCGTGACCGCCAAACCGACCCGGGCGGAGGTGCTGGCCGCCGCGAATCGCACCGTTCCCGATTTGATCGGGCCGGGGTTGAAGGTTCTCTTTTGCGGAACCAACCCTGGCTTGTACTCGGCTGTGATCGGGCACCATTTCGGGCGGCCGGGCAACCGCTTCTGGCCGGCCATTTTCGCGGGCGGATTCACCGACCGGCTCTATTCGCCGTACGAGGATGAGGCGTTCTTAGAACTCGGATACGGGCTGACGAACATCCGCGAGCGGGCCACCGCAGGGATGGCCGAACTGACGACCGCCGAGTTGCAAGCGGGCTGTGCCCGATTGCAGGCGAAAGTGCGGCGGTTCCAGCCGAAGTACTTGGCCGTGCTCAGCGTCGGGGCGTACCGTGTGGCCTTCCGACAACCGAAGGCCACCCTTGGCTTGCAACCCTTAGAAATTGGAGCGACCCGCGTCTGGCTGTTGCCCAGCCCAAGTGGGTTGAACGCCCACTATCAACCGGCCGCACTCGGCAAGTTGTTCCGGGAACTGAACGCGGCCGTCGAGGCCGCTGATTGATTCTTTACTCCGCTGAGGCCTGCCGTGTTCCCCGCCACCCTGACCCGTTCTTCGGGCATCCTGCTCCATCCGTCGAGTCTGCCGGGGCCGTTTGGAATCGGCGACTTCGGCCCGCCAGCCTACCGCTGGATCGAAACCCTCGCCTCCATGAAGCAGACCTGGTGGCAGATCTTGCCACTCGGGCCGACGGGCTTCGGCGATTCCCCCTACCAGTCGTATTCCGCCTTCGCCGGCAACGTGTTGTTGCTGTCTCCGGAGGGGTTGCTGCGTGATGGTTTGGCGGAGCAGGGTGATATCGAAGGCCGGTCGTTCCCGGACGACCGCGTCGATTTTGAAGCCGTCACCCCGTTCAAGATTGGCTTGGTACGCAAAGCCGCCGAGCGGTTGAACGTCGCCGGGTTGACCCACGAATTCGATGTTTACTGCCGACAAGAAGCAAGTTGGCTGAACGACTATTCCCTGTTCATGGCCCTCCGCGATGCCTTCGGGGGCAAGCCGCTGGTCGATTGGCCAGACGACGTTCGCACCCGGCAACCGGCAGCCTTGGCGGCACTCGAAGGGGAACTCGCTTCGGAGATCCGCATCCACCGGGTCGGGCAGTTCGTGTTCGACCGGCAGTGGAACCAGTTGAAGGCGTTCGCGCACGAAAAGGGCGTCAAACTCATCGGCGATGCCCCGATTTTCGTCGCCGGCGACTCCGCCGACGTCTGGGCCAACCCCGAACTCTTTTTGCTGGATGCGGCCGGGAAGCCGACGGCGGTGGCGGGGGTTCCGCCCGATTACTTTTCGGAGACGGGCCAGCTTTGGGGCAACCCGCTGTACGACTGGGCCGCGATGGCCCGCACCGGCTTCGCCTGGTGGATCGCCCGTCTGCAACGGCAGCTCGCCCAGGTCGATTTGATCCGCCTCGATCACTTCCGAGGCTTCGCGGCCGCGTGGCACGTTCCCGCCTCCGACACCACCGCGATGAACGGCCGCTGGGTCGATGGCCCGCGCGCCGAACTCTTCGCGGCGCTCCGCAAGGCTCTCGGTGCCTTGCCGATTATCGCCGAAGATTTGGGACTCATTACCGCCGACGTTGACGATCTGCGGACGGGCTTCGGACTCCCCGGCATGCGGGTGTTGCAGTTCATGCTCGGCGACGCGACCAATCCGTACTGGCCGCACAATTACGAAGCGAACACCGTCGTCTACACCGGCACCCACGACAACGACACCACCGACGGCTGGTACCACGGCCTCCACGAAACGGATCGGCAGAAGTTGGCGGACTACCTCGGCCACCGCGTCGGCCAACCCCACGAGGAGCTGCTCCGACTGGCCTGGGCCAGCGTCGCCGTGTTGGCCATCGCCCCGCTGCAAGACGTGCTGGGCCTCGGCGGCGACGCCCGCATGAACGTCCCCGGCTTGGCCCGAGGCAACTGGCACTGGCGCTTCCGCCC
>JANXWE010000199.1 GCA_025351325.1 Fimbriiglobus sp.
TGATCTTGGACCTGCGAGTGATGCTGCTCAGCGGACTCTGGACGAAGGCCTACCGGCGGATCTTAAACGGGCGATCCGACCGAATCTGCCGAGAATCGACGGGAATCGCCGCGTAAACGACGCGGGGGAGAGATTACACCCGTTCTACGGCTTACCCACCGAGTTGCGGGTCTACTCGGATCGGTTTGAAGAGATCGATCCCTGGGGATTTCCTCGGGCAAATACCATTTTCGCTTTCGTCGACGTGAAAAATGTATTTTACAACCGCGACGGATGTGTAATATTCAACCTTTTCTCATCGTTCTGGTCACGCACACTCAACAGTGAAGTGTTTCAAGATGCGGCTGAAGCTCAAGAGCTTTGTCGGTATCTGACGGAACTGCTGAAAACCCCAACGCCCGCAATCAATACGCCCGTGGCGTGAGTTTCGCCAATGCTTCCTTGGCGGCCGACTTCACCACCGTCGGGGCGTCGCCGGGGTTGGTGGTGCTCTGCAAGAACGCCATGTAATCCGGGTCGTGGTAGCCGAGCTGCATCAGGAGCTGAATGCACTTGGCTCGCACACTTGGGGCTGGATCGGCGATGGCCGCTTTCGCCAGAACGCCTTTCACTTCTTGGCGCCAACCGTACCGACTCTCGGCCAAGCAGATCGCGGCATTCTCGCGGATTGATGGCCGCAGGGCCGCCGCGAGATCGTACACGTACCCTTGGGTTTCATTCCGAATTTTGAGTTCAATGGCGCTGTAGCCGACGGGTGTCAATTCATCCCGTTCTTCGACGACATCGGGACGCAACATGCGCACGGCCGGTTCGTCGTCGTGACCGGTGGCATGAGTTCCCCGGGCAATGATTTTGGTCGGTGCGAACGATTCCAACACCGACGTTTGCATGCGTCGAGTCGGTTGCCAGCGGTCGCCTTTGGAAGGTTCCACCGGAGCCACAATTGGGGCCGGAGTCAACGCTGGCGACTCCACCGCACGCGGGCGCCAAACCAGCGAGGCACCTGGTGTCGTGGGGGTAATCGGTGTGGAAACGACGACTGGGGTGGGCAGAATCATGGGTTCGATTCGTACCGGAGCCGGCGGCGGAACGGTTTCCGTCGGCGGCGCTGGTATGAACGTCACTTTCGGTGCGGGCTGCTCATCTGCAGGCGCCGCAGGCTGCTCCAATTTCGGTAGTGGCTGAGGTGCCTGAACGGTCGATGCAACCGGTGGAGTGATGGGCACTGGTACCACGGCAGGTGCGACAACTGGTGGTGGAGTCACTGCCCCGTTGGCTTTGGGCAACATCCCCACGACTTTGCCCGGCAACGTGAAGATCTGCCCGGAGACGACGTCCTGCACCTCGGCAATCGATTCACCGTCGGCGTAGTTCGACTGTTTCAACACTTTCAATTGGCGATCCGCCTGCCCAGCGGTTCGCATCAAGACCACAGGTAAATCGCCAACAGGAGCGCTCTTCGCTTGGGCGAGCGCCGCGGGTGCCGTTGAGGTGGTCGGCGACGGCTGCGATAGCACTTCGCTGGCGCCGGCCATCAAAAGCACCACGGCTCCGCGTGTGATCCAACGCTCCAACATGGCGCAGCTCCGTGCGGCCTCGAAACGACTCTGTACAAGGTTGTATCGGTTGGCACAATTGCGCGGGTTGAGCCGGATCGGGGGGATTTCAAAACGGATGCTGGATACCGAACCAAAATTGCACCGGCGAATTGGCATTCAACGTTTTGGCAATGTCCAACCGGATCGTGGCCCGTTCGATGAAACTGAAGATCGCAGTATCGACACGAAGGCCAACGCCGACGGCATGGGCGATTCCCTTCACCGATTGACCGTTGGCATAAACGTCGCCCACGTCGTAAAAGGCGGCCATCCAGACGTTTCGGACGCCGAGAAAGCTATCGAGCACGTTGAACCGCGACTCGCGGATGACGGGCAAGCGGGCTTCGGCATTGGCGACCCAGAGGAAGCTCCCCTGGCGTTCTTGGAGGTCGAAGCCTCGGAACATCGTACTTCCACCCAAGGCGAAGAATTCGCCACGATTGGGCCAAGCACTGGCCACCACGACCCGGCCAGCCAAGCGGGTGTCCGAGAAGTAGCCCAAGCCCTCCGGCAATTTACGCACAACGGCGAGTTCCCCACGCAACTGATTCGTGACCACACTCTCCTGGAACTTCGCGGTACCGGCCGCGTAGGTCAGATCGACCCAGAAACCGTGCTCCGGATCCCAGTACGGCGTGTAGATATTCGCCCGGAAATGGATGCCGTTGAGCCACGTCGAACGGTAGCGTTCGGCTCCGTCGGCACGCACCCGCGGTGTCGGTAGGAAGTTGTCTTGGTACGTTGTGTAAAGCTCCGCATAACTCAGCGGTGGCAGGTAGAGGCTCAATCCTTCTTGGATGATGTAACGCCCGTACAGCGACGCTCGCTGGGCCGTATTGCGGCCTTGGTCGTCGAAAAATGGGCCTGCTAAGCGACGTTCGTAGTTCACGCCGACGGTCGTTTTGGGGAACGGCCAGCGGTTCAACGTGGCGTCGACTCCGGCCACCACATCGCGGAAATCGGTGCGGTAGGCCCCGTAAATTCCACCCTGGAACGTCTGTGTCCGGAACGCCCCGGCCCGCACCCCGAGCATCGTCGAGCGTGTGTACCACGGATCCTGATACGACGCGCCCCAAATCCACGGCCCGGCCGTCAAATTCCAGCGGTCGTAATCGGCCGTCAAGTCGGTCTCGTTCAAAAATGTGTACAGCGGTGTGATGGTCAAGTTCGGCGTCCGATCCCAAGCGTTATCGCCGGGGTTGGCGTCCAGCAGAACCCGATCCGGGTCGATCACCACGTCGATCGGTTTACGGGGCAACGTGATCGTGATGCGGCTCCGGTGCGGCCCGTCCGGTTCCACGACGGCTTCGTATTCCGGCAGCTTCAACGACCGCGCCGTTGGCCCAATCGGAATGCGAATCGGGAAGCCCTTTTCGTCGGCAAAGCGGAACCCGAGCGTCGTCGGCTCGTCGTATTCGCCCTTTTGGTGCGCGATCACTTCGACCCGGTATTCCAACCCTTCGACGGCCCCGAGATCACCGCGTTTGCGACCGATCGCCGGTTTCCGCTGCCCGTCGATACTCACCCGTTCCACGGCCCAATCGGTCATGCCGCGCTGGTACAACCAGCGGTCGAAGAAGTCGCCCCACTTCTTGCCGGTGTACTCTTCGAGTTCATTTTGGAACGCCTTGGCGGACAGCACCCGGAACGAATACTTGGCCACGACGCCCCGGAAAAACTCCTGGGCCGCCGTCTCACCGAGTCGCTCTTCGATCACCCCGAAGAATTTCGAACCCCGGTCGTAGGCACCTGTGAACAGGTTGAACAGGTTGCCGTATTCTGGGAGTGCCCCCGCTGCGGGGAACATCTGATCGCGGCGGATGGCCCCGTACATAGAACCGAATCGGTAGTTTTCCCGGCGAATATGCGGGGCGAACCACGCCTCGGAAGGCCAGGCGACGAAGTCGTTGTTCTTGCCCCGTTTGCGATCCAAATATTTGTGGGTGAAGTACGTCGCCGGGCCTTCGTCCATGAACGTTTCGGCGTAGCCGTTGGTACCGACGAGGTTGTACCACCACTGGTGGCAGATCTCATGGCTGATCAAGTACTCGACGTACCCGCGCGCCAACTTTGGCATGTCGAAGACGCGCTCGTCGATCATCACCAGTCCGGAGCATTCGTTGCCGTTCCAACCGAAGAATGATTCGGCAATCGTGAAGTGGTCATACGGGTAGGGGCCGAACCATTTCGAATACGCTGCGAGGGCTTCCTCCGCCAGGATCAACATCTCCTCGGCGTAATAGCTGTGCCGTTGAAACGCCAAGCTGCGGAGTTCGATGGTACGCCCATCAGGCATCGTCACGGTGCGCTTGAACTCGTGGTAGTCGGCACTGGCCAGAATCGCAAAATCGCGGCCGACGAACGGGTTCATCGTCACCGTTTTCCAACCGCCGCGTGTCGCTTCCAATTTGGCCGTCGCCGAACAGGCCAGCTTCTGATCGCTGGGCAATTCAATCGTGGCCCGGTAATGGGCCGCTTCGTTCCAGAAGGGCTGGTGCCAGGGCACGAACGGCATGGCGTGCCAGCCGGCGTGGTCGTGGAACGCCAGCGTCGGCAGGGCGAACGTGAGGAACGACACGCCGTTCCACTGGCCCCAACGGCCTTGTTTCTGCGGCAGGCGGATGGTGCAATCGATTTCGACGGTCACACTTTGACCG
>JANXWE010000346.1 GCA_025351325.1 Fimbriiglobus sp.
AATCCAGCAGCGGACGCTGGCCGGCTCGCCAGGTCTAATGTGCCCCTTTCACCGGCCAGTCGGTGCAGCGGTGGCAGACGAACAGATGCAAATTACCGGGTACGGGCAGGGTCAACCCGTTGGCGGTAGCATAGCCAGTCGCCGGTGTGGCTTTGGATTCCTCAATCGGGATCCAACTGAGGTTCCCACCCCATTCGTGCGAATCGACCGTGAGCAGGAAATCCATTCCCCATTTGCAGGTGTCGCAGCTAGGTGTGCGGTTTTCGCCGGCCCAGCGCGGGTAGCCACCGACTTTCGTCCCCGGTGCGGCACTCAAACCGTCTTTGTAAAACTCGAGGCCGCTCTTCACCCCGGCTTGTTCCGGCTTCCAACTTTCCAGTTTGGTTCGTAATGCGGTGTCCGGGAAGCTCGCCGCATCGGGGAAATCCGAGACACGCTCGGGGAAGAGCCGACACGGCAGCGGAACGAAACTCGGGAAAGCATGCGAGGTTTCCGGCGGTGCCAGCAGATTGCCCTGCACACTCGCCAGGGATCGCCAAACAATCTTCGGCTTAGGCCCTTGGCCATCGTGATCGCGTGGACTCCAAAGCAGTTGCAGCAGATCGGTTCCGGGGAAAAAAAGCACGGTCGGAGGAGCGTCGGCGCGTTTCAGTTGCAACACCGGCACGAGTGGGATTTTGAAGCGTTCGCACTCAGGCCACGGCTCGTCGACCGGCCAGAGAAATTGCCCCGCGAGTTTGGATTCCGCCGGCCCCGGCTCGGTACCGGCCCGCGGATGCAATCGCACGGCCACCCGAACACGCGGCAACAATTCAGGGAACACTTTCAGGACGTCCACTGGACGCGGCGGGGTCGTTCGCACCGCATCGGCCGGGACGCGAAAGTTTGCCAGCATGGCAACGTGCTGCTCACGGGCGGCGGCCTCGGTGGCCATCCGTTGCCGGTCGCTGGCGGTCAGGCGTTGCTCAGCCGGCGAGGATGACTTCGGTCGGCAACCGACCAACGGAATCAACCCGGCGAGTGCGATAAAACGGCGTCGGTTCATGGAGTCAGTTTAGGAACCCACGCACGAAAAAATCGGCCGGAGAGTGAACTCTCCGGCCGATTTCGTGTCATCACTTCGGTTTAGCGTTGGCTGATACCACTGCGACGGGCCGCTTGCTTCTTCAGCGGGAACAGAATACGCCAGCTGGCTTTGCGGGAGCCGGGCTTGGCGTGCGGCTTCGGTGCCACGTGGATGTTCCGGGCGAGGCCGAGGACGGCCATCACTTGGATACAAGCGTAGGTCACGTCGATTTCCCACCAGCGTAGACCGTGGCGGGCCGAGCGTTGGTACGCGTGGTGGTTGTTGTGCCAGCCTTCGCCGAAGGTGAGCGCGGCCACCCACCAGTTGTTCTTCGAGTCGTCGGTGGTCTGGAAATTGCGATAGCCCCAAATGTGGCTGGCACTGTTCACGAACCAAGTGGTGTGCAGCACCCAAACGGTGCGGACGAACATGCCCCAGACGAGCCACGAGGTGGCAATTTCCATGCTGAGACCGTCGTTGAACACCAAGTTGTTGTAGAGGTAGCCGGCACCGAACACGAGCAGGGCCAAAAGTGGCAGGTAAATCACGTGGGTGCGTTGGAAGAACCGGTGCACCGGATCGCGGGCCAGATCCTTGACGTTGAACAGCGTTTCGATGGGGCCGTCGGTCTTGGGGTCGTCGCGCATCCACCAGGCGGCGTGCGCCCAGAAGAAGCCTTTTTCTTTGGGCGAGTGCGGGTCTTCGGCTTCGTCGGAGTGAGTGTGGTGCAAGCGGTGGGTACAAACCCAGCGGAGTGGCCCGCCCTCGTTGGCCCAGATTCCGAACAGCGTCAGTGCGTATTCGATCGGTTTCCAGGTGCTGTAGCTGCGGTGGGTCAGCAGCCGGTGGAAGCCGAGGGTGATGCCCAATCCGGTGAGGATGTAGAGGGCGAAAAAGGCCACGAGGCCCGACCAGCTAAACGTGAACGGCGCGAACAGCGCGCCGATGTGAATCGCGGAAACCCAAAAGATCGTGCCCCATTTGATCGGCGGCTTGGCCGCGGGGGTGGGGGCGACGACGGCACCATCCGAAACCATGGACAATCCTCGTGCGAGTGCCGAACCGCAAACGTCTCGTGTCTCAGAGCGGGGTGGCAGTCGTAATCATTGATGGAACAAATACCTACGGCCGGCGACCGGAGGAGGAAAGGCGCTGGCCCGGTGGCGAAACGCTTCTCGTACACTTTGACATGATAGGACGGAAGAGCAACTCTGGTTCGCCGGGATTCCGAAAAACTCTCGGATCAAACCGGCGGCTTCGCAGGCGCAATCTGCGCCCGTAGTACTTTGTAGTCGGTCTTCCCGGTGCCCAGAACCGGGATTTTTTCCACCCGCCGCACCTCGTTGAGCCGAATCACCCCCTGAAAACCTTCCGCCAAGAGCAGGTGGTTGGCCGTTTGGAGGTCGTACTTCTCGGTGACAAAGAGCACGATCCGGCGCCCTTCGGGCGTTTCGATCCCTTCGACCGCCACGCGGGGGCCGTCGTCCGTGGGCGGGAACATTTTGGCGAACGGTTCTTCCAACGCCGGCAACGAGATCATCTCCCCGCCGGCTTTCAGGAACCGTTTCAACCGGCCGTGGAAGACGATATAGCCCTCGGAATCGAGCGCCACCAAGTCACCCGTGACGTAATACCGCTTGCCGTCGTGTTCCTCGAACGGGGACGGCCCGTCGTAGCCGATGTACCCCGGGAAGACGCTCGGGCCGGCTACTTGCAACATCCCCATTTCCCCGGCGGGCACGGGCCGGTTCGTTTCCAAATCGACCACTCGCAGTTCCACGCCGTCGAGCGGCTTGCCAATGGTTCCGCGCTTCGGAGCATTCAGCGGGTTGAACGACACAATCGGCGAGCATTCGGTGATGCCGTACCCCTCGATCAACTTGGCGTTCGGGGCGAGTTTCAATCCTTTCTCGAACACCGCATCTGGGCACCGTTCGGCACCCAAAGCGACGATCCGCAACGAGTCCAGTTCACCCGGTTTGGCCCGATCCAAAATGAAGTGGATGAACGACGGTGTCCCCGCTGTCAGCGTCGGCTTGTACCCGGCAATTTTCCGAACGAGTGCCGCCGCGTCGGTCGGGTCGGGATGGTGGACGATCTTCACCCCGCCGAAGAGCGGGAACAGGCCGCTGACGGTGTGACCGAAACTGTGGAACAGCGGCAGAAATCCGAGCACGCTATCGTTCTTGGTAATCATCAGCCGCGGGACGGCGGCACGCATGTTGGCGATGATGTTGGCGTGCGTTAGCGGTACCGCTTTCGGGGCCTTTTCCGAACCGCTGGTGAAGAGCACCACGGCCGGGGCTTGCGGGTCGCGGACGATCGCTTTCATGGCCGTGCGGGCCGCCAGCGCGGGGAACCAACGCAGGGTGAGCAGCGTCGTCAGCAGTTCGAATTTGCCGATCGATTTGCGAACCTCTTCCAAATAGACAAACTCGGCGCCGGGCACCACCAGTTGCGTCCGGTCGATGAACGCCTTCGCCGTGATGACCCGGGTGACGCCCATGAGTTTCACGGCGTGTTCCAGGTTGCTCGGCCCCGTCGTCCAGTTCAGCACCACCGGCAACTTGCCTGCGAGATGCAGGGCCACGAGGGCCAAATCCCCGGCCACCGATGCCGGCATCAGCAACCCGATGTTGGGTTCCGGATATTGCCGGAAGCGTTCGGCCATCGCCCGGCTGGCCACGAACAATTTTTCGTAGGTGAGCACCCCGGAACTGTCGTCGGCGGCCGCGACATTCTTCCGATCCACAATGCAGCGGTTCACGAAGGCTTCGCCGAAAGTTTCGCCCAGGACGGCGACGTCCGGGGAACCGCCTGATGCCCGGAACCATTCGGGCGGTGCCGGTTTTGTCGGCGCGTGTTCGATCAGCCCCTCGGCTAGTGCCCAGAGTTGACCGACGGATGTCGGGACTTCGTCGCCGCTGAAGCCGAACCGCTGTTCGACTTGCAGGGCCAGTTCCATGCCGTCGAGGCTGTCGATTCCAAGCTGACCGTAGGTCGTGTTCGGGCTGTTTTCCGTTGCCGTCAACGCCCGCTTCAACTTTTCGGAGAGGATCTCGGCGACGGCTTGCTTCGTCTCCGGCTTCACCTTGGACAAATCGTGTTCGACGAGCTGGGCGGGCGCTGGAAAGGAGTACTCGCGCGGGCCGAACAGGAAATGGTACGGCACCCACGTCGGTGGTTCCGGCTGGCCGGCGGTGTCGGCGTTGTACCACGTTTCGAGCCACGGATTCAGCAGCAGGCGATCCGGAGCCGGGCGATCCTCGGCACGGAATGCTTCGAGCGTCACCGTGATCTTGCGGCGCGGCGCGAACAGCAACAGGTTCGACAACAGCATGCCGGTGGCGCGGAACAGCAACGGCACCAAATACGGTCGGGTTCCGGTGTAAGCCCAACTGAACATGCTGCCCCAGAGGCCACGGGTGCGGACGAGTACGACCGTGGTTTCGGGCACGGCCGCGAGCAGATCGGCCACGGCCCGCGCCCCGCCGATGTGCTCGAGGCCGTCGCGCATCAGGCGACCGCTCGGCCAGATCAACACGTTCTTCCCGGAGCGCAGAATCGCCACGATGGAATCGAACGCCGTGCGCATTCGTTCGCGGGATTCGCCGGAGGCTTT
>JANXWE010000224.1 GCA_025351325.1 Fimbriiglobus sp.
GTTGGATTTGGTCGGGAATCGCATTCAGAAGATTCGCACCGGCAGCGATGCGGCGACGACAACGAATGCCTACAACAATCGCGACCAACTCTTGACAGAAGCGACGGGCGCGACGACGATTACCAATAGCTACGACAGCAACGGCTCTTTGACATCTTCAACCGGCGGTGCCACCAACCGCACGCAATCGTGGGACATTCGCGGCCGCATGAGTGGCGCAACGGTTGGTACCGTGACGACGAGTTATCTCTACACACCAGATGGCATCCGCAGCAGTGTCACCGAGAATGGCACACGGATGGACTACGTGATCGATGGCATGACGCCATCGGGGTACTCGCAGGTCGTGGAGGAGTTGGCGAGTGGCGTGTTAGTCGTGCGATACACCTACGGTGCGAGCCTCGATCCGATTGCAGAAACGCGAAATGGCACGACATCGCTTTATCTGGGTGATGGGCATTCTGGCGAGCGGCAAGCCATCAGCTTGCTCGGAGCCATCGTGCTGGCCCAACGCTTCGACGCCTTCGGCGGCACTGTGGCCAAGGTGGGAACGCTACAGACACCTGTGGGCTATCGCGGCGAGCGATTCGATGTGACGCTGGGGCAATACTATCTGCGAGCACGATACTACGACCCGCGAAGTGGTCGGTTTACGGGCGTAGATTCGCTTACTGGAAACATGAGCGACCCACTACAGTTGATGCGATATGGATATGGAAGCAATAGCCCAATACGAGGACTCGATCCAAGTGGAATGAGCGATCTTGGAAGTATGTTGTCGAGTATCGGTACTGGTATTCGACTTAGTGCAAATTTTGCCGGTACAGCTTTACGGGTTGGAGCTCGCGCGCTATGGAGAATACAATTCCCTTACAAATATCTCCGCAATCTGAGCTGGGCTAACAATTCGTACAGAATAATTCGTATTCTGAATCAATCGCTTGCCGCTGGAACTGGCACAGCAACTTTTGGCCTTTCAGCACTCACACTAGGATCAATGACTGGATGGATAGATAAAGCTATATCGTCATACGCTGGGATTCCAATTGATGGGAGTGATCTGTCTGGATCCAGTGTAATATATAGCAGTAATGGAAAACCTGTCCCTATTACAGGTTCCGGCCCATTAAAACAAGTTGATGGTCAATGGATTTTAGAAGGCGAATGGGATATGAGCATCCGAAGACGAACAGGCCACTCTTGGATCCAATTTGTGAGCAAATCGAATCCAGGAGAAGTTCATACATTTTCACGTTGGCTACAAGGTGCAGGTAATGCACAAGCTAGTGGTGTGACATTTGATTTGCCTACCGATGTTCAGAATCGAAACTCGTACATCTACTCACGAACGACATCTGTATCTGATCCACTTGTTCTTGGAGGTGATGGATATGATTGGAATATTCTACATCCCGGATCTTGTGACCGGTATTCTACTAGAATCTGGAATCTAAATGTCGTATGGGCATCTACAGAGGTGTCTGTGGAAGTTCCGATTTTTTCGGCCGGAATCGACTATCCATTAACCGCATTTATGAGGTTTTTTGATTGAAAGTTTACAGCGTGGAACATTACAAGAAATTCAAGGCCAAAAGTGAGTTCTGCATGTATCGCCGTATTCTTCTAGTTCTTGCCTTGGCATTTTGTGTAGCAAGTAATCTACTTTGCTACTCAATGACAGTTCGGCTGCTGCATGGCGAAGGATTGCCAATCATTGATCAAGGTCGGATGAGAATATTTAGTCTAAGTGGTATAGCAATTCACATGACAGTACTAGCTTTTTCACTGCGAATGCTGTGCCGCAAACAGCCTGATGAAACAGGAGTCGTCATCCCTCTGTTGGTTTGCCTGCTTACTGTTGTCTGTCATTGGTCTGACGCATATAGTAACTGGGAACAGTTTATAATAATATTAATTTATGCATTTGGGTTGTTTGTGTTAACGTCTACCGCTATTATTTGCTGTTTTGGCAACATTACCCTGAGTGCGGAAAAATCGACCACGGGGGTGGTCTGCGAAACAAATGACGCATCGCGTGGAACTGTATCGAATACTGATACCAGTTGATCTGGTGGAATCCGTAATATCATGACGGCGGGGAACTTCACGAGCAGCTCGCTCGGCGCTCGGCAGTGCGGGGACGATCCTGAGCCGGAGTACGACGCATTACGATGTCAATGGTCGTGTCGATTGGAGCGAGCAGGATGCGGGCACCGACATACGCATGAAGAGCTGCAGCGAGTCGAATGGTCGGAACTCGTCGCCGTCGCCGTGGCGGCAATTCAGGCGGCAGGCAAGCCGCATTCGGACGCCAGCCTGCCGAACGCGACTAACGGAAGCGATCCGGTCGGCGGGGACGCAAGCGTCGAATCCATCTAGCGTTTGCATCGATTCGCGACTTCCCCCTGCGGCACAGTGGAGCGTATGCTGTTGATACCGGAGCGGTGGGAGTAATTACCCGCCGAAAGCCTGTGAGTGCAGTGCGATCGTTGTTCTCGCAATCTGCGCTCCCGGCCCGCCGGTAGGCGGAACAACCCCATGTTGACCGAATGCGTAATCCTATCTCAGCAAGACAAACAGCACGTAAAAGGCCGGCGAGAATTCCCCCCCGCCGTCCGCACTGAACTTAAGCCGTTCCGTGAGCACTGGGAAACAAAACGAAAAGACTATCTTGAGTTTTATGACTATTGGCAAGAGTTTATCAACTGCTGTCGGAGCGAGCAGATCGACGAATTTCCGAACGAGCTGATGTTTGACTGGATGGCAAGTTGGGCTCAAAATGTCTTTTTCGGCTTCTTTCTTCCGACACACCCGTCCGTACCACAAGAGCTGTTCCACTCCGCAGTACTGGACCTTGAAGCCTTCTTGCATGCCTATAGTTATGTGTGTCCACGATTATCCTATCCAGACGCCCACCGATTCTGGGCGGACATACCAGAATTACCTAATTCGTCGGAAAGACAATATCCGTTTATAGTGTGTAATGATCTCACTAATGACTTGGATCCTCCAAGGCCATCTGAAGTAGTCCGTGCACTGTATGGCCAAAGCCAGCTCATCAAGTACGCCTCAGTCTTCCTCAACAACCCAACGCAGAGTGACTGGGGGCATTTAAGGAGCATGAAATGGGGAACAGATCCGGCACAACCTGTCTGGGATCCCGAGAGTGTCTTCAATCGGTGCGGGGAAATGATTCGCGAATCACTGCCTATACTTTCGAAAAATTTCCGAATCAA
>JANXWE010000305.1 GCA_025351325.1 Fimbriiglobus sp.
CACCGAAGGTAGCCTGGGGTGAAGCGAAGCGGAACCCCAGGTACGTAAGGGGAAACGGATTGGGGCCCCAACGGGGCTACCCGGACGCAATCGTTCCTGGGGTTGCGCTTCGCTTCACCCCAGGCTACCTTCGGTGACCCCATTCGGGGTCGCAAATACTGAATAGCCGTCGGTGCCAGAAAGTTTTGTCAGACCCTACTGCTTCCGCGCTCGACGTTCGTCTCGCGGCTAACGGCTCACCGACCCTTCAAACGATAGCCGAACTGCGGGCCACCCAGGTCGGCGGCATCGGTCACCGTGATGAAATATGTCCCGTCCCGTGGCAGGGTACCTTTGAAAATCGGGTCGGATGATCCGCCGCTGTCGTCCACGATGCCGACGATTCCTTTCGCAGCATCGTACAGCGTGATCAGAGCGTCCGTCGGAGCGCCGAGGCGGGCCGCGACGACTTCGAACGCGACAGTTTGCCCCTTCTTGCCCTCGAATTTGAAGACGTCCACGTCCCGTTCTTTGCCGATCTTGCCTTCCACGGTCACCGGCAGCGTGATCGGTTGGGCCTGGGCAAAACTGTCGTTCGGTTCGACTTCCACGGTGGGTTTGGCGACCACGACCAAGTTGTAAAGTTCACTCGTGCCAGAGGGGCTGGTGACGATCAGGGCAACTTGTTCCGGGGTGAACTCTTTCGGGAATACCAATTCGACTTCGCACTCACTGTCCCCGAGTTTGTTCGCGGGATAGTTATTCGGCACCGTCGCTTTCTTTCCTTTGCCGATCAGTTTGGCCGTCACCTTGGCATCGCCCGATTTTACCTCGGTGACGGTGTCGAGCTTTTGACCGCGTAGCACGACCGTCACCTTGGCCGTCGGCGTCACGGACAACGGATACGAGTACTGCACGACGGGCGCATCCTTGACCGGTGGCTTCGGCTGGGCCAACAACGCCAATGGAACGAACACCAGTGCTAGAAGCAAAAATGGTTTCATGGCACCTCCACGAAGACGACGTCGCCGACGACGCTGGTTTTGTAACAGCCGGTCTTCACGCGCGGGTTGTCGGCCCAAGCCCCATCGGCGAGTTTGAAACGCCAGGCATGAACCGGGCAGGTGACTTCGCCATCTTCGACGAATCCGCCCGCCAACGAGGCACCCGCGTGTGGGCAGGCATCGTCGATGGCGAAGTATGAACCATCGGTGAAGAAGACCGCAATATCTTTCCGGTTCACCGTGATGACCTTCGCCTCCCCGTCAGGGATTTCGTTGGTTTTACCGACCGCGATGAGTTGACCCATTCGACTGACCCCACTGGGAACCGACTTGCAATTCCCCGTGCGGGGTTGGAACATATTCTAGTAGTTGGATCGCACACGCTCGCGGGGTGACCGATGCTTGAAGTGGAAATGAAGTTCCGAGTCGCCGATTGGAGTGCGATCATCGCCAAGCTCGAAGCGACCGGGGCCGTCCCCGAACCGCGACGCGAAGATACCGATCATTATTTCAATGCGCCGGACCGCGACTTCGCCCAGACCGACGAAGCCGTGCGACTCCGGCGCATCGGCGCCGAAAACTACCTGACCTACAAAGGCCCGAAGATCGACACGGTGACCAAGAGCCGGCCGGAGATCGAGCTGCGGTTGGCGGACGGATCACAGACGGCGGCGGATGCCGTGCGGTTCCTGAGTTCGCTGGCGTACCGGCCCGTGGCCGTGGTGTCGAAGTTCCGGCAAGTCTACACGTTCGAACGGGACGGCTTCACCCTCTCGGCCTGCCTCGACGACGTCGGCGCCGTGGGCCGGTACGTCGAACTCGAAATCCTGGCGGACGAATCCCGGTACGAGTCGGCTAGGGCGGTGCTGTTGAAAGCGGTGGACGAATTCGGGCTCGTCGACCTCGAACGCCGGTCGTACCTGCGGTTGCTCCTGGAACAGAGTGCGACGCGGACCCCCCCGCCGAAACGAAAATGATTTCCGAGGACCATCATGAGAACACTGCTCGCACTCGCCCTGTTCGGCTCGGCGCCTTCGCCGCCCCGGTGCCGAAAGAAGTTAGAAAACAGTCCCCACGGGATCTGCTTCAAGGGAATTGGGTCATCGTCTCGCTCGACGCAGGTTCCGGCAAAGAGGTGCAAACCGCCGACCTTGCCACTCTTACACTGACAATCGCGGGAGATAAGTTTTCCGCACGTACGAATGGCGGATTGGGTTCGAAGAACGCAATCGCAACGATGGTGTTCGACTTCTCGGCCAATCCAATGCGGATGGACGTGAAAACGGACACCGGGATCGCGGACGGGATTTTCAAGTTCGAAGACGGGCAACTCTTCTTGTGTCATGCGCAACCAAGCAAACCCGCCCCGACCGAGTTCCAAAGCGTCGACGGCTGCGCTTGCTACATTTGGAAACGAGCCGAGAAGTAACATGTCCGAAGCCCAGTCGCCCGATGGTTCGTTCGAGTCATTCCTCGAGTCCGATGCGCCGGATGCGGTCGTTTCGCCACCGGCCGAGAGCATTGCCGAGTTCGTCCAGCAGATCCACGAGACCGCCGACAAGCTCCTCAAAGACGGTGCCTCCCGCGGCGATGCGAAGTTGCTGGCGTCCGCTATCAAGGAACTCCGGCACTGCTTCCGCGTCTTCGCTAGCTACCGTGGTATCCGAAAAGCGACCGTCTTCGGGTCGGCCCGGACGCGAGCGGATCACCCCGCCCACATCGCCGCCGTGGAGTTCAGCCGTCGCATTGCTGAAATGGGCTGGATGGTCATCACCGGGGCGGCCAGCGGAATTATGGAAGCGGGACACCTGGGGGCCGGCCGGGAGCAGAGCTTCGGGTTGAACATCCTGCTGCCGTTCGAGCAGGGGGCGAATGCAGTGCTGAGCGGCGACTCGAAGTTGATGAACCTGCGTTACTTTTTCACCCGCAAACTCGTGTTCATCAAAGAGTCGGACGCGGTCGTGCTGTTCCCCGGCGGCTTCGGCACCCACGACGAAGCTTTTGAAACACTCACGCTGGTGCAGACCGGCAAGACGCACATCTTCCCGATCGTGCTCGTCGACGAACCGGGTGGCCACTACTGGAGCCGCTGGCAGGAGTTCGTGAAGGAGGATCTGCTGGCACGCGGCTACATCTCGGCGGACGACTTGCACCTTTACAAAGTGACCGACTCGGTGGACGATGCGATTGCGGAAGTGACCCAGTTTTACCGGGTCTATCACAGCATGCGCTACGTGCGCGGAGAACTCGTGCTGCGGCTCCATTCGCCGTTGAGTGCGGCGAAGTTGGGATCGCTGCACGGGCAGTTCGCGGACATCTTGGTGAGTGGGACTTTCGAGCAGACAGGGGCACTTCCCGCCGAAGCGAATGAACCCGCGTTGGCTGGGTTACCCCGGTTGAAGTTCCACTACAACAAGCACGATGCCGGTCGGCTCCGACAGTTGATCAATGCGATCAATACGGCGACCTAACGCTCCGTTCGTGGACAGGCATCTTGCCCAATGGCACTTACTTTCCCGGTTCGGTGGGTTTGACTCGGGGGCGTTCGGGGAATTTTCGCCCCCTTGCGATCACCTTGCGTTCGTACGAACGCTTCGGAATTTTCATCTGGAATTAGATGTCATTGAGCAAGATGCCTGTCCACAAAGCAATTTCACTCGGTAGTTCGGGTTTGATCCTCCCAAGGCTTCTTCTTCTCGGGTTCGATTGGGGCCGTGGGTTTGAGGTGCTCTGGAGTTTCGTCGGCGGGGTGAAATAGCCGTTTCCAGAGCGTGATGGGAATGGCCAATACTGCGAGAATAGCCACAAATGCGATACCCGCGTCTCCGGTGAATTCCACGCCTCTCTTCAGCGACGATTTCGTGATCTCTTTCGTTTCTTCTTCCTCCAACTCGTTTTCACATGCGGTCTCCCGTTCGCGCCATTGTTTGGCCACTTTTTTCTGAGTCCCGCACCTCGGGCATACTGTTTCCGGAGTTTCGGCAGTGGCCGAACGGGCGCAATCGATGTGAACGGGGCTTTCGCACTTGGGGCAGAAAGCACCGTCTCGAAAGCCCATCAACTCTTTTCGGCAGAGTCCGCAAGCCGCGCCGGCTAAATGTGGCATGGTCGATCCCTCATTCCAAATTCATCCACCACCAAGCGAGCAACGAAAACCCTAACCCGAAGCCGCACAAGACACCGCACGAAGTGCCCACGGTGGCGAAGTCGATGGCGGGGCTTTCCGGATGCAGCAGTTGCTCGTACGCGTCCAAGGCCCAAGCGTGCGGGGTGACATAACTGAAGCTCCGCATCCACTCGGGCATCAATTCCCGTGGCATCATCGATCCACTCAACCCGGCCAGCACCAGCACCAGCAGCGTCCCGTACACGGCCACTTGCGTTTCGGTGCGGGCCAACCCCGCGACGAACATCGCCAATCCCACGGCCGCGAACGAGGTGCTGAGCACCACCGGGATGATTAGCCACGGTTCGGCGCCGAAACTCATGCCGAAGATCAGTTTGCCGAACAGGAGTAAGGTGAAACCTTGAATCGCTGAGACGGCGAAGCAGGGCAGCAGTTTGCCGAGCAAGATTTGGCCACGGGTGATCGGTGCGGCCCGCAACCGCACCATCGTGCCATGCCGGCGCTCGGCGACGAAGAGCCAGCCGACGGTCAGCACCAGGAAGAATGCGAAGGTCACCGTGTAACTCGGCACCAGAATCTGATACTTTTTCGCCCCGCGTCCGAGGCCCGTCGGGGGCGGAGTGTACGCGGCCGCATTCGCGGCTTTCACGTCCGGGGGGATGTCTTTGGTCAGGCCGTACCACGTCAGCGCGGTGAAATCGTAATTGCCGAAGAAGCCACCGATCCCTTTGCGGATACCTAACCCAATGCTCGCCCGCATTTCGGTGGGTAGGAACGAGAAGCCCGGAATGTAGCCTTCCATCTTCTTCATGAACAGGGGGGTGCCGATCAGGTCGAATGCCTGGCCGATCATCCACGGCACGATCACGCGCATCAAACTCACCTGGGTGACTTGCTTCACCACCGACCCACCAATGGGCTGGTACGGGTTGTCGAGCACCGTCACGCCGACTTCTTGGGTGACGACGCCGTAGCGATCGAGCGGGTTGATGGGGTTCGGTCGGAATTCGGAACCGACGAACGAGCAGCGATCCACGCGGTCGCTGAACTCCGGTTCAAAGACGATGACCGCCGAGCGCTTGCCGCGCTTCACGAGTTGCTCGGCCTCCGCGCGGCTGGGGATCACCTCGATCTTGATGTTGCCGGTGTCTTTGAGGTCGTCCAGCAGCACATCCACCCAACGTTTCGTCGGCGGATGTTTGCGCTGCATCGGTGCCGCGAACGACATGGAACCGAGAACGGCGCCGGCCGGTTTCTCTTTGACGGGTGGTCGGATCACGAGCGTTTCCGGCAGCCCGATATCTTCGACGACGACGGAGATTTGCAGTTGATCATCCGGCTTGCGGCCGAACGCATCGCCCAGCGACAGCCCGAGAACGAGGATCAGCACCAGCGGCATGAGGAGCAAGATCACCGCCGAACGCGGATCGCGCAAGAGTAGCCGCAGATCTTTGAGGGCGATGGTGAACGCGGGCATCGGAACGAACTCCTGTTTCAAAACCTCAATCCCTCAAGGCCCGGCCCGTGAGGCTGAGAAAGACACTTTCTAGCGTCGGCGCTTTCACGTCGATGGCCGACGGAGCGGCGCCGTGTGCCAGCAACTTCGGCAAGAGCGCCGCAGCTTCCGGCGATGCGACCTGCAAATTTCCGTGGCTCCATTCGACCGAGCGCGCACCGGGCAATTGTCGCGCACTCGCCAACCACGCCGAAGTGGGTTCGGCCATCGTCAGTGTCAGTGCGGTATCCAGTCGATTCAAAAGCGATTCGCGGCTGTCGCAGGCGATCACACGACCATGATCGAGAATGCCGATGCGTGGGCAGAGCGCTTGCACTTCTTCCATGTAGTGGCTGGTGTAAATCACTGTCAGTCCCTCGGCATTGAGGGCTTGGACGCGTTCGAAAATATGGTTTCGCGATTGCGGATCGACCCCCGTCGTTGGTTCGTCGAGCAGGAGCAACCTCGGCCGATGGACGAGTGCCACGGCCAAGTTCAGCCGCCGTTTCATCCCACCGGAGAAAGTCCCGGCGAGCTGGTCGGCCCGATCCTTCAGCGAGACCGCACCGAGCATTTCGTCGATGCGCGACCGCAAGTCGGCACGGCCCAGGCCGTAGAGTTCGCCGAAGAAGCGAAGGTTTTCGCGGGCCGACAATTCCGGGTAGATTGCCAAATCTTGGGTGGCCAGACCGATGAGCTTGCGGGCCGCGCGGGCGCGGGGATCGAACGCATCGCCGAAGAGTTTCACGGCACCGGCCGTCGGCTCGGACAAGCCGGCGAGGATGGCGAGGAGGGTGGTCTTGCCCGCGCCGTTGGGGCCGAGCAAGCCGAAGAGTTCACCCGGCTGCACGGTCAGGCTCACGCCGGCCAATGCTTCGGTTCGGCCGTAGCTCTTGCGAATGTCGATGAGGTCGAGAACGGGTGCTGCCATGCCACCTATCATAGGGTTCTAATCGGTCAGGAACGAGGAAGCTCCGTGTCGACCATCCGAGATGCCCGCGTTCGCAACGCCAACGATCACAAGCCCGACACGACCGGCGAGTACGTGTTGTATTGGTGTTCGATGTACCGCCGGCTGACGCACAATCATGCGCTCGATTACGCTCTGCATTGGGCCAGGCAACTCAAGAAACCGCTCGTGGTCTACGAAGGGTTGAAGTTGAACGCACCGTGGGCGAGTGCCCGTTTCCACCAGTTCATTTTGGAAGGGATGATCGACAACGCCGCAGCGGCAAAAGAACTCGGCGTCATCTACTGGCCCTTCGTCGAAACCCCGGATGATCGTGGCCGTGGATTGGTTCGCCAGCTCTGTTCGAAAGCTTGTTTATTGGTGACCGACGACTTCCCGCAGTACATCGTGCCCGCCCAGATTCGAGCGGTTGCCGCGCAAGTGAACATCCCCGTTTACGCGGTCGATGGCAACAGTGTCGTGCCGTTGTCACTGCTCGGCCCACCGACGGGTGCGGCCGCGCA
>JANXWE010000001.1 GCA_025351325.1 Fimbriiglobus sp.
TCGATGGAGCGGAACTCGATGAAGCGGATTCGGCACGCCTTCAGCACGGCGATCTGCTCCGCGGGATCGGGTGAAATTTCATCGGCGAACGCGGACAGCGTGAACATGATCGGACTCTCGGGTTGGAAGAGAAAATATTCATCACAGAGTCACCGAGAACACCGAGAAAGGAAGAGACAGAAACAAGTAGAAACGAGCTAAATCGTAACCGAATTTCTCGGTCAATCTCGTTTTTTCGGTGTTCTCGGTGACTCTGTGGTGAACGAATGCATGTCCTATTTCCGCTCGATCACCTTCAGCTTCACTTTGTCGGCCACGAACGTCTTCTCACCGGCGGCGGGGAAGCGGATCTTCAAACGTCGGAGTGCCCCGAAGCCGCTCACATCGGTGATTTGACCGATCCCGTATTCGTCGTGCTGCACGACACCACCGACTGTGTAGTTCGTCCCAGCGATGGGCGTACCCGCTGCGGCCGGCGTCATCGGTTTGGTAGCAAATCCAGCCCGTGATGCGGTGTCGCCGATGCCGGAACGCCACTCGTTGATGGCCGAACGGGCTTGGTTCCGTCCGCTACTGGGGTCTTGCGTTTGCACGTCTCGGGGCAGTTCATCAAGGAACATACTGGGGATGGCGTAAGTCACTTGACCGCGGAACTCGCGCATCCGGGCGTGGCACAGTGTCAGTTCTTGCATGGCCCGTGTCATGCCGACGAAACAGAGCCGACGTTCTTCTTCCAAGTCGTCGTCTTTGCCGCTTTCGATGCTGCGATTGTGCGGCAGAATACCTTGCTCGCAGGCCATGAGGTAGACCACGGGGAACTCCAAACCCTTCGCGGCGTGCAGGGTCATCACGCTCACACAGTCCGACTTTTCGTCCCAACTATCGACGTCGCTGGCCAGCGTCACTTGCTCTAAGAAGTCCCCGAGCACCCGTGACGGATCGGCCTCGTAATATTGCCGTGCGGCCGTGATGAGTTCCTCGATGTTGGCCAATCGATCCGCGTCGTCTTCGTCGCCCGATTCCCGCAGCACTTTGCGATACCCCGACAAATCGAGCACTTGGCCGATCAACTCGTGCAGCGGCAGATCCTGCTTCGCCCGCAGTTCGGTCATCAGTCGGAAGAAATCCTTCAGCCCCGTCGCCGCCTTGCCGCGGATCTCCGGGATGCGGTGAACCTGCCCGCACGCGACCGTGAGTGTCAACTCGTTGTCGGTGGCGAACGCCACCAGTTTATCGAGGGACACTTTGCCGATGCCACGGGCCGGCTCGTTGACGATGCGGAGGAAACTGATCGGGTCGGCGGGGTTCACCAACAACCGCAAGTAAGCCATCACATCGCGGTTCTCTTTGCGGTCGAAGAACGCCAAACCTTTCACGATTTGGAACGGAACGCCATGTTTCACGAACGCCGATTCCAACGACCGTGTGAGGGCGTTGATCCGCAAGAAAATGGCGTGATCCCGGTAGCGAAACCGACCATCTTGCACGGTCTTCTTGATGGCCAGCACAATACCCTCGGCCTCGTCGAGGCCGTTGTCGAAGCGCAGCACGCGGACCGGGGTGCCCTCACCGTTGTCGGTGTTCAGCGTCTTATCTTTGCGGTGCTTGTTGTGCTTAATCAGGCTATTGGCCGCCGCGATCACGTTCTTGGTGCTGCGGAAATTCTGCTCGAGCGTGATGACCTTCGCGCCTGCAAAGTCTCGTTCGAAGTCCATGATGTTTCGCAGGTCGGCCCCGCGCCAACGGTAGACGTTCTGATCCGGATCACCGACGACGCAGATGTTCGGGTTGTGCATGCTCAGCCGCCGGGCGAACTCGTACTGGGCCTGGTTCGTGTCTTGGTATTCATCGATGAGAACATACTTGAACCGGGCATCGAGTTCGGCGCGGAGTTCCTCGTTGTGCTTGAGCGCGAGTGCGGGCAAGTAGAGCAAATCGTCGAAGTCCATGGCGTTGGCTTGCCGCAGACGCTTCTCGTAGATCGTGTAGACTTTTGCGACGGTCTGGCTGAAGAAATCGCTTGCCGTCTGGGCGTATTGCCCCGGTGGCAGTAGCGCGTTCTTCGCTTTGCTGATCGCCCCACCGATCCGTTCCGGCGTGAACTTTACGTTGTCGATGCCCGAGCGCTCGAGGGCATCTTTGATCAGTTTGTTGCGGTCGTCGGTGTCGTAGATGGTGAAGTTTTTATCGAGGTTCAGCCGATCCGCGTACTGCCGGAGCAACCGCGCTCCGAGGCTGTGGAACGTGCTGACCAACACCCGGTTTCCGGGGCTGATCGCCTCGACGCGGTGCCGCATTTCCCCGGCGGCTTTATTCGTGAAGGTGATCGCCAAGATGTTCCACGCTTTGACTCCGCTGAGCAGCAGATAGCCGACACGCCGGGTGATGACGCGGGTTTTACCCGAACCGGCCCCGGCCAAAATGAGCAGCGGGCCGGCCCCGTGCTGCACGGCGAGTCGCTGGTTGGGCGTGAGGTCGGCGAGCAATTCTTCGGCGGTCATCAGAGTCCTTCCGGCAAGCGGGGTATGAACCCGGCCCAGCATCTGCCACAATGGCTACTGGAAGTTTATCGGTTGCGGGCAAAAGTTCTGTCCAGATCGAGGGTACGATGGAGATCGCCGGTATGGGAACGCACATCATGGAGTGCGCCCGCGTGCGCAAACTCATCGACGAGCACGTCGAGAAATTCATCCGCGAAGTGTACACCGATGTCGAGGCCCGATATTGCCGCGATCGGAGTCACAGCACGGAGTACTACGCCGCGGTGTGGGCCGCGAAAGAAGCGACCTTTCGGGCCATCGGGTTCAAATGGAAGCGCGGCATCGATTGGCGCGACGTCGAAATCGTCTGCGAGAGTGCCATTCAACCGCGCGCCGTCATCACCGGCGCCACGCGGGATCGCATGGAAGCTCGCGGCGTCGCCAACGTCTTGTTGAGCTTCAGTTATTGCCGCTTGTTCGCGACTGCCACGGCGATCGCCGTGCGCGGTTGAACGTGCTTAGAATTTTTTCACCACAGAGTCACAGAGAATACAGAGACAGAACCGGGAAAAGAAGTGAAAATCGAAATAGGATTTGGAACCGTTCCTGTCCCCGTTTTCACAGGCTATTTCTGTTTTCGTTTTTTCTCGTTTTATCTCTGTGTTCTCTGTGACTCTGTGGTGAAAGATCCGTTCTGCTACCCTTCGCCGATTTCCTTCACGAGTGCCCGTGCCAGTTTGAACGCACTGCGGATGTTCATCACCCGTACTTCCATTTGCCCTTCGTTGAAAATGGTTCCGAGCTGCGCTTTGGGTAGTCCGGCCAGTTCCATTGTCAGCGGTAACAAGCTCATGAATTCTTTCATCCGGGCTTGGCGGAGTTCGGGAGTCGACTCTTCGGCCATGATCGAGAACCTCACTGGGTTGCGGGAACAATTCTCATTTTGACCTCTGCGGCCACCATGTCAACGCGGCAAACCGAGCGACCGCTGGATTTGCTCGGCGACGAGGAAGGAACTCACTCGCTCCGTGATCGGTTCTCGTGCCGTGACGCCCGCTCCGTAAAAAAGGATCGGCACATGCGTGTCGTAGTCGTGGGGGCTACCGTGACTCGATCCGAAACTGAGTTTGCCAATCGGTAAACAATACGGCTGATTCACCACCACCACGTCACCGCTGCGCTCCGCTTGGTAACCGAGTTGCATGCTGCGGGCCAGAGGATCGGTCAGCACCGGCCCGGCCAGCGTACTCCGCGTGAATGCCACCAGCATCGAGTCGCGGTTTCCGGCCCACTGTGCGACGGCTGTTTCGACTTCGCTGATTGGTTTGCCTGCCACAGTCATCGCGGCCCGGTTCAGGTAAATATCCGGGTATGCGATCTTGCTCACCCACAGTTCCGGGCTGTCGCCGACGGGGCCGAATTTCTCATCGAGCATCAAACCGAGGTTGCCGAAGATTTCCTTCGGATTGAACCGCGTGGCATCCGGGTGGTTCTTCACGGCGAGTTCCGGCATCGGACAGACCCCGTGGTCGGCCGTGACAATCAGCGTGTAATTCCCAGCTCCCACACCGAGGTCGAGCTTCGCGATCAATTCCGCAATCAGTCGGTCGCTGCGGAGCGTCACATCGAGCACTTCGTGGGAATCGGGCCCCCACGAATGACCGATGAGGTCGTTGCTCGAAAAACTGACGAACAGCAAATCATCGGTCGCAACTCGTCCGAGTTGTTCACCATCCAAACAGGCCTTGGTGAAGGCCCAAAGAAGATCGTTGCCATGCCCGCAGTTTTCGAGGGCGTCGTAGTATTTCTTGTTCGGCGCTGTCAGCCCGAAACTGAGCGGATGAGGGAAGGTGCGCCCTTGCGCGTTGATGCCGACTCCTTCGGAAGCGACGTTGTCTGGCCCGGCAATTCGGTCGTACACCGAGCCATCGCCCAGCCGATCCCAGTTCTGACCGAACCAGCCGTCGGCCTTGCCCGATTTGTTGAAGTCCAGCACCCAACCGGGCACGGTTTCGGTGTAGTAGCTCGACGTGTGGAACTCGCCTTTCACCGTATCGAAGGCATACACTCCCGTGGGGTGTTTACCACCCATGAGCACGGCCGAGCGCTCCTTCAAGGAGAGGCTGAAGACGCGGGCTTTCGACTTCTCGATTTTCAGCAGTTGATCGCCGATCCCCTCGCACAGAAGGCGATCCGGGGCGAATGCTGGGTCATCATCCCCGGACACTTCCGGAATCCGACGGTAGCGTTTGTCGCCGCTGGCGCCGTTGATTTCCCGACCGGTGGCGCGGTCGTACCAGCGGTTTTCGATGATCCCATGCACCGCCGGCGGTTGCCCCGTGCCGATGCTGGCATGCCCCGGCCCGGTGGAACTGCAACCATAGGGCAGGTGCGCGTCGCGGTACCAAACCCCCTCGCGCTTCAATTTTTCAAAGCCATTCGGCCCGAACTGTTTCGACCAACGATCCAAATAATCGCCACGCATCTGATCAAAACTGATCACGACCACTAGCTTGGAAGTCGCGGATCGATTCAAACTCGGCGACACGGTTCCTGCGGGCACGGCTTCCGTCGGAGTGCGGAACAGAAACAGCACCGCGATGACGGCAAACGCAAGCGACGGCAGCAGGATGATCGAAACGCGCAGTGGTCGCGGCATGGTCACTTCCCTTTCCCGTCGTCTTTTTGGAGCTTCCATTGCTCGTCGAAGAAGCCGGCCCGGATCACTTTGCCGGGGTAGCGGCTGTTGGCCGGGGTGTTCACATCAATGATGGCGTAGTCCGGCAGCTTCGGCACCTGGCGGGCGTTGTTGAGGTAGTCGTACTCGCGGAAGGTGAAGCCGCTGTTGAGCACCACGTACTTCTTCGGGTTCAGCGGGTTCGGGTAGATGCTCAGTGTCACCGTGCTGTCACCGAACTCGGCCAACGGCAGCTTGTCGGCGATCTTCGCCAGGATCGCGTTGCTCTTCGGATCACCCCAGAGAATCAGGTTGTTGTT
>JANXWE010000017.1 GCA_025351325.1 Fimbriiglobus sp.
TCTGCATCACCGTTTCGGTGACTTTGCTGGCCTAGGTCGTGTGGTTGAGTTGCGGAAATGAGATGTGCGTCGATGGTCATCCAAAAATACAAGTGAGGACGGTGGGGATCGAACCCACGACCCGCTCATTAAAAGTGAGCGTGCGAAAATGGCAATCCTTTGACTGGCTAGTATTTCATGCACTTATGCGATGGCGATAGTGTACCAAAACTCCCAAAACACCTCGGAATGACTGTACCTAGCTCCATTTCTGTACCCCCATCCCTGTACCCAGTTTCGCCGACGCGATTGGTCGTAACTGGGGTCAGCGATGCACAGTCGAGACCGGATTGCTCGATTCCCACACAGTATACAACAGCCAACACACTCTGTCGATCAACCCTCCGCCTCCGGTCGGGAGAGCTTGGGCGTGCTTCATCGACCTTGATTGTCGCAACTTTTGCTGGATTGCCGATAGGCCGACCAAGATTACCCGCCATGGCAACACGAGGGAATTGTGTGCGAATGCACAAGGTCTTCGGAGAAGTGGCGGAATTCGCCTAGTTTTTGCATTCGCGCAAAGATGCAGAGATGTTCGCAGTCATAGTTATCCGAGGGAGCGATTCGGTCGCGATCACGAATATGGACACCGACAAAGCTATCGGACGCGCGATGAACTTCCTATTACCCACACACCGGGGAACACACCACGAGTCTTGTCGAGGAGAGGGACACATTTCGACGGCTCTTCCCGGAGTGGAGCGATCCGCGCGTGGCGGGGGAAATCGGATCTTCAGCGGGGACGGTAGGCGAGGTACGGAAGGAACTGGAAGAGCGGCACGACATCCCCGAAGCGACCGAGCGGGTCGGGGCCGACGGCAAGACCCGGAAGTCGCGACAGGCGAAGGAAGTTGTCAAGGAGCCGCAGGGCGATGTGGACAACGATCCTGCACCGCCCATGCCCTCTACGAACGTCTCGACCAACGTCTCATTTGAGACGTTGCCCCCGCACTTCGCGGATTCGACGAAGTACTTGGTCCTTCCGAAACCGGGTACACCTGTCCCTGATTCCTGTCGAGCAATCGAGTCGAAATAGCAGGCGCCGCCCAAGACCAACGTCTCATTTGAGACGTTGCCGACCGTTGGCGAGTATCCCATCGACAGCCGCCTCATGCCGCAAACCGAGGAAGCAGGCGATTATGCGACGATGACGGACGGTTGGCGGGCGAAACTTGGATGCGCTCCGCTCGGAAGCAAGAGGCGACCTTTCCGGTGTCGAACGCGGTGTTGTCCCAGCGGACGACGATGCCGATCCTGACCAACGTCAAACTGGTGGCCCGAGGCGGGTTGCTCACGGCGACCGCCACGGACCTGCACATCGCCGTCCAGCGATCCGTTCCGTGCGAGGGCGACTTCGCCGCCGTGGTCGATCCCAAGCGGCTGGCGATGATCCTGAAGGAACTGGGCGACAGGGAAGTGGAGTTCCGCGAGGAGGATGACGCCGCCGTCTTGAAGTCCGCCAAGGACCGGTGGAACCTGCCCACGATGCCGGCCGACGATTTCCCCGACCCGCAGCCGATGCCGGCGGGCGCCCTCGAACTGACGATGCAAGCCGGGGCTTTCAAGCAGGTCTACAAGCGGACGGTGTTCGCGGCCGACGACCGGCCGCACGAGAAGTTCACCTTCAAGGGCGTGCGGATCGAGGTGTCGCAGTCGAAGCTGGCGATGGCCGCGAGCGACGGCAACTTTTTCGCGATGTGCGACCAGAACTGCGCGACGGGCGACATGGAGGGGGTTGCCCAGTGCCTCGTGCCGATCCGGGCGCTGCAACTGTTCGTCGGCAACATCAAGTCGGCCGAGGAGGCGGTGGCGATCCGCTTCTCGGACAAGGGGATCGAACTGCGAACGGACAACGCCCGCGTCCATTCGGCGCTGATGGCGGGCAGGTTCCCGAACTTTAGAAAGGCGATTCCGGCCAAGCCGACCGCCAAGGTCAAACTGACGCTGCCCGAGTTCGCCTCGTCGATCCGCAAGGCGTCGGTGACGGCGGACGCCGATTCGCGGCGGGTCGATATGTCGTTCGGGCCGGGCCTGATCGAGATGAAGTAGAGCGGTATCAGAATTTGAGCCGGAAAGTCCAGTTGGCGGAGACCAAGTGCTGTTCCAGCATCGGGAGATCGTAGGTAGGCTTTCGTAGATCCTCAACCTGCGGATCCTCCCTCGATGTGCCGTTTCCAAAGATTTACCGAGAATGACGCTCCGATTACCTGCGGCCAGCGTCAATGTCCCGATCGCGCATGTCAGGCGAAAGCTGCCCACAAACAGGCAGAGATTCTGATTCGTTCGTTCCGGGATCGCCTTCCGACCCATTGCGTGGTCCTCAAGATCACCGATGACGAGGTCACCACCTCCGGACAGATGGCGAAGTCTCTACGAGCTTTAACCCAGTACTTTCGGGACTTCCGCAAGACGACAATCCCGCGAAAGCGCGTGCCGCGTAATCGAAAATCGTCCAAGATGCTCGGTGGAGTACACCACGATGATTCCACTCCTCCGCCGGCCGACAAAGCGACGCCACCGACAATCGAGTACGACTGCCGGATCGAGTTCGACGAGTGGGGACTTCCGCACGCTCACGTCACGTTCATCGCGCCCTTCGGAGGATCGGATGCGGCGATGAAGAAATTGATCCGCAAATGGTGGTCAGCATCCTGCGATGGGCGACCCGTCAGCGTCTATTGCAAGCCTGTAAAAACAGCCGAAGGATATGCTCGATATGTCACCAAGCATTTGAAGGATCGCTCGAAGGTTTATCTTCCCCCCGAGAACTGGAATGGCCACAAGTGCCGATTGATTTGGCAATCGAGGGGATTCCTGCGTCGGCCCGCAAAGGAGATTTGGGCCGAGCTTGTACAAGAGTGGTATCCCCCACACGCGGTAACCCATGAGGAGTCTGGCAACGGAACTGCCACTCCCGAGGACATCAACTCCCCAATCGCGGGATAGGATCGTACGGCGGTTCGCCCTTCGCCGCCTTCGGAGCGATTGGTGGGGCACCCTTGGGCTTCGAGCCCGACTTGGCGGCCGTACTTCGCGGACCCACCGCTTTTCGTTCGCGACGTCCTCAACCACCTCGCCGTCCGATCTGCCGCCGCCGGCCTGACCGACTTGCTACAGGATTTGGGGACGAAGACTTGCCGCCCGACGGTCACCGACCGCAGCGGCTTCGAGGAGGGAAGTCACATCGGACATGGGGGAGAGTGTACCGACCCGACTCCGCCGGATGCAACGAAACCGCAGCGGCAATCAGCACTGCCGCCGGACGGGTTCGGTGCGCCGTCGCCCTCCCCTTATTGGCTCACCTTGGGCAGTCTTCCTGATCGCCGCGCACGACATCGGCAAGGCCACCCCCGGCTTCCAGTATCGGGAGAACATAAGCGCGCGGAATCGCCATGCTGAGTTCGGGCTACTCGACCGGCGAGAAGAAGCCCCACGCCGAAGTGAGCGTGCCGATCTTGGTAACGGGATTCACGGTGGCTTCCATAGGATTCTCCGCATAAAGCCCGAAGCGATGACCGCGTTCAAGGCATGGCTTGGAACAGGCAAGGACGCCGTTGCGACTCCGAAACAGGACTGAGTTTGATTGCACGCGGGTGGTGGCAAGGTAGGGTGGTGGTACACAAAGGGCTTCCAATGACTGCCGATGAGATTCGCAAAAACCTGCACGCCGCTTCCGTCCACCTTTCGCAGCACCGGAAGACCGGTGACTATCGATACGCGATCCTCGCGATGATCTTCTCCGACCTCTACGGCGCGGAGGAGGAGTGCGGGAAGGGGTGGACGGACGCCAATAAGGTCCATATCGCGTGGCTTCTGGCGAGTGCGTCCATACAGGCGATGGAGATCATCGGCAAGTACACGCCCGAGGATGCGGGCCTCGACAAAATCCATTCGGGCGAGTTCCACAAGGGGTCGCAGTGGTCGAGGGGGGAGACGGAGAAGCACATCGTAACCCTGCGAAAGATTATCTCCCGGTCTTCGATGAACGAAGGAAACGAGGCGGTCAAGTTCGCCCAACTCATCGGCGAGTGCCGCAGCATTTGCGAAGGGATCGGCCAAGACCTGTTTGGCACCATCGAGTGGGCGATTGCGCAGCCCGAATCATAGGTACACTCGGCTGAATGTCCGAAGTAACTCGTCTCCTCGAAGCCGCACAAGTTGGTGACCGCCGGGCTGCCGCCGACCTGCTGCCGCGCGTCTACGACGAGTTGCGCAAGCTCGCCGCCGTGAGGATGGCTGCGGAATCTCCCGGCCACACCCTCGACGCCACCGCTCTCGTCCACGAGGCGTACCTGCGGCTCGTGGACGATCAGCACTTTGACGGTCGCGGCCACTTCTTCTCCGCCGCAGCCGAGGCGATGCGGCGAATCAAAGTGTCGATCAACTCTCGCCAGATTCGAGCGCGCTGGGGATTGTTCCGGGACATGAAGAAGTTCTCTCCAAGAGGAAAACCCACAAACTAGCCGACGGCCGAGGCGGTACGACTGGCCGGCACAGCAGGCCCAACAGCACCGGTCGCGGATCTGCCACTACCGGAAGTGACGGGCCAAAAGCGCCCAGCGATAAACTGCAAATACAGGAGTGCTAAATGAAAATAAGTTGGCCGGACGGGCGAAGCAAGGTATAAACGAAGGGTGGATTTCGACATTTGCCCGAGGAGCCTTCGGCGTGTCGACTGCGCTGTCCGACTCAACGCTCGCTGCTCTCCGGAAAGCCTTGACTTTCGAGGGGGAAATACGCCTGCGCACAAAGAGTGTCGAAAGCTATAGTTTGCTTGGAGGTGGCGCCAAATCAGTCATCGCAGCCGAGAAGGAATGCTTAGACTCTGGTCTTGCATTGTTCGATGTGAGATCGGAAAAAGAGGGGCGCACAGCCGTCGCGTACGTTCGGATTACAAGTACAGGTGTCGCGAAACTCCTCGAATGTACGCCCGCGCAAGAATACGCCGAACTGCTACGAATTGCAACCCCCGCACATAGTGCTGCGATTCAATTAGCACTTGCCTCAACTGTGGAGACACAGCTCGCTTCGCTAGATTTTCATCGTGCTGAAATCGTTGCCAAGGAAGTTGCGTTGCTGGAACAATTCCGGAACGTCGTTGAAGCGAGATTCGGTTCGCTACGGTCTGAAACGGAAGCAATCCAAAAGCGGAAACAGTACTTTGAGGATCTACTAAAACCACCTTCGGTCAAACCTGAAGTACTGAATGATGGTACTCCTATTCCAAAGTTGCCGATTGATCCACCTAAGCCGGGTAATGAAGTTGAAGAGAACTACCAGCGACGGATCTGTCAAGAATTGGCAGAACTCTATAACGAGTCGCCGGATGGTCGTGAAGCTGTTGAACGCGTTTTCTATATGACTGGTGCGATGTGCCAAATTGGAGAAATCGGCTCGGAAGTCGTCTTCGATGGAAGATTCCATCAATCGACAGCAAGAGTACTTCCTGGGACGAAATGTCGCATTAGTGCGCCTGGCTGGGTATATGAGTCTCCATCAGGGAATCCTTCATACTTGGTGAAAATCGCAGTCGATCCGATCACCGGTGGAGGTGACAAATGAATGAAATGCTATGTATCGATTTTGGAAATTCCTTTACAAAAGTAGCTATTCGCAAAGGCTCGGAATGCCAATCCAGATTGCTGGCTGATGTAGGGGTGCAAACCGATGACATCCTTTATGCCTGTGTCCCGACAGTAGCTGCTCATCTTGACAGCGATGGTTGGTATTTCGGATTGGACGTTGAAAAGTTTCAGGATCAAATCGAAGGTTTGACAGTCTATCGAAACTGGAAACCAGAATTCTTCAAAACCGCGAATAATCAACTTCTGCCTGGCATCTCGGGATTGGCACAACAACAGCCGCAACTCAAAAAGAGAGGTCGGACCAAAAAGAACGCTGCTCCTCCCGCTCCCACAATCGATTTCCACGCTATAGGCATCGGCTATTTCCGCTGGTTGCGAGAATTTTGGGACGGAGCGTGCATCAAGGCCACTGGCAAACCCTGCTCCGCGTTGCCCGTCCGGGTCACGCTCCCCAGTTTCGGCGCACAAAGCGGTGCCGAATTGAAACTCAAGAACATCCTCACCGAGGCGGGCTGGAAATTCGATGATGTCTTTCCAGTACTCCCAGAGCCATTGGCCAACGTCATTGGTGCACTGAGTAATGGAGCCAACCATCGACACCCCAAAGTGCAACAGGCAGATTATGGACAAATGTTCCGCGAGACAGGCCTGTTTCATCGAATGCGACAAGCAGTCATGGCCAATGGCAATAAAGTGGCGTGGACGCTAATCGTAGATGTTGGGGGCTTTACAACCGACTTTGCAATGCTCGGAATTGATTTGACTGAACTCTCTGCGGAACTTATGGCAGAGATCGATGGGAAACCTGGGCTCAAGCACCATTCAAATGCTTTGGGAATTGCCGATTTGGACCGCCGAGTACAGGATGTGCTGCCCGCTGCCAAAAGACTGGCTTTCACTGAACTCATCGCAAAACCTGGCACTCGTCGATTAGAAGGCTTTCATGAGACCGTGTATGGGAGAACGACTCGCCAAGTCGTCAAACGGGGCATAGTCATTGGCGAAACCGAGTCAGAAAGAACTGCTATTCGGGAGGTCATTGCCAAGTTCGCAGGTGAAGTTGCAGAACGGACCGAGGAGTTCTTGAGCCATTACAACTATGATCGTGTCGATGATGTCATTCTGACAGGCGGCGGAACCATGATCTCCGAAGTTCGAGATACTTTGATGACACGGCTGAAATACTACGGCTATGGAGTGGCCCATTGCCATATCCCTACTGGCGAAGATGCCAAACCGCCGTTTCGTAGACTCTCGAAAGAACTTCCTCGCGGCGGCACGGCAATCGGTGGCACGAGCCTCTATTTTGACTATGCTCTGGACAATTGAGTCATCTTAAAATCGGGTAGTGACGCAGCGGAATGTGGGTGCGGCGGTATTACTTTGTAGGACTGGTTAAAACCGGTGGTGACTGAACGGCCGGAGTTGTGGCAGTTGGTGGTGGCGATTGCTTGACTCGTTCTTTCCAAGGCTCGGCAAGAATCCCGAGGATGGCGGCTAGGATTGCAATTGCGAAACCTTGCCCAATACTCCATCGCCGGTCGGAACTGCGGATGCCGCTCTGAAAGGCTTCATCTCGGATTCGCCTGGCTTCGATTTCTTCGCGGAGCATGTTGGCTTGCATCATCTCGAAATGCTCCTTCGGCGTCGGTGCGGGAACCCAAGTCGTAAATTTGGAGCATACCCTCGGCGTTTCGATGATCTCATGGGGTGGAAAACCACATTCCGCTGCATCACTTCCCGAACCCGTCGGACTGGCCATCGCCATCGTCGAGCGCGTCACGGGGGAAACCCTAGTCGCACGGCACGCGAAGTCGGAAGTGAAGCCGAAGGCCAAACGGAAGCCGAAGGCAAAGGATATGGTGACAAAGACGACTTGACCGCGAGTGTAACCCCGCATATTATGGCATGTGGCTGGCATTCGCGAGACAAACTTCAGGCTGCACTTCGGTGTGGCAGGCCGCAAGGCTGGGACACTGAAGCTCGGG
>JANXWE010000057.1 GCA_025351325.1 Fimbriiglobus sp.
CCGGCATCTACATGTACTGGCTGATGGATGAAAAGGCACTTGACCTGCCGAATAACAAGGTGGATACACTTGAGAAGCGCAAAGACGAAGCGAAGGCTTCGCGAGATACTTTGTCTTCCCGAACCACGGCTAGTCCGAACCTGAAGACGGACTTTTTCCATCTCCTTTTCGTCGATGCAATTGGAAAGGTTACCGGAGCGACTTCGATGGACACGACCGGTGATTTGGACAAGAGATATTCGATGATCGGGGTGACTGAGATGAAAGATTTTCAGTCCGCAAGAGCTGTAGCCTTCCCAAAGTTCGACGAGATGATGATGACTGCGGTAGCACACGAGATCACCCACTTACTGTTCGAGAAGACCACCGGCCCATTCAACGGAGAAGAGCACACAATTGACCCGAACGGCAACATGATGGAAGATGCAGAAGATGAGGCCGACTTAATGTACATGACAAGCGAAAAGGCCAACCGTGAGCTAGCAACGGTGAGGTTCTTCCCTGTGGTGCAGACTGAACTCAAGGTGCGGAAAAACCAAGCCCTGGTTCTCAACCCTTACCAATAGCCCGCTTCCCCGCGAGAACCGCCATGGGTACGATTTGGCTTCTGCTTGCCGTACTCAACGCGTCAGCGTGGTTCTTCCCCGCCCCGATCGACAAGTTGGGGTGGGTGCTGCGGGTGCGCCCGTTGGACATACACCGTGACTACTTGGCCCAAGAGGATATGTCGCTGTACTCTTTGGCGGTCGTCTTGATCAACCGGTCGTCGGAAGCGCGGCAGCACATCCCGTTGAAGTTGGCCCGCAACACTGGCGACTTGAGGGGCGCTTTTGTGGGGTCGGACGGGACAACGCTCCGCTCCCACCTCGAAGGGATCGGGGGCAAACAGTCCGAGGAACGCTCGCAACTGGCCTTCGGACGGTTCTCGTCGTCCACCTTCGCGTTCCAGGACTTCGGGTATTTCCAACTCCCAGAAACGGGCGAATACGAACTACGCGCATCGCTCAAAACCGTCGAGGGAGTGATCTCCGCCCCGGCTGTCAAATTCAAAGTGATCGAGCCCACGGCCGATGACATCTTGGCGAGTCAAGCGGTGCCGCTGGAAGGGCAGTTTTCAAAGTGGCCGAAGGAGAAACAAGAACGGGCGGTGGTGCAGCAGATCAGGATCGGAAACAAGGTTTGGCTATTCTATCGCAAATTTCTGAGTTCCGAACTGGGCGGCAAGGTTGAATTCGCCATCCGCATCGCCGAACTGCCCGGCAAGGTGGTCGACTTCAAAGTCGACGGGGCTTTCGGCGATCACAACCCGCTGACGATCACCTACCGGGAGACCATCTACACCAAGTGGACGACCACGCATGTCATCAACTCCGTCGACGGCCGACCGTGGACGGCGGCGGAGGAGAAGCACCGCCAGGAGAAACTGAAGCGTGAGGCGAAGTTGCCTGCTGAGAAGAAGTGAGGCGGCATATCCGCCTGCCGGAGTCCGCACTCATCCCGTGGGTACGGCTTCCCCGTGTTCGATTCGATACGCGAGTACGCGCAAGCCCAACGCTTGAACGTTCTGCACCGCTTCATCCGCAGAATCACCGTAGGCCAGCGTGCCGGGGAGTTGCGGAATCTCCGCCAACCATCGGCCGTCAAATTCTTGTTCCACTTCGATTTGAAATGACATCGTCGGTTCTCCCACTCGACGTGATCCACCATCATCCGAACACCGTCCCCAACGTCTGGCGGAAGCGCTCGACGCTGGCGCGGACTTCGTTCGTGCCTTCTTCGTTGCTCGTCCAGCCCATCGGAATCACTTCGATCCCTTCGAGCTGCTTGTAGGTGCTGAAGAAGTGCTCCACTTCGCGCAGGAAGTGCGAGGGGACGTCTTCGAGCTTGTTCATCGAGCCGAAGAGCGGATCGCGGTGCGGCACGGCGAGCAACTTGAAGTCGTTGAGCCCTTTGTCCTTCATGCGGAACATGCCGACGACGCGGGCCTCAATCAGGCAGCCGGGGAACGTCGGTTCGTTCACCATCACGAGGATGTCGGACGGGTCGCCGTCTTCGGAGAGGGTCTGCGGGATGAAGCCGTAATCGCCCGGGTACATCGACGAACTGTACAGGTAGCGATCCATTTTGATGAGGCCGGTGGCCTTGTCGACTTCGAACTTCGTCCGGCGACCCTTGGGGATCTCGACAATCATGTTGACGACGGATTGCTCCCCGGTACCGGGGGGAATCATCATGTAATCGCGGATGTAGTCGCGGCGAGCAAACATGCGGCACCCAGTATCGTAAAAGAGAATTGTAGTCGTCTTACGGGAAACAATCGCATCGGACACGACTGTTACCCAGGGTGCGCCGCGGCGACGAGATTTCCGCGTCCGCGCGTCCCATTGGGGTTGTACCGACTGCGCGGACTCTGCGGGCGGTTCGTATTGACCTCATTTCGGCCCTTTCTTAGATTACCTATTCGTAAGTAGCTCTTGCACCGAGGCGATTTGACCATGGCGACCGACACGGCGATGAAAACGGGCATCTGGGATCGCCTCGGCGACTCGTTCACGGGACTCGTCGAAGGCAGCCTCGGCTTCGTCGGCCGGCTCTTCGGGTCCGCCAACGACCGCGCCGTGAAGGCCGTGGGCTATGTCCGCCCGAAGAATTCCGTCGTCCACACCATTTTGTCGGGCAGCATTCTCGAGCGAACCAACGCCTTCGAATCGCAGATGAAGGCGATCACCGACGACGAGTTGAAAGGCCTGAGCATCAAGTACCGCGAGCGGTACAAAGCGGGGGAGACGCTCGAAGACCTGATGCCCGAAGCGTTCGCGGCCTGCCGGGAAGCGGGTCGGCGCACCAAGGGGATGCGGCATTACGACGTCCAGATTGTCGGCGGGGCGATCCTTCACGGCGGCAATATTTCCGAAATGGTGACTGGCGAGGGCAAGACCCTGGTGGCGACGCTGCCGGCGTATTTGAACGCCCTGACGGGTGAAGGCGTCCACGTCATCACCGTCAACGATTACCTCGCCCGGCGCGACTGCGAATGGATGCTGCCGATCTACAACGCCCTCGGGGTCAGTGCGGCGTTCATCCAGAGCGACCAAGAAGGCGAAGTCAAACGGCACGCCTACGAATGCGACATCACCTACGGCACCAGCAGCGAATTCGGGTTCGACTACCTCCGCGACAACATGAAGCCGGCCCGCTTCGACGACGACAAATATCAACCGTGGCAGCGCCAGTGCCAACGAATTCCGTTGAACTACGCGATCATCGACGAAGTCGACAACATCCTCATCGACGAGGCCCGGACGCCGCTGATCATCTCGGGGCCGGCCTTCACCGACATCCGCAACTACGAGCGCACCGACGACATCGCCCGCAAGTTGACGGATCTCGAGCGCAAAGCCCGCCAGCAGATGAAGGCCGACGGCAAGACCAACTTGCAGGGCACCGAGGGCGACGATCTGCCAGTACTGGTGCCGATCGACCCGGCGCGGATCGATCCGCAGAACCCGCCGCCGAAGGGCGTCTATTTCGAGATCAAAGAGAAAGAGCGGAGCTGCCACCTCACCGACTTGGGGGTGCGCGAAGCGGAGAAGCTCGCCGGAGTAGAAAGCTTTTACACGGCTGGGAACATGGAGTGGCCGCACCTCATCGACAACGCGCTGCGGGCGCACCACATGTACCACATCGACCGCCATTACATGATCGCGGCCGACCCGCGCGAGAACAACCAACTCGGCATCATCATCATCGACGAGTTCACCGGCCGGGCCATGTTCGGCCGGCAGTGGAGCGACGGCCTGCACCAGAGCGTGGAAGCCAAGCACCGCAAGCAAGGCGTGCAGATCAAGCAGGAGACGCAGACGCTGGCCACGGTGACGCTGCAGAACTTCTTCCGCCTGTACAAGAAGCTCGCGGGGATGACCGGCACGGCCATGACGGAAGCCAACGAGTTCTGGAAGATCTACAAGCTGGACGTGGTGGCGATTCCGACGAACATGCCGCTGCTGCGGGTCAACTCGCCCGACCTGGTGTACAAGTCCGAAAAAGAGAAGTGGGACGCGGTGTTGGAAGAGGTCGTCACCGTGGCCAAGACCGGCCGGCCGATTCTCATCGGCACCACCGACGTTGCCAAGAGCGAGCGGTTGTCGGTGATGCTCAAACGGCGGGGCGTGAAGCACGAGTTGCTGAACGCCAAGCCGGAAAACGTGGCCCGCGAAGCCGAGATCGTGGCCCAAGCCGGGCGGCTACAAGCCGTGACCATTTCGACGAACATGGCCGGGCGGGGCACCGACATCATCCTCGGGGGCAACGCCGAGACGCTCGCGTGGGCGCGGTTGAAGCAAGTGAAGGATTCCGACGGCCGGGCGATGTTCCCGACGCGGCTCGAGGTGCCCAACGACATCTGGACGAAGACCATTGAAGAGATCGAAACGAAGGAGCAGATGAAAGCCGAGGGGCGCAAGGTCGCCGAGATGGGGGGCCTGCACATCGTCGGCACCGAGCGCCACGAAAGTCGGCGGATCGACAACCAACTCCGGGGCCGGGCCGGTCGTCAAGGTGACCCCGGCAGCAGCCGGTTCTTCTTGAGCCTCGAAGACGAACTCATGCGGCTCTTCGGGGGCGAACGCCTGCGCCGCCTGATGAACAGCTCGTGGATCGGCATGAAAGACGGCGAAGCCCTCGAATCCGGATTACTATCGAAGCAGATCGAAAAGGCCCAGCGCCGCGTGGAAGAGTACCACTTCGAACAGCGCAAGAACCTCCTCGAATACGACGAGGTGATGGACTACCAACGGAAGCGGACCTACGGCTCGCGGCAGGGGATTCTCGACGGGGAAAACCCGCGCCGGGCGATCCTCGAAATGATCGACGAACAGATCGAGAGCGCCGTGGTGCGCTACGGCGACGAAAAGTACGGGGCGGCCAGTTTCGCCCAGTACGCCGGCGGCGAACTCAACGTGGAGTTCAGCGCGGCCGACTTCCGCGGGGCGACCTACGACGAAGCCGTGCTGATCGCCCAAGAGCGGGCCTCGCAGTATGCCCCGACGTTCATCGGCGAATCGATGGACGAAAGCCTGAACGCGAACGAAGATCCGAAAGATTGGAAGTGGATCGAATTCACCCGCGCTTTGGGTGCCCGCTACGGCTTGCAAATGACCGACGCGGAGTTGAAGGCGATCCCGCGCCAAGAGATGGCCGAACGGCTCATCGCCGACGCGGAGCGCTCGATTGCAGCGGTCAACCTCAGCGCCGGCCAGCGGTTCCTCGAACGCAACTACGGCCCGGAGTCGCTGGCCGACTGGGCCCGGCAGAAGTTCACATTGCGGGTGGCACTTGACGAACTGGCGGACCGGGAACCGAACGAAGTCTTGGCGATCCTCAAGCGCAAAGTCCGTGAAAACTACCGCACGAAGGACGTCGAGTTCCCCGTGCAAGTCGGCTTGGCCGCGTACCTGCCCGAGAAAGCTCGCCCCGATCGCCGGCCCGATCGCGAAGCCCTTTTCCGCTGGTCGATCAGCCGCTTCGCCGGTTCGAACGGGGTTTCGGAAGAAATCGTCCGCACGGAACCGCGTGCCAAGATCAAGGAGTTGCTCTCGGCCGCGAGCGCCTCGTTGCTGCCCACTGCGGACTATCCCGAGATCGAAGCCAAGGTTCACGATGCCCTGCGCGGCACGAAGAAATCCGAGGCGGACGACGCCAAGGAATTGGTCGAGTGGTGCCGGAGCGAGTTGAAACTCGAACTGGACGCGGCGAAGATCACCGGCATCTCGGCGCTCGAAGTGCTGCACGTCGTGCTGAACGCCTACGACATCAAATACCGCCCCGAAATGCACCAGACCGAACGCAGCTTGGTGCTCGAACAACTCGATTCGTCGTGGAAGGCCCACTTGCTGACGATGGATCACCTCCGCAGCGTCGTCGGCCTCGCCAGCTACGGCCAGGAAGACCCGAAGATCGTGTACAAGCGCGAAGGGATGAAGCTGTTCGACGAGATGTGGGTCGGCGTCCGGGACCGCGTCTCCGAGTCGGTCTTCCGCATGGAGGACGTCGGCGAAGAGGAGGTCGAGATGGCCATGTGGGCCGGGCAGATGTCGCGGCAGGCGCAGGCCCAATCGGCGCTGACGGCCCGCGCGGCCCAGGTGGCCACCGAGCAAGAGGGCCAGCAGTCGACCAACGTCGGGACGGCCGAGCCGAAGAAGATCGAGACGATCCGCAACGTCGGCACCAAGGTCGGCCGCAACGACGCCTGCCCCTGCGGCAGCGGGAAGAAGTATAAGAATTGCCACATGAAGCTGGAGGCGGGGAAGTAGTAGAATGACGGCTGTCAACGAGGGGCTACGGTGATCCAACATATTCACATTCAAGGCTCCAACACTCTGCGCGATGTTGAAGTTAGCTTAGAACCGCTTACGGTCTTGATCGGCCGCAGTGGTTCGGGGAAAAGCAATTTCGTGAAGTCGATCAGAGCAATCCGCGAAGTCTCCGACAAGAACCACCCATACCCTTCAATGCCATTTGTATTCGACGGGACTTGCGATGTGGGTTTTGCGATAGCACTTAAAGTCCCCGGGTTGCCCGAAGTGTTCAATTACGAAAGATTCTTTCGTCTACATAATCACACTGTTGATGAAAGTTTAAGATGCGGTGCCCGCACACTCTTTTCTCAGAGTCGAACTAATTGGATCGTCGAGCCTATATCCCCCAGGATGCAACCAGGAAATGCTGTACTGAATTCGATTAACGGAATGAAGGAGGTGACCGCGGTTTACACGGCACTGAGTCGGGGAATTGGATGCTATGTTTTCCAAGGGGATGTTTTGCAGCGTCCGCAAACATCCCCTGTGGCCGGCTTGAACGATGACGGGCAAAATTATGTGCAAGTCGCCACCGCGATTCTCGATGACTTCAACACAAGTAAAGATTGGTACGCTATTGCTAAAGCCTTGTCATCTCTTAATCCGAATGTTCGTTCGCTTGATATAAAAAATCCCGAACGAAATAGCTTGCAAGTGGGATACGCCAACGGCAGCAAGCACTGGTCTCTGGATGCGTCACTTGAATCGGAGGGATTCCGTAGGTATTTGGCAATTCTCCTTGCCCTATATCAAACACCAAGAAAACCTCTAATTCTGATTGAACACCCGGAGGATGGAATACACCCTGGAGCTCTCGAATCACTGGCTGGAGAGTTTCAGAGGCATGTACGCCAAGGGCGCGGTCAAATTATTTTGACGACTCACAGCCCGCAACTGCTCGACTACATTCAGCCCGAGCAAATTCGCGTTGTGAGAATTGAAGACCAATGCACGAAAATCGGCCCAGTTTCACAAGAACAACTCGACGCTATTCGAGAGAATCTACTCCACCCTGGCGAACTCCTCACGGTCGATCCGGCACGTCTGGAAGGACAACTCGACGAGGTCGCCGCGTGAAACGCCTAGTGTTTCTCGTTGAAGGTGATGGCGATTTCTCCGCAGTGCCTAGCTTGGCTAGCCGATGGCTTTCTGACAATCCACAATGGTGTGAATTCGTTCATTTTGATACGAAACCATTCAAAATCGGCGGCATCGACAAAATCAGTGGAAAACCGAAGACTCAAGCCGAGTGGCAAAGGTATTTGAAGTTGGCCTACTCGAAGCGGCCAAATGTCGGTGCAATTTTCGCCGTACTGGATGGTGACGCGAAGATGTTTGAAGGGAAACCATTCTGTGCAGTTGAAGCAGCCAGAACATTAGCGGAACGTACCAAAGAAGTCGGGGCGGGTACCCTGTTCTCTTTTGGGATTGCAATTCTTTGCAAAGAGTACGAGTCCATTCTGATAGCTGCGGCACTGCAACTGCCAGGAACAATTGAGGGAATGGTCATTCCAAATTCGCCTGAAAGTATCCGAGGAGCCAAAGAGTGGCTGAATGATAATTTGGTAGAAGGCTATCATCAAACGCTTCAACAGAACGAACTGACCAAGTCTGTCAAAGACTGGAGCCCTATCCGCGAAACGCATCGATCCTTTCAACGATTCGAAAATGCGCTCCGACAACTTGTGACCGCGATGAGCACCGA
>JANXWE010000161.1 GCA_025351325.1 Fimbriiglobus sp.
TCGCCAACCGATCCGAGCCGACGGAAAGCCTGCGAATGAAGCTGCCGATCGACTTGCTCCCCGGCCGGTCGCTCACCGTTCCGCTCCAAATTCGGGTTCCAACCGAGCCGGGCCAGTACAACTTGGAACTCTGTTTGATCCACGAAAACGTCTCTTGGCTCCATGTGGGCGGAGTCGAAACGCCAGTTTCCGTCGTGGCGAAAGCGTTGCCGAAGCCTTGGGACAATTGGTTGAAAACGGGGATCTTCCACGGCGGTTATGACGCAGATCACCGGGCCGGCGGTGCGATGCTGGCGGCGGCGGTGGGAACTAATCCACCCGCCGGGACACGGATTCTCGAGATCGGCGGCTGTTGCAGCCCCATGACAACCGGTTTGCCCGCCGAGATTACCAGCTTGGACATCGACATGCAGACCTTGCAGGTCGGGCGCATGGCCTCCGACCGACGCGGCCAACGCCTCACCTACGTCTGCGCCGACGCCAACGAACTCCCGTTCCAAAGTGGATCATTCGACTGGGTCGTGATGTTCTCCACGCTGCATCACTTCGCCGACCCGTCCCAGGTTCTGAAGGATTTGACGCGGGTTTTGAAGCCGACGGGTCAGATTGCCACGTTGTGCGAGCCGCTGGGACACTACTACCAAGGCGAGATTGAGCAGACGTTTTTGGACGAACTGGAACAAGGCATCAACGAGCAAACCTTCACGCTCGAAGAGTACCACACGATCTTCCGATGGGCCGGACTCGTCCCGACGGACGTGGTGATCGATGTCGGTTCGGTCAAAGCCATTCTCCGCCCGGCACCGAAACGGGCGTACTGATTCACGCGTCGTCGTCGCTGTTTTCCATGCGCAACGGCTGCCAGACGTGCGGCCGGGCGAGTGGCTCGATGTGCAGTTTCAGCTCTCCGTTTTGGAACACCCGCACGGTTCCCGACGACTGGCTGATACAAAACGCAATCGCCTTGGTGTGCTTGCTGATGCCCGCAGCGGCCAAGTGCCGGCTACCCAAGCCTTTGCTGAGGCCGATGCCGTCGGTGGGGATGTCGAGGTACACGCAGGCCGCTTCGGCGATGCCATCGCGGCCGATCAAGATGGCCCCGTCGAGCTTGGCGATCTCTTTGATCTGCTCGCGGACTTTCTTGTCGCGGGTGTCTCGTTCCGCGCGGGTATAACCCCGGAACGGATTGAAGTTCAGAAACCGCGACACGTGCATCACCTTTCGAGTGTCACCGACCACCAGAATCGACCCCACCGGTTGGCCTTCGCGGCCTTCGCGGCCGATCTCTTTGGCGAGATCAACAACCGCACGTAACACGTCGAGTTCGATCACTTTGCCCAGTTTGCGCAGGTCTTGGTTCGTCATCGGTTCGAGGTGTTCACCCAAGTGAATCACGCTCAAACTGTCGACCGGTTCGGGCGCATCTTCCAGCGTCGAGATGCCGTTGTACAGAACTACCACGTGCGCACCCGCTTGCAACAAGTCGGTGGTCACGGCGTGCAGAAGCGCATTGCTCATCCGCTCGTGCGTCGGCAACGGCTCGGAGTCGAGTTCGATGACGTGCCAGTTGTCGTTGTCGCGCAGTTGCTTCGTGAGCGACGGATTCTCGGCCGCGACGAACAAGCGACAACCGACCAAGTGCCGTTCGACTTCGTCCCAGTCGAGCGACGTTTCGGTGACGATCAAGATGCCGTCGGCGGGCAACCCCTTCACGAGGTCGCGGGCCGCTTGCAACAGGGCGACGGTTTGCTGCGGTAAACTCATGCGGGTGCGATCTTGTCGGTGCGAGCGTAGGTTTCTTTGTCACAGAGTAGCAACGTTCCCAACGCAGGCCAATTGCGGGATGTGGAATTCGGCCCATTTTCCAAGAGTTTTTCAAACTCGGAATGGTTCCACTTCCACCAAGTTGTCGAAAAAAGTCGCCCCGCCGCCTTGATCGGTGAGGGCCGTGCTGGTGATGGCGTTGCAGTTCGCGCCGCCGTCGGTGTACTTGTTCCACCAGATGCCGAAGGCCACCACGACCCCCGGTTTGACCGAATCACCGACCACTGCCTTGGCTCGGAAACTACCACGATCATTAAAGACTCGCACCGCATCGCCCGAAGTAATCGATCGCCTGTCGGCATCGTTCGGGTGCATCTCGATCTGCGGTTCCACGGCCTTTTTTCTGAGAACATCCACGTTTACGAACGTCGAATTCAGGAACGATGGACTCGGTGGCGTGATCATTTGCAGCGGGAACTTCGCTGCCAACTCGGGCTTCGTTTGTGGGTCTTCGTGCGGAGGAATGTAATAGGGCAGGGGATCACGGCCCGCAGCGGCTTCCCCCGGTGAAAAGAGTTCGCACTTGCCCGACGCCGTCGGAAAGTTCCCGGACGCGAACGGCGCCCAATCCTCGGGGACGTTCAAGCGTTGCGGGCCTTCGGCCATCAAAGACTCGAAGGTGATGCCGGAGAAGTTGTTCCGATTCCGATCCCCCCTCTCCGCTTCGGAGAGGGGGTTTGGGGGTGAGGTCTGGCCTGTAAAGTTCGAGGTGGATTCATCTTCGCGCACGGGAACCTCACCCCCCGGCCCCCTCTCCGAAGCGGAGAGTGAGAGAAAAGCCCGCCGAGCTAGCTCGACATCCGTCATCGAAAACAGTTCGTCTTCGAAACCCATCCCTTTGGCCAATAATCGGAACACTTCCGTGTTTGGCTTGGCGTCCCCAATCGGGGCAATCGCCGGATGATTCACCTGAACATACAGGTGCCCGTAGCTGTTGTGGATATCGAAGTGTTCGAACTGCGACGTGGCAGGCAGTACAACGTCGGCGTAATTTGCCGTGTCGGTGAGGAACAAATCGTGGACAACCGTGAACAAATCGTCGCGGCGGAACCCTTTGAGAACCCGCGATTGATCCGGGGCAACGGCGGCCGGGTTCGAGTTGTAAACATACAACACGCGGATCGGTGGCCCCGCCATTTCACCATGCAACGCATCGGCAAGTTGCGTCATGTTCACGGTGCGCGTGCCAGGGCGAATCAAGTCGGGCCGCGTCAGGAACGCCTCGTCGAACGGGAAGAGCTTGCTCGTGGAGAGTAACGCTCCACCACCAACGTGGCGCCAGTCGCCGGTGACAGCCGGGAGACAGCAGACGGTGCGCACCGCCATGGCCCCGCCACCGTGGCGCTGCATGCCGTAGTTGATGCGAAGGAACGCCGGGCCACCGAAGAGTTCCTGCGAGCGACCATACTCACGGGCGAATTGCTCGATATCGGCAACGGGCAGACCAGTGATGGCGGAGACACGTTCCGGCGGATACTCGGTTTCGACACGCTGTTGTAGCTCGTTGGCACCCAGGCAAAAATCATTCAAGTACGCCTGATCGTGCAACCCATCTCGGAAGAGAATGTGCATCACACCGAGTGCCAGGGCGGCATCGGTACCGGGGCGGATGGGCAGCCACCAATCGGAACCCTCCGCCGTCCGGCTCCGGTACGGATCGATGGTGACGATCTTCGCTCCGGCCTGCCGGGCGCGGTGCATGATCGCCCAGAGATGGCTGTTGGTGACCTTCGTGTTCGATCCCCAATTTACGATGTACCGGCTGCGTTCGACGGTGGCCGGGTCGATCATCGCCCGGGTGCCGAGAGTGATGTCGCAGCCAACGGCCCCGGCAGTCGCGCAAATGGTGCGGTCGAGAAGCGACGCCCCCAGGCGATGGAAGAACCGGCGATCCAAGCTCCCGTATTGCAGTTTTCCCATCGTCCCGGCATAACTGTAGGGCAGTATGGCTTGCGGGCCGTCGGCTGATGCGGCGATCTGCTTGAACTGCGTCGTGATCGTGTCGATGGCTTCCGGCCAGGTGATCGCTTCGAATTGGCCACTTCCCTTAGGGCCGGTGCGGCGCAGAGGTGTCGTCAGACGTTCCGGATGGTAGACCCGGTCGAGATAGTTGGCGACCTTTTGGCAGAGGAAGCCATCGGTGAACGGATTCGCAGTATCTCCCTGTAACCGTACCGCGCGGCCCGTCGCCGAATCGACGGTGACAATCCAACTGCAGGCGTCGGGGCAATCGTGCGGGCACGCCCCTTTGACGGTGATCGTGGGTAAAGTGTGAGTCATTGGGAACCTATCCGTGCGGGCAGAGTATTTCAGGCGAGGGTCGCAATCGTCTTTTTAGGATTCTCTAATACTTTCGTTTATTTCCTTCGAAATGGAAACTAGACTCTTGCACGCGGTTGCCGAGCCTTGCAATACTAGCACTCATTGAACTTTAAGCATTACTTTTTGCGTCAGGGTGGAAATGCCAGCTCCCGCCAGTGCAGCTGATTTTCTGGAAATGGTTCGCAAAAGCGGCCTCGTCCCGGAAGAACGCCTTTCGACTGCCGTCCGGCAAATCCGGACGGCCCAGATCGGGATCGACCAATTGGCGAGTGCACTCGTTCAAGAGGGATTGCTCACACGCTTCCAAGTCAAGCAAGTGAAACAGGGTCGGTATAAAAGGTTCACGCTCGCCGATAAATACCGGCTGCTCGAACTGCTCGGCGTCGGTGGCATGGGAGCGGTGTACCTCTGCGAACACGCTTTCATGCATCGGTTGGTGGCCGTCAAAGTGCTGCCCGTCGACAAGATTGCCTCCGATCCGACCGCCCTGCAACGGTTCTACCGTGAGGCACGGGCTGTCGCCGCGCTCGACCACCCGAACATCGTCCGCGCCTACGACATCGACAAATTCGAAGGCTTGCATTTCTTCGTCATGGAATACGTGGACGGCATGAGCCTCCAAGAAATCGTCGCGAGGTACGCCACACAAAACCAGTTTTTCGACCCCGTGCGAGCGGCCCATTACATCGCTCAAGCCGCGGCGGGACTGCAGCACGCCAACGAACTCGGGTTGATCCACCGCGATATCAAACCGGGGAATTTGCTGCTCGACCGCAACGGCACCGTCAAGGTGCTCGACATGGGTCTAGCACGCTTCTTCGACCATCGGCACGACGACTTGACCCAAAAATTCGACGACAACACCATCCTCGGCACCGCCGATTACTTATCGCCCGAACAGGCTCTCAATGACACGGTCGATATCCGGGCCGACATCTACGGACTCGGTGGCACGCTTTACTTCATGCTTACCGGGACGTCTCCGTTCCCCGATGGTTCGATTGCTCAAAAACTGCTCGCCCACCAGACGAAAGAACCGAAGCCGGTTCGCGAGTTCCGGAAAGATGTGCCGCCCGAGTTGCTGGCCGTTCTGCACAAGATGATGCGGAAGAACCCGGACGCGCGCTATCAAACGCCGCAGGAAGTGGTCGAGGCGTTGTCGCGGTGGACGGAGCAGCCGATCTCCCAACCGCCGGAACGGGAGATGCCCGATCTTTGTCCCGCCGTAGCAGTCCTCAACGGGATGGCACCAAGTAACAATCTGCGCGGGAGTACCGCGAAACTCGTTCTGGCTGGCTCTCGGTCGTCGACGCGGTTGGTCGATTCCAATGTGCTTCCGGGCGAAGCCCGTACCGAAGCGAACGTGGCGACCGGCCGAAGCGTGGCGACGACACCGATCCGCACGGCGGCGCGGCCGCCGGCTCCATCGAAAACGAAGCTGCCGTTCTTGGTGATGCTGGGTGCCACGACATTCGCCGTCGTCTTGGCACTCCTCGGCCTGATCGTGTTTCTGCTACTGGGGTGATGGTACACTTCTGGGAGGTCGTCGATATTTCTCCGTCGCCGGCCTCGAATTTACACTATATTTACGTCCAATGCAGACTGCCGGGCTAGTTCCCTGCCTGTGACCGCCGGAGAACGCGCCGATGCCCGCACCCGTATCGAACGACGAACTCGCCGATGTGATCCTGAAAAGCGGCGTCATCGAAGAACCGAAACTCCGGGCTTACATCAAGAAGCTTTCGGAGAGCGAGGATGGCCTGCCCAGCGATCCGAACAAAATGGGCGGGTTGATGGTGCGCGACGGCATTCTGACCTATTTCCAGGCCGAACAACTTTTGCAGGGAAAATGGAAGCGGTTCACCATCGGCAAATACAAGGTGCTCGAGCGGCTCGGCGTCGGTGGGATGGGGCAGGTGTTCTTATGTGAACACAAGCTGATGAAACGCAAAGTCGCCGTGAAAGTGCTCCCCGTCGCCAAGTCGTCCGATCCGGCTTCTTTGCAGAGATTTTACCGCGAAGCACGGGCCGTCGCCGCGGTCGATCACCCCAATCTCGTACGGGCTTACGACATCGACCAAGACGGGGATCTCCACTATCTCGTCATGGAATACGTCGACGGGATCAACCTCCACGACCTCGTGCGGAAGTTCGGAACCGTCGACATTCTCCGAGCTTGCCATTACATCTTTGGATCGGTGGTCGGCTTGCATCACGCCCACGAAATGGGTCTTGTCCACCGCGACATCAAACCGGCCAACATCTTGGTGGATCGCACCGGCGTGGTCAAAATCCTCGACATGGGTTTGGCTCGGTTCTTCAACCCCGACGAAGACGACATGCTCACGAAGAAATTCGACGAGAGCGTCTTGGGCACCGCCGATTACCTCGCACCGGAACAGGCCATCGACAGCTCGACCGTCGACATCCGGGCCGATATTTACGGTCTCGGTGGAACTTTTTATTACATGCTCACCGGCTTCCCGCCCTTCCCGGAAGGCTCCATCGCCCAGAAGTTGCTTTGGCACCAGACGAAAATGCCGAAGGCGATTCGGGCGTACCGGCCGGAAGTCCCCGAGGCGTTGGCCTCACTCGTCGACAAAATGATGGCGAAAGATTTGGCGAACCGGTTCCAGACTCCGACGGAGTTGATGGAGGCACTGGCTCCTTGGGTGCAGACACCGATCCCGCCGCCGCCGGAACAGGAGATGCCCCAAATTTCGTTGGCCGCCATGGGCGGAGTTCCCGGCCGTGCCGCACCCGGTTCTGGCGCACCGTTAGTCACCGGGCCGGGTAGCAATTCTCTATACACGACACCGGCACCGCTAGCGGCCGCGAGCCCAGTTCCGACTGTCGCAATCAAAACCTCGAACCCCATGATTGCGGCAACGACATTGCCAGCGATACCCGCTGGATTGTCGTACGGGACTGCTCCGGTGGCTTCGAGTATTCCCGCCGTGTGGGGATCGATTCAAAACACGGACGTTCCATCGAAGCGCGAAAATCTACCCCAAACGCCGAGATCGCGTTCGAATCGGAATTTGCAGAAGCCCGCATCGACGAAATCCGGCCGCTCTTGGATCTGGATCGCGGTCGGCATCGGCGTTCTCGCGGTGGGCGGAACCGTCGCGGGATTATTCGTGTGGAAGCCATGGGCCGCGAAAAAAGAAGACTCGACACCAACTCAGGTACTTGCAGAGTCTCGCAAAATTTACGTCACCGCATCGGGAACATCGCCCGATCCGAGCAACACCCGCAAAACGCTCCGCGAAGCCATCGGTGGTGCACGTTCAGGTGACGTGATTCTGCTACTGGACAGTGCATACGAATCGCCCGCACTTCGCCTGGGAGGCGGGAAGACCCCGTTGAAACAGATTCGCATCGAATCAGCATCCGGGAAAACGGTGACTTGGACGTTCAAAGTCGATCCCCGTGCCAGTAGCGAAGCCGCCTTGGAAATCCTGAACGTCGAAGACGTCACCCTAGACGGGATCACGTTTGAAATCAACGGGGGTGCCAATTCGGGTCTCCTCGCGTCCGGACGTTGTCCCGGTGTGACATTGCAGAACATCACGATCAAAAATCCGAAGTCGTCTGGCTTTCGCCTCTTAAATTTGACGGCAGAAGTGAACCGTCCACTGCGGATTTCAAAATCGCGGGTACTCAGCACAACACCTTACGACGCCGGGGTGAGCATCCAAGCGAATGCGAACCTCAGCACTCAGTCGGTTCAGATTGTCGATAGTCGCTTGGAAGGGCCTGGGAAAGACGCTATTAAGATCGATGGCTCCGCCTCGGGAATCGAAATTCGCAACAATCGAATCCTCGGCTTCGAGACGGGATTGCACATTGCGGGAACGATCCCCGCCGACAAACCGTTCGGCGTCAAAACGGAGCGGAATACGTTTCTCTCGATTTCAGTCCTCGGAGTTGCAATTGACGGCCCTCTGGTTGCGTCGCACCAATTCGTGATCGGACGCAACCTGTTCGTCGGTGTGAAAGCACTTTTGAAAGCGACGAATTCCACCGGCATCCAAGCCAGCGAGAATGCCCGTGACGCTGGCACCAAAGAAGAGTCCGTCAGTTTGGGTGCGGTGATCGCCGAGATGCTCGCGCTCTCGTTGAATAAAGACAACGACGCTGAATTTCTACGTCCCAGCGGCGGAGCCAAGATGCCCACAGTCGGCGCAGGAAAAGTCGTGGTCGGTGCCGAATGATTCTTGGAATGTCGTGCACTCCGGTCTGCTCTCACCGATCAACTTGCCTAGCAGAAATCTCGTTCATTCAGTAAACTCTCGATTGCGAATGACTCTGTGCAATTGAGGAAATCGGGATGAAGCGTGCATTGATTACGGGAATCACGGGGCAGGACGGCAGCTATCTGGCCGAGCTACTTCTCGAAAAGGGCTACGAAGTCCATGGCATTGTCCGTCGGGCGAGCACCGAGAATTTCGAGCGGATCAACCACATCGCCAATCGGGTTCACCTCCACCAAGCCGACTTGCTCGATCAATTGTCGATCATCGACGTCATGAAAGAATCGAATCCGACGGAAGTTTACAATCTCGCAGCGCAGAGTTTCGTCCCGACGAGCTGGAAGCAACCGGTTTTGACGAGCGAATTCACCGCCATCGGTGTCACCCGGATGCTCGAAGCCATCCGGTTACTCGGCAAAGACACCATCCGATTCTACCAAGCGTCGTCGTCGGAAATGTTTGGCAAAGTCCAAGCGGTACCCCAGACCGAAGAGACGCCATTCTATCCCCGTAGTCCGTATGGTGTTGCCAAACTCTACGGCCACTGGATCACCATCAACTACCGCGAAAGCTACGGAATCTACGGTGTGTCTGGGATACTGTTCAACCATGAGTCGCCACGGCGGGGCCGGGAATTCGTGACCCGCAAAGTGACCGATGGGGCCGCTCGCATCAAAATGGGACTGTCGAAAGAATTGCGATTGGGCAACCTGGATGCTAAGAGAGACTGGGGCTTCGCCGGTGACTACGTCCGGGCCATGTGGCTGATGCTGCAACAAGAGCAGCCGGACGATTACGTGATTGCGACCGGCGAAACCCACACCGTCAAGCGACTGGTGGAGTTGGCGTTCGCTGCGGTCGATTTGGACTGGCAAAAGTACGTGGTGCTCGACCCCGCATTCGTGCGGCCTGCCGAAGTGGATTTGCTGATCGGCAGCCCCGCGAAAGCGACCAAGCAACTCGGGTGGAAACCGGAAGTGACCTTTGAAAAGCTCGTCGAGATGATGGTTCGCGCCGATCTCGACCGTTTGAAAGGTGGCGATACGGCCAACTTCAAAGCGCGCGGAATTTAGGGAAACATCAGTTCGATGCGCGTGCTCATTACAGGAATCACGGGATTCGTCGGCGGTCACCTCACCGAACGCCTCGTGGCGGAAGGGGGACACACGATTGCCGGGCTGAGTCGACGCGCGGTTTGGCCGAGTTGTCTCCATCATCTGTCGTCTGCCGCACAACTGCACGCCGCCGATTTGCACGATGAATCCCGGCTTTCCGAAGTACTGGCGGAAGTGCGTCCGGAATGGGTGTTCCATTTGGCAGGCTATGCCAAGACCGGTCAATCATTCCAAGACCCGGCGGCTTGTTGGAAAGCGAACCTCGATGGAACGCGGATTCTCTACCAAGCGATTGCTCAGTCCGGTTTGAAGCCACGGATTCTGTTTGCTTCCAGTGGTCTGGTCTATGGCGAGCCCGATGCCGGACACACGGCGATCAATGAATCGGTAGCACTCAAGCCGGCCAGCCCGTATGCGGCGAGCAAAGCCGCTGCGGATTTGCTCAGTTATCAAGTGACTCGTCACCCCGGTCTCGATGTCGTCCGCATTCGGCTGTTCAATCAGATCGGGCCTCGGCAGTCGACGGATTACGCCATCCCCAATTTCGCGCGGCAAATTGTAGCCATCGAATCGGGCCAGCAACCGCCGATCCTCGAGACGGGTGACCTCTCGTCGTACCGGGATCTCACCGATGTCCGCGACATGACCGCGGCACTGCGGGCCGTGATCGAATTTGGAGATACTGCCGACGTGTTCAATGCCGGCCGCGGAGAGGTGTGGAGGATGGACGACGTGTTGAAACGGCTCGTCAACCTCGCACGGGTGAAACTCGAAATCCGCACCAAGGCCGAACCGGGTCGCAAAGCCGACACGTCCATTAGCAAAGCGAATCCTAGCAAGCTGCGGGAAAAAACAGGTTGGATTCCACAGCTCGCACTCGAAGACACACTCGCTGCGATCCTCGACGACTGGCGGGATCGCAAGCACAACGAAGTCACTCCTCGAACCTGATTTGAGAACGAAAGCCATCATGAAAGTCGCCGTCATCGGAACGGGTTACGTCGGGCTGGTGACGGGAACTTGCCTCGCCGAGAGTGGCAACGATGTCGCCTGCGTCGACAACAATCCCAAAAAAATCGAGATGCTCAACTCGGGTGGCATGCCCATCTACGAACCGGGCCTCACCGAGTTGGTACACAAAAATCGCCGCGACGGTCGGTTGGTGTTCACCACCGATTTGACCACCGCCGTGCGGGCCGCGCGAATGATCTTCATCGCCGTGGGCACACCTCAATCCGACGCGGGTGATGCCGATCTGGCGGCCGTTTGGGCCGTGGCGAAGTCGATTGCGTTGGCCGTGAAGGATCTTCCCGCGGGACCGCCCGGTTCACGGATCGTCATCACGAAATCGACGGTTCCGGTCGGCACGAACAAGCGAGTCGCTGAGATCCTTGCTGAGAACGGTGCAGCCCATGTCGATGTGGCGAGCAACCCGGAGTTTCTCAAAGAAGGAGCAGCGATTGAAGACTTCATGAAGCCCGACCGCGTGGTCGTGGGCATTCGGAAACCCGAAGTCGGCGAAGCGTTGAGGGAGCTGTACGTCCCGTTTCTCCGCACCGAACGGCCATTTCTGACCATGACGCCCGAATCGGCGGAGATGACCAAGTACGCCGCGAATGCCATGCTCGCCACGAAAATCAGCTTCATCAATGAGATGGCCAACCTCTGCGATCAAATCGGTGCCGACATCAACGATGTGCGTCGGGGCATGTGCCACGACCAACGCATCGGTTTCCAGTTCCTCTTTCCCGGCCCGGGCTACGGTGGGTCGTGCTTCCCCAAAGATATCCGGGCCATTCTCGGGATGGGTCGAAAAGTTCACCAACCGCTGAAGATGATGCAGTCCGTGGACGACGTCAACGAAGCCCAGAAACAAGTGCTCTTCCGCAAGATCCAACGCTATTTTGGCGACAATTTGGAAGGTAAAACGATCGCCATTTGGGGTCTCGCTTTCAAACCGCGCACCGACGATATCCGGGAAGCGCCGGCGCTCGTGTTGATCGATGCGCTGCTCGCCGCCGGTGCCCACTGCCGGGTCCACGACCCCGAAGCTATGGCCAACGTGAAAGAGATCTACGGTGAGAAATTGAACTACTCGGACAAACCCTATGGGGCGCTCGAAGGGGCCGACGGGTTGGTGATCGTCACGGAATGGCAGGAGTTCCGCACCCCCGATTTCGAAGTGATGAAGCGATTGTTGACCACACCCGTGATCTTCGACGGTCGCAATATTTACGATGAGAAGGCGATGGCGAACCACGGCTTCAGTTATTACGCCATCGGGCGCGGGATGCGGTGATTGCCGGCTATAATGGGCGTGTCGCACTCTTTGGGAAACGCCATGACCGAGTCGGTGAGTTTGATCGTCGGCACCGAGCCTTGGAACTTCATTTTGCCAGCCGAGAAGCTCCGGCGACTGAAGCGGGTAATGGTACCGGGCCTGGGATTACCGCCTGCCCCCTTGATGACCGCCGCGCTGGAGCAGCCACTCGGGCTGGGTGCCCCGCTGTACCGCGCCCTGACACCCGACGATCAAGTCGTGATCCTGGTCGACGAACGCTTGCCGGAGATCGTGGAACTTCTGGTTCCGCTGTTACGGCACTTGTTGCTGGCCCACATCGACTTGTCGAACGTCACCGTGCTGGTGCCCGCGTCATCGCTTCAACAGCCGTGGCTCGACAATTTACCCGATGAACTCGCCGACATTCACCTCGATGTTCACGACCCCGAGAACCGCGACAAAATTTCGTACTTGGCGACGACCAAAGCCGGCCGGCGTGTTTATCTGAACCGCAAAATCGTCGAAGCCGATTTGCTGCTGGTGCTCAGCGGTCGCGGTTTCGATGCGAAGCTCGGCTATTCCGGCGGTGCCGCGTTTCTCTTTCCGCAATTTTCCGATACCGAAACAATCTTGGCTTACCCCAAAGAGTTCAGCGTTCTCAAACGACCCGAAGAACCGAACACGCTCCGGGCCGAAGCCAAGGAAATTCTCAAACTGCTCGGGGCACCGTTTCTGATCCAAGTGATCGAAGGCATCGGCGACGGCGTTGCCGAGGTGCTGGTCGGCTTGCCGACTTCGACAACCGATGGCGTGGCAAGTTTGAAGAAGCGCTGGTTTGCCCACGTGGATGCCAAGGCCGATCTTGTGATCGCGTCTGTTTCGGGTTCGCCCGGCCGGATCTCGTTCCGCGATCTCGCCACGGCGGCGGCGACAGCACGGCGAGTGTGCGAATCGGGTAGTCGGCTCGTACTGTTGACGACGGCATCCCCACTGCTCGACGAGTCCGGCGACTTACTTCTGAAAGTTGAAGAGCCGGCGACCGCCTTGAAACGGATCGCACTGGCCAACCCGGATGACGCACTCCCGGGTACGTTCTGGGCCTTCGCCGCCAAGAAAATCAGCCTGTACGTGGCCTCCGGTTGGGCGGAGGAACTCGTCGAAGAACTGTTCGCCACGCCGATCCACAGTGCGGCCGAGGTGCAACGGTTGATCGATGCGGCCGAGTCGGTTGTGTTCTTGCCCGATGCCCACAAACTGTTCGTCGAAGTCGGAGCCTGACATGACCCCCACGGACTACCAAGCGGCGACCACCACGGCCGCAATCTTCGACGACTCGGCCACGGGGAAGATCATTTTACGGGGCCGCGACGCCCCGATGTTCTTGGGCAACCTCAGTACGAACGACATCGCACCACTTCCGTTAGGTGGGGGTTGTGCCACGTACTTTTGCGATTCACGGGCGAAGGTCCTGTTCCAAGCGTCCGTGTACCATGTGCGTTTGTTGCAGAAAGATGCGTTGACAGACCTCACCCCCCAACCCCCTCTCCGGAGCGGAGAGGGGGAGCATGCGCTTTGGTTGGAGGCGTCGCCGGGTCGGGACACGGCGTTGTTCCAGCACCTGGATCGCTACTTGATTTCGGAAGTCGTGGAACTTGAGAATGCCACCGAGTCGTTTGGGCAATTTCACTTGGCCGGGCCGCAAGCCAAAGCGATCTTGGAATCGGCTCTCGCCGCGGAACTCCCCGAATTGGTTGAGTTCCAGCATGTCGAACGGACCTTCGGCCATCAATCCACGGCGAGTCTTCGTCGTCGTGATCGACTCGGGGTTCCCGGTTTCGACATCGTTTGCTTGAAGGAACGAGCGGAGGGGATCGAGCGGATGCTGGTGGCTGCGGGTGCCGTGCGTGGAACTCCGGAGACGAGAGAAACTCTCCGGATCGAAGCGGGTGCGGCTGTGTACGGGCAAGACTTCGACGAGTCGCGCTTCGTGATGGAAATTCTGGGGGCGACCAACGCCGTGTCGTACTCGAAGGGATGCTATTTGGGACAAGAGCCAATTGTCATGTCGCGGGATCGAGCTGGGCATGCCCCCCGAGCGATGGTGAAATTGCGTTGCCAGGAGTCGGTCAAAGTCGGCGCCAAGCTATTCCTGGCCGCCGATGAAATAGGAGTGATCACTTCCGTGGCGGAATCACCGCGTTTCGGCCCCGTGGCGTTGGGGTATGTCAAATGGAAATACCGCGAGCCGGGTACGGCTCTCGAGGCGGAGCTGCCGACCGGCCGGGTGACCGTCTCAATTCAGGCGTGAAAGATTCGTGAGGATGAAACCTATTTGCCACCAGCGATGTATATTCTCATGCCGACTGCAACTGGTGAATTCCCATTTCAACAAGGTGCTCCGAGATGAGGATGCGATCACTCCTCGGCTTTGCTATTTTGATATTCTGCGCATCATCGAACGGAGCCGCCGAGAAGGAAATGGCGAAGCCGTTAGCGCCCGTGCAAGCAGGTGTTGGCCGACGGGTGCCGGACGTAAAAGGGACTTTGATTGATGGTCAAGAATTTCAGTTGAGCAAAGCGTTGAAGGATCGGAAAGCCTTGGTGATCGCCGTGACCAGCACGAGTTGCCCACTGAGCAAGAAGTATCTGCCAACGTTGGCGAAACTCGAAAAAGAGTACGGAGCCAAGGGTATCGGATTCCTTTTAATCAATCCAATTGCCACCGATACGAACGAAGAAATCCAGAAGCAACTTCAGGCTACAGTGTTCCAAGGCCGGTACTTCCACGACGAAGACGGCTCGCAAACGAAGGCCCTCGGACTGACCACGACGACGGAACTGTTCGTACTTGATGCGGCACGAACGATTGTCTACCGTGGCGCCACCGACGATCAATATGGCCTCGGCTATTCGACCGATGTTCCGAAACATGAGCATTTGAAAGATGCACTCGAAGCGGTTCTGGCCGGCAAAGAACCGGCCGTGCGGGCCACCGATGCACCGGGCTGCATTCTCGAGTTGGCTGCGGCGAAGGAAGCCAAGGCACCGAAGATGACTTACCACAATCGCATTTCAAGAATCATTCAACAGAACTGCCAAGAGTGCCATCGCCAGGGTGGCGTTGGCCCGTTCAAGTTGGAGAGTATCGACGATGTTCTCGCCCACAAAGGGATGATTCAGAAAGTAGTCGACAAAGGGACGATGCCGCCCTGGTTCGCAGCGAAACCGGCGAATGGGGAGCATTCGCCGTTCATCAATGATCGTTCGCTGACCGATGCCGACAAAGCCGATCTGCTCGCCTGGTTCAAAGAAGGGATGCCCGCCGGTGACAAACTCGATGCTCCACTCGTGCGTCCATTCCCGAACGATTGGGTCATTGGCAAGCCGGACTTGATCCTGCAACTCGAAAAACCGATCGACATCAAAGCGACGGGAGTGATGGCGTACCAAGACGTGATCGTCGACACAAAGCTCGAAGCCGATCAGTGGATTCAAGCATTTGAAATTCGCCCGACGGCCAAGGAGGTCGTGCACCACGTTCTTGTGTTCGCCGTGCCAGCCAAGAAAGGGTTTGAACTCTTGCCACCCCGGGCACGCGGCGGGGAAGCGTCGGGTTTCTTCGCGGCTTATGTGCCGGGGAATGCCGCGCAAATTTTCCCCGAAGGGTTCGGCAAGAAATTGTCGAAAGGTGCCCGGTTGCACTTCCAGATCCACTACACGCCCAACGGTACCGCCACGACAGATCAGATGCAGCTCGCGATCAAGTACGCCACGGCGAAGCCCGAGAAGGAATTGAAAGTATTCGGTTTGGCCAATCCGAAAATCGAGATCCCACCCGGCGACGACAACTACAAGAACACGGCCGAAATCACTCTGCCATTCGACATCACGCTCACGGGGTTGATGCCGCACATGCATGTCCGTGGCAAAGCGTGCAAGTACGTCGCCGAACTGCCTGACGGCACTACCAAAACCTTGTTGGACGTGGCACACTTCGACTTCAACTGGCAGTTGGGCTACCGGCTCGCCGTGCCGATGGCACTGCCCAAAGGAACCAAGATCGTCTACACCGCATGGTTCGATAACAGTGATAAAAATCCGGCGAATCCGGACTCTAAGAAGTCGGTATTCTGGGGGCCGCAAACCTTCGACGAGATGCTGTTAGGATACATCGAGTTTTACAGGACGAAGTGAGCCAGGTTCACTCGGGGTCGGGCTTGTGAAAGTCGAGATCGGGGTTGTATTCGAAAGGGCGCTCTTCGGTGTTTTTTGGAGCCAACGGTTGGTGAACCGCCTGCTTACCCACACGTGTGCGACCCAGAAGCCAACGCAGACCATTCCAGAATGCAAACGCAATCGCCAAGCCGCCACCGAGATTCAAGTTCTCGGCGGCGTACCGATCACTCATCCAGTTCAAGCCGACAGAATCCCGCAGCAGCAAGGCCAGACCAAGCACCAACCAAAGTCCACTGAAGACGGGTCGAATCCAGTTCAATTTCATGGCAAAGCCCTCCTACCACCATCTTATCCCGCGACCACTTACATTTTAGGCCGTTCCCCCACGGCGATGATGCAATCGCTCCGGCCCATGACATAAATGAACCAGGCCGCAAGTTTGGCGAGGGGCTTCCAGGTCAACAATTGATCCCGGAAATGGGCCCGGGGCGACCGCATGGCCAATCGCGCGCTGGATCGCAGCCAGTCGGAATGGCGGATGGTTCGCAGCGATTCCATCCGCAAACCAGCCGTTTGCAGAATCGCGGTGAGGGACTCTGGCGAAAAATGAGTCAGGTGGCGTGGCAGATCGAGGCCGAACCAGTTGACCCCGAAGCGCCGGAAGGCCCAGCTCTCGATGTTCGGACAGGCGATGATCACCTTCCCACCCGGTACGAGCAATCGGTACGCTTCGCGGAGAATTTCGAGCGGTTCGTGGACATGTTCGATCGAGTGCCACATCGTGACGACCTCGAACGAGCCAGCTCGTAGTTCCTGGTGGGGAAGAGTGCCGACAACGGCTTTCAAACCGAGTTGCTCTTGGACGTTTTGCACAGCCCCCACGGCTGCATCCAAGCCGGTGACGTCCCAGCCTTGGTCAGCCATCCGTTTCAGGAAGCTGCCACCACCGCAGCCGAAATCGAGCAGCCGGCCGACGCCATCCCACGGGAGCAGCCCACGTCGCTCTTGGCAGGGCCGACCGAGCAACCGTTCCCAAAAGCGGCCACGCGGGTGGGCCTGGGCGAGTTTACGCGGGCGACGGTGCGGCTTATAATCGATTGGATAAAATTGACCGATGGAGTCGGGTGCCGGTCGCGGATTCGTGTAGCTCAGCCCGCACTGCCGACAACGCACCACCAGGAACCGCAAGCCCTGTTTGCGGTAGCACGGGGTCGGGTCGGCCGCTTCGAACCGGAGTTCCTCATCGTGTTGGCCGCACAACGGACAGGGCGAGTCGTCCCACTCGATGGCGGAATCGGTCTCATTCAACGGTTCGAGGAGTTGTGGGCGGAGCGGCATCGGGGTTCCACGGTGGCCGAACCGGGCGGAAATCGCTCCGCCCGGCACAGAACGTGAACTCTACCGCGAGCAACGCTTGCGATTCAAGCCGAAGTGGTGAACCACGAAACCGTTGCAACGGCGATGGTTCAGAATATCTTGACAACTCGTGTGAGTGAATCAGTTTTTCGAGATGCAAGGACTTTCGTCATGGCAACTGCGACCGCCGATATCGGCCTGATTGGCCTCGCCGTGATGGGCGAAAACCTCGTGTTGAATATGGAGAGCCGCGGCTACACCGTCGCCGTGTTCAACCGCACCACGTCGAAGGTAGATGAGTTCATCAACGGCCGCGGCAAGGGTAAAAAGTTCGTCGGGGCCAAGACACCGCAAGAGTTTGTGGCGAGTCTGAAGCGACCGCGCAAAGTGATGATGTTGGTGAAAGCCGGCGACGCCGTCGATGCGACCATCGCCAGCGTCGTGCCGTTCCTGGAACCGGGCGACATCCTCATCGACGGTGGCAACACTCACTTTCCGGACACAAACCGTCGCATGGCCGAGGCCAACGCCAAAGGGCTGCTCTACATCGGCACCGGCGTGAGCGGCGGGGAAGAGGGGGCGCTCAAGGGCCCGAGCATCATGCCGGGCGGCGACGCGGCCGCTTGGCCCGAAGTCAAGGAGATCTTCCAAAGCATTGCGGCGAAGGTCGACGGAAACGTCCCGTGCTGCGATTGGGTCGGGCCGCAGGGAGCCGGTCACTTCGTGAAGATGGTTCACAACGGCATCGAATACGGCGACATGCAGTTGATCTGCGAGGGGTACCACCTGCTGGGCAGTCTGCTCGGGCTGAAGCCGAAGGAAATGTCGAGCGTGTTCGCCAAGTGGAACACCGGCGTGCTCGACAGTTACCTCATCGAGATCACCACGGAGATTTTGGCTTACGTCGATCCGCTCACAGGCCAGCCGCTCGTCGATGCGATCCTCGACACCGCCGGGCAGAAGGGTACCGGCAAGTGGACGATCGATTCCGCCACCGAACAGGGCATCCCGCTGACGCTCATTTCCGAAGCCGTCTTCAGCCGTTGTTTGAGTGCCCAGAAGGACAAACGCGTCGCGGCGAGCAAGATCCTGACCGGCCCGCTGCCGCACGTGTCCAGCGACAAGCAAGCGTTCATCGACGATCTGGAAATGGCACTCTACGCCAGCAAACTCGTGAGCTACGCCCAAGGTTACGACCTCATGGGCGCCCAAGCCGCAGCCAGCGGTTGGACTTTGAACAACGGCGGCATCGCCCTCATGTGGCGCGGCGGCTGCATCATCCGCAGTGCCTTCCTCGGCAAGATTAAAGAGGCCTTCGACCGCAACCCGACGTTGGCGAATTTGTTCGTGGATGCGTACTTCGCCGCCGAGATCACCAAGGCGCAAGCGGGCTGGCGTCGAGTGATTGCGGCTGCCGTGACCAACGGCATCCCGACACCGGCCATGAGTGCAGCTTTGGCGTACTTCGACGGGTACCGCACCGCTCGTTTGCCCGCAAATCTGCTGCAAGCCCAGCGCGATTATTTCGGCGCCCACACCTACGAACGCCTCGACAAACCGCGTGGTGAATTCTTCCACACCAATTGGACCGGCCGTGGCGGTACCACCGCCAGCAGCAGCTACAACGCATGAGACGAGCCGGATTGATCTTGGCGAGCCGTACCCCGTAAGGGGTCGGGTGACGTGAACCGGATCACCCGACCCCCTTACGGGGTACGGCTCGCCGGGGACTTGATTCTATAATCTCTTCACTCCGGATAACTTTTATGAACCGAGACGACGACTACGACGAGGACGCCGCCGACTTGGACGGCATCAGACCAAAGGCCAAGTATCGACCTGCCGAATTGATCGGCTTCGTCGCGCTGATGCTCGTCCTCTTCGGGTAGGCTTTTATTGCATCTATTCCCTGTATCTTAGCGACAGCCCCGAAGCCGCATTCAACGACTTCGTATCCGCGGCCGAGAAGAACGACGGTGCCCGGATGTGGGATCGCATGGATAGAAAAACGCAGGAGGGGTTGAGCAAAACGATGTTGAGTATGAAGGGCAGACCTGAGGGCAGCAAGTACCTGGGCAAAAACGACCGGGACATGTTCGCCGCCATCACAACCGACGATGCGAAGGATGGCAAAGGCAACGCTTTCTTGATGCGGCTGGGGGCGGACAAGCCGACCGTCGAGTCGTCCAGCTCGAGTGGAGACAGCGGGAGCGTGGTCTTCAAGTTGGCGGACGGCCACACGCAAACCACGCGCTGCATCAAAGAGGACGGCCGCTGGCGTTTGCAACTGTCGAGAGGCGATCTCTGATCACCCCACCGCTTACGCTGGCCGGCCCTCCGGGATCCGTTTAACCGCGCAGGCCGACAAGTTTTCACCAACATTTTTGAACGCGCCGCGTGGGGTGCTGTCAGAATAGTGGTAGTGCCAGCCCGCAAACCCCGAACCGAGGTTCGTTTGGCCCAACCGCACACGGCGTTCGGGAATTTCCTTGCCAACTTTGGCCGGGCTATCGACGCCCGCTCGGATGACAGGCTGCTCGCGGACTTTTATGCCGACCGCGACGAGGCAGCGTTCGCGATCCTGGTTCGTCGGCACCAACGGATGGTCTGGTCGGTGTGCAGTCGCATCCTCATAGAACCGGCCGACGCGGAAGACGCCTTCCAGGCCACGTTCCTGATTCTCGCCAAAACTGGGCGGTTGTTGGGGAACCGGGGCAACATCGGTGGGTTGCTGTACCGGGTCGCGGATCGGGTCGCCCGCAGGGCACGCACGATGGTGATGAACCGCAAGCAATACGAACGAAAAGCGGGAAGAACCGAAGCGGTTACATCCGAATCCGCAATGGACACCGACCTGTTCGAAATCATCTCGGACGAACTCGGCCAGTTGCCGGAGAATCACCGGTTGGCCGTGGTTGTGTGCGATCTGGAAGGACTGAGCCGGGCGGACGCGGCGAGCCGATTGGGGTGGAACGAAGGCACCTTATCGACCCGACTCTATCGGGGTCGCAAGCAGTTGGCCAGGCGACTGCGGGCACGCGGGGTGGTGGCACCCGCCGTGGGTCTGGTGGGATTGTTCACAACGTCGGTTGTGCCGGCGCGGGCGGCGGATGTGACCGCCGAGCTGGCCCGCGTGTTCGTGGAAACGGGCCTGATGGATCGGGCAGTTCCAATGGTGGTGGCGACACTGGTTTCACAAACGACCAAGGAGATGGCGATGCGAATGACTGCGAAGGTTTTGGCCACTCTGGCACTGGCGACCGGGGTTCTCGGGTTCGGTTGGGTTGGTCTCACGGGCGAGAATGAACTGAGAACCATCGCGGCTCCGGTACCAGAAGTGAAGAAAGAATCGAAGCCGGAACTGCCATTGCCGGCCGTACCGATGCTTCGAAATCGCAAGGTGTTAAAGGAACTGAAATGCACACCGGAACAGCGGGTGGCCATCGAGGATCTTTTCGACAGTATCAATGATGCTCAGCGTGACGACCGGATTCAGTTCCATGCACGAATGAAGGCATTGCCGGTCGGTACTCCCAAGGCAGTTCATGAGCATCTAATACAACAGTACAAGACCAAGTTGGAGCAGCAGCAGCTTGCGGATATTAAAGCCATAAAGTCGTTGGGCGAGAAGCTACTCAAACCGTCTCAAGTCATCCGGTTTGCCCAGATTGATCTGCAAACCCGTTGGGCTGAAACGTTCGCCGAAGCAAAAATACAGGGCATGCTTCGGTTTACCGACGAGCAGAAGAAACAATTGAGCGATCTGATGGGTGTGTTGGGAAAAAGCTTCATTCAAGAGAACGTGGTCGTCCAAGGTGGAGGTGGCTTTGTATTCTCACCGGATGCGGTCGGTGGTAGTGGAGGCTTTGAAAAGATCGAAGCGATGCTGACGAAAGACCAGAAGGAAATCTGGAAGAAGTGGACTGGGGATGCTATCGATTTCGAGAAACTCGACGTCTCTGGAAGTCATGCCGTTCACCGAGTGACCCAGAAGACGCCGCAGCCAATCGAAATTCCGGGTCAGAAGAATGACCACTAGTTACCCACCGATGCGGGCAGTCGCCAATCGATGGGGGCTTGTCCGCTCGCTTCCAACGCCGCATTCACTTTGCTGAACGGTTTGCTGCCGAAGAAACCCGTCTCGGCCGACATCGGCGACGGGTGAATTCCTCGAATCACGGTGTGCTTTTTCTCGTCGACTCCCGCCGCCTTTTTCTTGGCGCCGTTTCCCCAGAGCACGAAGACGACTCGTCTCGGTAACGCGTTGACCGCCGCGACCACGGCGTCGGTGAACGCCTCCCAACCCTTGCCCTTGTGGCTGTCCCGCGCGCCCGCGCGAACGGTGAGGACGGGGTTGAGCAGGAGCACCCCTTGTGTGGCCCAGCTTTCCAAGTAGCCGTGCGATGCAGGGGGGATGCCGAGATCGTCGTGTAGTTCCCGGTAGATATTTCTCAACGAGGCGGGAATGCCCACTTTCGGTCGCACTGAGAAGCACAACCCGTGAGCATGCCCCGGCGTCGGGTACGGATCTTGGCCCAGAATCACCACGCGGACGGTATCGAGTGGCGTGGCTCGGAAAGCGTTGAACACATCGGCTGCCGGTGGCAAGACATCGAAGGCTTTGCGTTCGTCCACAATGAATTGTCGGAGTTTGGCGAAGTAGGGTTTGTCGAACTCGGTGCCGATGGCTGCGGCCCAACTTGCCGGAAAGTTCGCTGGCAGATTCGCCGAAGGTACTTCGGGAATCGCAGCCGATTCGCCGGCTTCTTCGAACAAACTGGGCTGGTGATCGTCGACCTTCGCGCTGCGCTTCGCCACAATGTTTCTCCACCCGTGAACCCGTCGCTCGGATTGTTCTCTTGTTTGCGGGACGCCGCAGAGTATTATTCTAGCAGACTCCGCACCCGTAGCTCAATTGGATAGAGCGTCTGCCTCCGGCGCAGAAGGTTACAGGTTCAACTCCTGTCGGGTGCATTTTTCTGGGTCACAATGATCCAAAACGACAACACCCCCGCAGTTGCGGGGGTGTTTTTTTAGATTTTGAAACAGTCAAACGAACGCGGAGACTGAGCAGATTCACTTGATTTCGGGGCAGGGGTACGCCTTCAAAATCGCATCCAGTTTCTGTTGGTAATCGGCGGGCGGCTCTTCGAGTCCCTTCAAGTTCCAGAGCGTCATCAGTAGTTTTCCGGACGCGGTTTGATTCGCCGAGGTGAGTCCTTTACGAATTTTTTCGGCGTCGTCCTCGCTGATGCTCCCTTTGCGGTACGCCACGACGGCCGGCGGGAACATGTCGGACTTCGCCAAGATCTTGAGCTGTTTGAATGCACCCGGTTGGAGCGTCTGATATCCGTCGAGGGTCGAAGCATCGACCAAGGCGGCCGTGACTTCGCCAAGAACCACGGCGTTCAACAGGTCTTCCGTGTTCATGCTCTTTTTGGTGATCGGCTTGGCGACGGATTTGCCGAGTCCGGCGTGGCACTTGTCCAAGAACAGCAGCGAATACGCTTTGGCTCCACGCGGCATGGTGACCGGATCATCGACGAGTTCGGCCACGGTTTTCGCCTTGCAATCCAGATTCACGACAATCATCGATTGAGCTTTGCCGCCCGGTGGAATCGTTACCACGATCGGAACCAGATCGGGGCACTGCTTTTGGGCCCAGGCGAACTCGTGGCCGTGGAAGACGCCGATTTGGAGCTTTTTGTCCTTCAGTTTTTCGATCAGCGTCAACGCGTCCGGGCAGAGGTCGACATCGCCGGTGAAGCCGGTCTGTTTGTAAACCAGCTCGCGAAAGGGCTTGGAAAGAGCCTGCACCATGGCCGGTTGAACATCACGGAACATGCCCTGGAGCATGCCCATTTTCAGATCGACGGCGGGTTTATCTTCAGCATGGGCGACCGCAGTGGCACCCAGTACCAAGAGTACCGCCAGTGGAAAGCGAACCGATGGGGCGACCTGCATTCAAAGCTCCCTGCCCGAATTTCGGGCTGTTGCCGCGAACCGCGAACCGGCTGCGGAGTGTCCCGAATGGTTCCTACCGCCCCGGAAAATCGGGCCGCACTCCGCCGCCCGTCACCCGTTCCAAATTGATGAGTGCTTCGATCAGCCGCTGCACCGCCTCCAAGTATTCGGCTTGGGCTTTCCCGGCGAGGGCTTCGTTCTTTACCAGAAGTTCGGGGTCTTGCCTAGCCGCAGCGGCCGCCCGCGATTCTTCGAGTACCTTCAAGCCCCGGTCGTAGCGAATCTTGGCATCGCGAACCCGTTCGGCGGTCGATTGCCACTGCAAGAATGCATACTCCGCTTCGAGTCTCACCAGCCCCAAAACTTTCTCGTAAACCGCTTCTTGCCGATCACACAACGCCAACGCCCGTCCGACCCGTTCATCTCGGCTCCCGGCCAAGATTGTCGGCATTTCCGGCGCGACTGGCCCTGGGCGATACTCTCCGTTTCGGAGCGGTGTCGGTAAAATCCGCGAATGCAAATCGCTACCTGCAGCGAAGGTTTGTACCGTTTTGCGGTGGTTCAACCGCGCCTGGGCACAGACTTCCAGCCGTGTGACATCGAGAACCACCGCAGCCTGCACCAGCTCGGTTCGACGAGCCACTGCCATCTGAGTCACTTCCGCGAGCGTCACATTCCCAGCCATCAGCGGCAATTCTTTGGTGGCTGGTACGAGTTCGAAATCTTGGCCGACCCCCATGGCTTCTTTGAGTGCGGCAAGTGACTGTTTGCGGCCGAGGCTGGCCTTTTCGCGGAGGCGTCGGATCTCACCGATCGCATCGTCGAGGGCATAGAGAGTGAAGTTGTTGATCTTCACTTTCGGATCGATCACGCCCGCTTTGAGGATGTCCTCGGCGACCCGGTAGAACGTCTCCATCTGCTCGATGATTTCTTGAGCAGTTTGCTCTTGTTGGGTCGCGTAGACGTAGGTGAAAAACATCCGGGTGACGTCGTACGTCACCTCGTGTTGGGCTTTCAAAACTTCGGAACTCGCCGCGACGATGCCCCGCTGGGCCTGCAGCCGCCGCACGGGCAAATCCGCACTGAGCAACTCCACGGCCCGCGAAAAATTTTGCAGGGCCAAGTAACCCCGTTCGCCGGAGGCCAGACTCGCCTTCGCCGCCTTCACGGTCGGTTGATTCGCTTGGCCGATCTCCAAGCACTCCCTCAGTTCCAGCGACTTGCCCGGCGGCACCCATTTTTTCCAAGTGGGCTTATCGGCTTCGGGCTTGTCGGGCTGGCGCCGAATCAATTCCTTGACCGTCGGTACGGCTTGCGGGAATGCTGGGATCAACGGATCGGACGCTTTACTAATCTCATGGCAGCTCAACGCCAAGGCGCACACGACGAGCCTGCGAGTAACAATCATGGCGACCAATCCTTTGCCGACTCGCAGCGCATCCTACGCCACGCGGAAGGGCCGTAGCCCGTGCAAGGATATCGTCGCATTTCGGGCGACCGCTGGAACGGCTTCGAGTATTCGCAAAGGACGATTTCTGGACTGCGCTCGGTTGTAGCGGTTGCCGGGAACGGAACCTCCTAAAACAACATTCAGCCCCCGAGGAACGTGCCGATGTCCGAATCCAGCCCCGCCGTCGAACGCGCCCTCGCCTCGGCTCAAGAACTCGCCGCAACGCGCGAAGACGTCGTCCGTTTGGCCGATTGGTTCCTCGGATTGTTACAAGAAGAATGGGGCCGACCGGCAGAGCTTGTCGGCAAATTCGGGTTGGATCTTGAGCGGATTCTCGCCGAGATCGCCGCGGAAGCGGCTTCATCTCCGGTGGCACCGGATGCAAACACGCTTTTCACCAAAGCACGCGATTCCGCGATTGCCCTGCGCGGGGAATCGACACTCACCACCGATTTTCTGCTACTCGCCACCATCGCGGCAGATGATTCGTTCCAAGCTCGCCTCGCCGAATTGGGGCTGGAGATGACTGCGATTCAAAATGCTCTCCGCTCGGATCAATTCTCCACCGAAGAGGTGAGTTTGGAGGGCGACGTTTTTGTGATGACCGATTCGGCCGAGGTCACGGAGGCGGCACGAATCGTCGATGTGAATTTGAACCGCGCCCGCGAAAGCCTCCGAGTTCTCGACGATTACGCCCGCTTCGTATTGGACGATGCATTCTTGACCGGGCAGTTCAAGCAGCTCCGTCACAAACTCGTGGACGCGAGTTCGGCGTTGCCCCCGCATCTACTCCTGAGTGCTCGCGACACCCGCCAAGACGTCGGCACCGAGTTGAGCGGCCTCGGGGAATACGAACGTCCATCGGCGGCTAAAGTTGCCACGGCCAATGTGAAGCGGCTGCAAGAATGCCTGCGGAGTTTGGAAGAATTCGGGAAAGTGATCTCGGTGCCGTTCGCCAAGGCGGTTGAAGCGATTCGCTACGAAACCTACACCTTGGAACGAATTCTTGTCCGGGGTGGGTCGACCCTCGAACGGCTACAAGAAGCCAAATTGTATGTCTTGCTCACCGGCTCTCAGTGCGAGGCGGCGCTCGATTGGACGATTGCCGAAGCGGCATCGGGTGGGGCCACCATCTTTCAAATGCGCGAAAAGAACCTGACGGATCGGGAACGGCTCGACCGCGCCCGGCGGATGCGCAACTGGACGCGCCAAGCCGGGGCACTCTTCATTGTGAACGACCGCCTCGACTTGGCGAAGCTAGTCGAAGCCGATGGTGTCCATCTAGGTCAAGACGATCTTTCCGTCGCCGCCGCTCGAAAGATTCTCGGGCCGGACTCGCTCATTGGTGTCAGTACTCACAACCTCGCCCAAGTCCGCGAGGCCATTTTGGACGGAGCCGATTACCTCGGCGTCGGCCCGACGTTTCCTTCCAGCACCAAAGAGTTTGGCGAGTTTCCCGGTCTAGAATTTGTTCGCCAAGTTTCTGCGGAAACCGCTTGGCCCACCTTTGTGCTTGGGGGCATCACGCTCGGCAATGTCCGCGAGGTTGTATCAGCCGGGGGACGACGCATCGCCGTGAGTGCGGCCATCGCCCGTGCCGAAGAACCGGCGGCCGTGGCTCAAGCATTTCTACAAGTGCTCAATACCGCCCGCTGATTTCCGGTATCCTATCGGCACACCTCAGTACACTCGGAGATGTTCGGCATGGCCGCAGACGTGGCGGATTTGACGGCGAAAGTCATCGCCAACATGGAAAAGGTCATCATCGGCAAGCGCCCGCAATTGGCCCTCGCCATGGCGGCGTACCTGTGCGAAGGACACATCCTGCTCGAAGACGTGCCCGGTGTGGCGAAGACCATGTTCGCCCGCGCCATGTCACGCAGTGTCGGCTGCACCTTCAAGCGGTTGCAATGCACCCCCGACTTGCTGCCAACCGATGTCACCGGCGTTTCCATTTTCAACCAGAAGACGACCGAGTTTGAATTCCGAGCCGGCCCGCTCTTCGCGCAGACATTGCTCGTCGATGAAATCAACCGGGCGACCCCGCGAACCCAAGCCGCGCTGCTCGAAGCGATGGCCGAGCGGCGCGTCACCGTGGATGGTCAGACCTACGTATTGAAGCCGCCGTTTCTGGTGATCGCCACGCAGAACCCGGTCGATCAAGAGGGGACTTTCCCACTACCGGAGGCCCAGCTCGACCGCTTCCTCGTTCGGCTCAGTCTGGGCTACCCGAGCTTCGAGGAAGAATCCAAAATGCTCACGCGGTTGCAGAAAGGGCACCCGATTGACGACCTCAACCCGGTGGTTCCCGCGGCAGATATCATCGCTGCCCAAGATGCTGTGCGCGACATCCACCTCGACGATAAATTGAAGAAGTACATTCTGGAAATCGTTCACAGCAGTCGGGAACACGAGGACATTTTGCTCGGCGGTAGCCCTCGTGCATCCATCGCCCTCTACCGCACCGCCCAGGCCTTGGCGGGGATTGCCGGACGCGATTTCGTGATCCCAGACGACGTGAAACGGATGGCCCAGCCGGTACTCGCCCACCGGTTGATTTTGCGACCCGAAAGCCGCCTGCGCAAGAAGACACCAGCGTCGGTCGTCGCGGAATTGGTGAGCGACGTGAAGGTGCCCATGGTCGAACGGGCCATGAAAGACACCGTTGATTACTTCAAATAAAGGCATTAGCCGCGAGACGTCCGTCGAGCGCGGAATGCGCAACGGCGAACGCGCTCGACGGA
>JANXWE010000190.1 GCA_025351325.1 Fimbriiglobus sp.
AGTCCACGCTTGACTCCTGGTTCCCTCCAAAAGTTCGTCACCTCGTAGGCCGCCTTGGCTCCCCCCGCTCCGGGTGACCGACCGTTACCGGGGATCCACGCTCCTAGGCGGCCCTCCGACTCCCTCGTCGCTTCGCCCGTCGCTCGGGATTCCCTCGCGACAAGCGACCTCCCAAGAACGATGCTTTTCTGAACCGGTCGTGGGGGCATCCTGGGCCGTCCATTTGCAACCGTGCCGTGGTCTGCGACCCCGCCGGGTATCGACGCCGCTCGCCCGATGACGCGACGCCGATCATGGCCTTCGAGGTTGCCAACCCTCTCGGCACGCCGGGACAAGAAACTTTTCGAGGCTCAATCCCACGGCCCACTTGCTCGTCTGCCTCCGCTTCAACCGCGTCGTGACCGACGCGGCTGCCAGGCTGACTGCCGACCCGCCGGGCTCGGCGGTAATCGGGCGGGACTCGCACCCGCAAGACGACACTTCCGAATTTCGCAAAGGGACCGCCCCTCCGCTCCTTCCAGACCAGCAGAGCCTGGTCGCAACTAGCAACAATTCTTGGAGGTTTTTTCAATAACGATGTCGCCAAGTCCGGATGAAGAGGAGAGCGGATGACGCGGAAAAAACAGGATGTCGAGGATCAGAAAAAGATTGATTTCTCTCCGATCCTCTTCATCCTGAGTATCATCCGTGTGATCCGCATGCCTCTGGGTCTTAAAGACTCCCAATTCCTATAACTTCTCGAATGGCGAAGCATCCCGACGTTCTGATTCTCGGTGGTGGCATTATCGGCCTCACGTCCGCCTATTTGATGGCGAAAGCCGGACTACGAGTGCAACTGATCGACCGTCAGGAACTCGGTCGCGAAGCGTCTTGGGCCGGGGCAGGAATACTTCCCCCGTTCCACAAACTTTCTGGGGCCAGCACCCCCATCGATGCGTTGCGAGCCAACAGCGTCGCCGGCTTCGCCAGTTTTTCCGAGGAACTCGAGGAACAGACAAGAATCGACAACGGCTACCGAGTCTGTGGTGGGATCGAAGTTCTCCACGCCGACGCGGCCTACGCTCTGCCCCTGTGGGATGCCGAAGGAATCGTGTACGAACGAATCGACGCGACCGCGTTGCGAAACTTGGAACCGCGACTTTACTTTTCAGTTCGACATGGTCACGGAGACAGTGCAAAGGTGTACCACCTTCCCGGATTCGCCCAAGTCCGCAACCCGTGGCATCTGCAAGCTTTAATAGCGGCGTGCCAAGCCGAACGAGTCAACTTCATCACCGGTTGTCATCTGAAGAATTGGAAACTTGTTGCGGGTCATGTGGTGGGTGTTTTCGATTCCACCGGTCGACTCCACGAAGCGGGGTCGTACCTGGTGGCCAACGGAGCTTGGGCCGAGGAATGGCTTCAACCGTTGGGCTGCCAATTAGGAATTCACCCGGTGCGCGGGCAAATTGTGCTCTATCACCCCGAGTTCCCGCTCGTTTCCCGAGTCATCTTGGATGGAAAGCGGTATCTTGTTCCGCGGGGGGACGGTCGAATCTTGGTGGGCAGCACCGAGGAACCCGAAGCCGGATTCGTGAGAGCCACCACCCCCGCCGGCCAAGGAGAGTTGCAGCGATTCGCCCGGGATTGGATTCCTGCACTGGCCGACGCGGTCGTCGAAACAGCATGGGCGGGGCTGCGTCCAACATCGGTGGATGGTCTGCCGTCCATCGGCCCGGTGCCGGGTCAGGCCAATGTGTTTGCCGCGGTGGGCCATGGGCGGGCCGGGATTCAACTGTCCCTGGGCACGGCCCAGTTGGTCGTCGGTCACATGACGGGTCGAAGTCTGCCGCAGTATGCCGATTCGTTCCATCTGGATCGCCGACCGAACACCGAGTTCCGCCCGGCCTTCCGCTCTTGAAAGTGGCTTCGATGGAACCGCAAACCCACCGTGCGACCGCCCGCCAACTGGCCGAGGATTTGGGCTGGCTCGAAGAGCATTGCCGCAAGCACCCCGAACTCACCGAACATGCGGCCCACCTGCGGTTAGCCGGTGCCCTCACCCGCAACGTCATCGGCCCCGCCGTGGACGGCCAACCTGCCAAACCGCTCTTCGTGGCCGTCGTCGGCGGTGCCGGGGCGGGCAAAAGTACCGTCGTCAATTTCCTCGCGGGGAGCGTGGTCGCCGATGCCAACCCGCAAGCGGGATTCACCCGGCACCCGACTGCGTTCCTCCCCGCCACCCTCGGCGGGGCGTGGCCGAGCCATTTGGGCTTCCTGGGGCCATTGCAGCGGCTGTCCGACGAGAAACCGGCGAACCTCGACGAAGATGTGTACCAAGTGAAACGGATCCCCACCAGCGTAGGCGATCCCCTGGCCGACGTGGTGATTTGGGACTGCCCGGACATGACGACCTGGGCCTCGGCCGGCTACGTTTCCAGGCTCATGGAAGTGGTCGCCCTCGCTGATATCGTCGTCTACGTGGCCTCGGACGAACGCTACAACGACATCGTGCCGACGCAGTTTTTGCACCTGATGATCCAAGCGGGTAAAGCGGTCGTCTGTTGCCTCACCAAAGTCCGCGAAGTCAACGAAGAGGCGATGATCGCCGACTTCCGGGCCAAGATCATCGGCCAACTTCCGGTGTCCGTCGGCGAGATCCCTGCCGTGCCCGTGATGGCCATCCCTTGGCTCGCGGACGACGTCCGCAAAGACCTGGCCGGACTTGGTGCCAAGTACCGCGTCGGCCTGCTGAATCAGATTCTGGCCCTCTGCCCGAGTCCGGAAATCGCCCGCCAACGCACGCTGACGAACGCCGTGAAATATTTGGAATCAGCCGGCAACGGATTGCTCGACGTGGCCCGACGCGACCTGACGGAATTCGACGACTGGCGTGCCACCGTCAACGTCGGCCGGAGCCAATTCGAGGAGCGTTACCGCCGCGAGTATTTGTCGGGCGAAGCGTTCCGACGCTTCGACCGCACCACCGAGCAAGTGCAAGAAATGCTCGAATTGCCGGGGCCTGGCAAGGTCGTCAGCTCCGGATTGGCGCTGCTGCGACTACCGTACAAGTACGCCCGGGAATTCCTCGGTAAGACGTTGACACGACCCGCATCTCTAAATTTGTCCGAGCAGACCGTCTGTAGTTCCGCGATGGTATCGTGGCTCGATGCGCTCCAAGCCGAAGCGTTGCGTCGCTCCGGTACCAACACGTTGTGGAAGCAAGTGACGCACGGCTTCGACGCCGGTTTGAAGGCCCAGGCCAACGATCTGTTCGCCAAGAATTACCACACGTTCGAGTTGAAAGAGACGGACGAACTCGACCAAGCCGCGCGGGCTGTGCCTGAACGATTGACGAATTCGCCGATCTTGCTCAGCGGTTTACGGGTCGGCACGGTCGCACTCGATCTCGCCGCGGTCGTCGCCGTGATCGTCTTCACCTGGCCACCGGGTTGGGCGTTGCTGCTGATTCTCCCGGCGGTCTCCATCACCCGGCAACTCGTGGAACTGCTCGTGAAATTCGCCGTGGATCGGGGTCGCAACAAGCTCCGTGCGAAACGCGAAAGCTTGCTCAGTGAACAACTCACCGGCCCCGTGGCAACATGGCTCGGCGACTGGCCTTCATCCGGTGGCAGCTCGCTCGAAAAACTGCAACTCGTGTTACGGCGAGTGCCCGATGCCATCCGTGAACTCTCAGGACTTGCTCGCCCAGCACCTGCTCTAACTTCCCTGCCCCCAGCCGCTGTACCGCAACCATGAGCGAACCGACCGCCGAGCCGTTCCTCCGCACGCTCGCCCCACTGCTCAAAGGGTTGGAGCGTCAGTTGCGCCAGTGGCTCGACGCCCGCCGGCGGTACCCGGTGACCCTCGTTCAACGGGCTGAAATCGAAGGACTGGCGGACGACTACCACCGCAAAAGCAGTTCGCTCGACGTCGACCGACCGTTACTGGTGATCATGCTGATGGGTGGCACGGGCGTCGGCAAATCGTCGCTGCTGAATGCACTGGCCGGGGCACCGGTCGCCCAGGCTTCGTTCACCCGACCGACCACCCGCGACCCCGTTGTCTACTTCCACCAAAGTGTAAAATCCGAGCGACTCGACCCCGCGTTGCGACTCTGTCGCTTCGCCCAACACGACCGCGAAGCGCTCCTCCAAAAAGTGATCGTCGATACCCCCGACCTCGACAGTAACGACCTCATCAACCGCGAAAAGTTGAAGGAACTCCTACCGGTCGCCGACGTCGTGTTGTACGTCGGCTCGCAGGAAAAGTACCACGATCAAATTGGTTGGGATTTGTTCAAGGAACAACGGAAGCGTCGGGCGTTCGCGTTTGTGTTGAACAAGTGGGATCGGTGCCTGGATGCCGGGGTCGGCCTGCGCCCCGATGAAGACTTGCTGAAGGACTTAAATGCGGAGGGATTCGAGAATCCCAAGCTGTTTCGCACCACCGCCCAGCTCTGGATTGACGCCGAGAAGGCCGGGCAGGATGTCCCCGCAGATCTGCCCGAGGGGGAGCAATTCCGCGAGCTGCGCAACTGGCTCGAAGCGGGGCTATCGCGGTTGGAAATCGAAGCAGTGAAGTCGCGTGGAGTCAGTCAACTTGTCGAGCAATCCGAGCGTGTCATCGAGTCGGTAAAACCACCCGATTTGTCGGTTCAAGCTGCACGCGTTCGCACCACTTGGGAAGCGGTGTTGACCACCGAAGCCGAGCAGCAGGCCGAGGTCCTGGTGAGTACCCTCGAACCGTACCAACAAGAAGTGGAACACCATTTCAGCGTGCAGGGGCAGCAGCGGTTCTGGGGACTCATGGCCGGGTACTTACGTGTCACCACGAAGTTCCGCTACTTCAGCACGTCGCTCAAAGATCGCTTGCCGTTCACCCCGAAATTGAGCGGGGCGATCAGTACCCCGGACGATTGGAACCTCACCGAATTCGTCCAATCGTGTTCACGCACGGCCGCCGAACGAGTGCTCACACAACGGTTGTCGGCACTGTCGAACAAACTGCTGGTGGAAGCCGATCAGAAGGGGATGCCGCTCAACTTGCTGAACGATCAAACCACGGAAGCTACCCGGTTGCAGTGGGAAGAACGCTACACACGCGGGTTGGTGGATGCACTCGGGCAAGTGGAACAGGAAGTGACCAAACCGACCGGCTGGCGGCGGCTCGTCCGCGGTGGCATCACCTGGCTGGCGAATAGCGTCCCCACGGTGACATTACTCGGTTCGATTGGCTTGGTGTTGTACCAAGTGTTCGTCGAAGGCGTCGTCCCTAGTCTCGTACTTTTGCTGCTGCCACTCTACCTGACACTCGGCGTGCTCATTGTGTTCCACGTCATCATCACAGTGGCGTTACCCGTCCGCTGGGCGTCGATTCGCGACGATTTTCGTTCCCGTCTTGGGCTTAGACTTCAGACTGAATTCGAGCAAGTGTTTTTGCCGATCCCCGATGCCGTGGCCACTGCAGTCCGCGAGGAACGCAAACAAGTGGAAGCGATTGCCGCCGAAACGAGGGAAGTCGCCGCGTGGTTACGGGAACGCGAGCAAGCCGCACACATTGGTGAGCTGTACGGCCGTTAATTCCGGCCGGGGCCAATCGGGTCAAGAAGTCCGGGAACCGGCAATGGCGGTGGCAAGGCTTCGCCAGGATCGGCCGTACGAGCACGAAACGGATCGCCACGCAGCGGCTGCTCCGGTTCCGAGCGCGGTTGACTCCGCAATCCACCGACCCGACTCGGTGGCGGCAAGGATTCTTCCCGATCCTTTTCGCGCTCTCGAAAGTTCAAATCTGGTGTCGGCAGTGGATCTCGGTCAATGTCCAAATTGTCGCGCAGTGGCCGGTTTGGTCTGCGACTCAATTTGCTCGGAAAAATGGTGTCCATCGTCCCCGCAATCGGGGCATTGCTGCACCCGGCTAGCAACCCAATGGATAAAGCGATCAGGAGTGAAACTGTCTTCCGCATACTCAACGAGATAGCGTGCGGAAGATGTGGCAACAAGCCGAGTTCAATTGCTGAAGCGGAAGTGCAGCACATCGCCATCTTGCACCGCGTACTCTTTGCCTTCCAAGCGGAATTTGCCGGCCTTCTTCGCCCCCTGTTCCCCCTCGCCAACGAGGTAATCGTCGTAGGCGACCGTTTCCGCCCGAATGAATCCCTGCTCGAAATCGCTGTGGATCACCCCGGCGGCCGCGGGGGCCAACGTCCCCGCTGTGATCGTCCAAGCGCGGGTTTCTTTCGGGCCGACGGTGAAATAGGTGACGAGTTCGAGGAGTTCGTAGCCCGCCTTCACGATGCGGGAGAGACCCGTTTCCGCGAGGCCGAGCGAGCTGAGGAACTCTTGCTTTTCTTCGTCGGTGCCGAGCATCGAAATCTCCTGTTCGATGCGGGCCGAGATCACCACCGAAGTGGCCCCGCGCTTGGCGGCCATCTCTTCGACACTCTTGGAATAGGCATTCCCCGTCGCGGCACTGGCCTCGTCGACGTTGCAAACAAACAGGATCGGCTTGGTCGTCAAAAGTTGGAGCGCATCGAGGATCTTCTTTTCGCGGGCGTCGCGGACTTCGGCGCCACGCGCCGGCTTGCCATCCGAGAGGAGCTTGAACGCCCGCTCCAAGATCACCGCTTGTTCGGCGGCTTCGATGTCGCCCATCTTCCCCTTCTTCTGCAGCGTGTTCAGTCGCTTTTCCGAGCTTTCCAAATCGGCGATGAGCAGCTCCGTCTCGACGATCTCCGCGTCCCGCAACGGATCGACGCCGTTGTCGCCGTGGATGATGATGTCGCCGTCGTCAAAGCAACGCAACACATACAGGATCGCGTCGACCTCGCGGATGTGCGACAGGAACTTATTCCCCATCCCTTCGTTTTTGCTCGCCCCTTTGACGAGGCCGGCGATGTCCACGAATTCCAGTTGGGTCGGGATGATGGTCGCCGAACCGGCGATGGCCGCGAGCTTCTGCAACCGCTCGTCCGGCACGCCGACGCGGCCGACGTTCGGCTCGATGGTGCAGAAGGGATAGTTCGCGGCCTGGGCCTGCATCGTCGAGAGCAACGCATTGAAGAGGGTCGATTTGCCGACGTTCGGCAGACCCACGATACCGCATTTGAAACCCATCGGAAATTCCTTGACCGGGCCGGCGAGAGTGACTTGCAATCAGGGTACGGAAGCCGTTGCAGACGACAAATCCGCACCGGAATTGAAAATCCCCAGTCGCCCGACCAATTGCTCCAATTCGCTCCGTAAAAATGCGAAACTCGGTGCGATGAAGAACTCGGTTTGCATGTGCGACGGGTCGTAGTCTTGCCGGATCACATCGTCGGTGACGAACGGCCGACGGCGGGCGGACGTTCCGAACAGCGAGTGCGGGATCTCGCCGAAACTCGACAAAATCCCTGCCCCGAAGACCTTCACGTCGCCGTGCTCTTCGATCAAGCCGAATTCGATACTGAACCAACTGAACCGCTTCAGCAGCAGCACATGCTCGCCATGGGGAGTTGTCGCGGCGGCTTTCCCAATCAGTGTGAGCAGCTCGGCGTAATCGCGATTCATCAGCGGCGGAACGTGCCCGAGACAATCGTGGATCATGTCTGGTTCAGGCGTGAATTCCGGATGCGAGCCATGCCGCAGAAACTGTGTGACGGGAAAACCACGCTCCGCAATCGACTCGTAAAAGATTCGGTACGGCAAGGCACCTTCGGCCGGGACGAGGTGCATATTCGTTTCACGCCTCACTCGCTCGCCCAGCGTGCGCAACTGCGGAATCTCATCGGCGGTGATCGCCAGTGTCCGTTTCGCCTTCAGGTAGATTTCACTGGCATGCTTCACGTGCAGTTCATCGAGTTGGGGCGAGATCTCGCGCCAAATCTTGGTTTCGTCAGCGGTGTAATCAATCAGTGGCGGTGGTTGACGAGTCAAACGATGGTGCCGGGTGATGTCGAATAAAAATTGACGGCGGGCGATGTACGCCGCATCGCCGAGGCCGGGGTGATCCGGCTCCAGTTCAAACTCGGCCGTGTCGGCTGGCGCCACCATGCTACTGGCGTCGATGGCGGCACCGTACTCGGTCAGGCTAGCTGGCTCGTTCATCGGGAGACTCCGTGCGGTGAACTCTCCAATCAGTTTATCCGGAAGTACCGCTAGAGGAACCGCGAACGGCGAGCCGTGCTCCGTGAGGAGCCGGGTGAATCGGGTTAAACCGATGCGCGAGCATCGGCAGTACAATTTGGATTTCCCGAATGTGGTCGAAGGGCAGCATCAAAGAGGAATAGCGTTCCTATGCTCGCGCATCGGACTAACCCGGCTCCTCACGGAGCACGGCTCGCCATCACTACAATCTACACTTCAATCATTTGAACCGTACCGGTGGAGTTTTCGATGAGCGCTTGGCAACGGACCCAAACCTGTGGCGACCTCCGCGAGGCGAACCTCGGGCAGACCGTCACCCTCAACGGCTGGGTTCTCACGACTCGCAACTTCGGCAACCAAGTCTTCATCGACCTGCGCGACCGCTACGGACTTACGCAAGTCGTGTTCGAAGCGGATCAAGCCGACCTGTTTGCGGCGGCCAACAAACTCGGCCGCGAGTACTGCGTCAGCATCACCGGGCTGGTTCGCAACCGCATTGCCGGCAAAGAACGCGCCGACATCGCCACCGGGCAGATCGAACTGCAAGCCCATTCGCTGACCGTCCTCAACGACTGCCCGTCGATGCCGTTCAGCGTCACCGAGTTCATCGACGAAGACTTGGCCAACGAAGAGCTGCGCTTGCAATACCGCTACCTCGATTTGCGCCGGCGTTCGCTGCAAAAAGTCCTCGTCCTCCGCCACCGCCTATGCAAAGTCATCCGTGACTTCTTCGACGCCCGGAGCTTCCTCGAAGTCGAGACGCCGCTGCTCGGTTTGAGCACGCCGGAAGGCGCCCGCGACTACTTGGTGCCGAGCCGCATCTACCACGGTGAATTCTTCGCGCTGCCGCAATCGCCGCAGTTGTACAAGCAGCTCCTCATGGTCTCGGGGTACGACCGCTACTTCCAAATCGCCCGGTGCCTGCGTGACGAAGATTTGCGCTCCGACCGCCAGCCCGAGTTCACCCAACTCGACGTCGAGATGTCGTTCGTCGAACGCGAGGACATTTTGGAACTGATGGAGACTCTCGCCGTCGAAGTCTTCGACAAAGTTTTGGGGCTGACGATCCCCACCAAGTTCCTGCGCTTGGGCTACGCCGAAGCGATGCTGAAGTACGGCAGCGATAAGCCCGACCTGCGCTTCCGCCTCGAAATCGTGGACGTTTCAGACATTGCTGCCGAGTCCGACTTTGGTGTCTTCAAGAACGCGATTGCCGCCGGAGCGGTGGTGCGGGCCATCAACGTCAAGGGCGTGGCCGACAGGTACAGCAACACCCAGTTGAAGCCGGGCGGGGAAATCGCCAAGGTCGCCGAGACGTTCAAGGCGAAGGGCGTCGCCAGCATGAAGTACGAAGGCGACAAGTTCACCGGTACCATCGAGAAGTTCTTTCCCGACGCTGTAAAGGCGAAACTGAAGGAACGCCTCGGCGTCGAATCGAACGACTTACTGCTGTTCGTCGCCGACACCGAAGCGATCGTCTGCGATGCCCTCGGCGCGATCCGCAGTCACCTCGGGGCGAGTCTGAAGCTCTTCCGCAACTGGTGGGACGAAAAAGCCGAGCACGACAAAGCAGAAGCCACGGCGGCGAAGAAAGAGAAGCGAGCCGCCAAGCCGTTCGTGTTGCGAGCCGACCACTTCAATTTTCTCTGGGTGCTCGACTTCCCGATGTTCGCTTATGACCCCACCGAGAAGCGGCACGTGGCGATCCACCACCCGTTCACGGCGCCGATGGACACCGACCTCGACACGCTCGAATCGGAACCGGGAAAGGCCCGCGCGAAAGCGTACGACTTGGTGCTCAACGGCTACGAAGTCGGAGGCGGGAGTATCCGAATTCACCGCCAAGATGTCCAAGCCCGTGTCTTCAAAATGCTCGGCATGGAGGCGGACGAAGCCAAGGCCCGCTTCGGATTCTTGCTCGACGCGCTCGCCAGCGGTGCCCCGCCCCACGGCGGCATTGCTTTGGGCCTCGACCGCTGGTGCATGATGCTGGCGGGGACGACGAACATCCGCGACGTCATCGCCTTCCCGAAGAACAAGCAAGCTCGCGACTTGATGACCGGTGCCCCGGCCGTTGTCGAAGCCCGCCAGTTGAAAGATTTAGGACTGAAGCAGTAATCAACGGGTCAGGTTTTTCTCGACCCAACTCGGGCCGGACGACACCTGGAAATCGGATTGTACGACGTTGTTCCACTTGGCCGGATCGGCCGGGAGATTCTTCCCGGTCAGTTCGACCAAGCCTTCGTGGGCCCGACTGGCGAGCACCACATCTTTGCCCGTTTCCGCTTGCAACACTTGTGAAAGAGCGACCACCGCCGGCTTTTGCCGCATTTGGCCGAGACCGCGCACGGCCGCAACGCGGACTTCTCGATCATCGAACTTATCCGAGGTGGATTTGCCTTCACCCACGGCAACCTTTGCCAAAAACGCGACCGCTTCCGGACTGTTCGACTGGGACAGTGCCGTCACGGCGCACTGGCGGATGGTCGTGGTCAATTCGGGTTGGAAGCCGATGGGGCCGGTCAGTCCGAGCAAGTCGTTGACACCTTTCGGATCCAACAGACCAGCCGGTTCCACACCGGGTTCGGCCGCCGAAAGCACCGTTCCACCGGGAATTCCCTCAGCCTTCTGATAAGCCACGATCAACACCTGGACGGCACGCGGATCCCGGAATCGACCGAGTGCGTCAATCGCGGCGGTTCGCACCACCGGACTCGGGTCGGTCGTGGCCGCTTGGGCCAAGATCGTCAACATTTCGTTTTGGACGTCCGCACTCTGGCCGTTCGCGGCTGGTTCTTTGAGTTTGCGCATCGCTACGGCCCGCTCGCCTCCGCCGGATTTCGCCCGCAGCACGGCCATCGGCTCTTCGCTCTTGAACAAGCTCATCGGGTCTTTGCGAGTTTTGCGACTACTCACCGTGTCCCAGGTGCTGGCGCAGCCCGCGAAGGTGCAAACCGATAATGCAACGAAGAGCAGTGCGAAGCGTGTCACGAGCCGATCCCCCGGTCGTCGGAGCGCGGAGCACCCCATCGAATGGCGTGCCATACCGTGGAACTCAGGTTCGGTCAACGCGGACTTGCGGGGAGCTTTGTGACACCCAGAGGAACGCGGAAACAAGCGGGATGAAGAGGATCAGAAAAAATTGATTTCTTTCCGATCCTCTTCATCCCGGGTCTCATCCGCGTCATCCGCGTTCCTCTGGGTTTTAACAACGACTCCAAGAATCGTTGATACACCCTTACGGGAAGCAATTCTGTCGTCATGACCATAAACTGAAGCCAGAATCTCACCTGGAGAACTCTACCCATGCCCGCACCGTTTCCCGTGGCGTCGTTCCGCGACTTTTACGCCTTCGAGCAGCACGTCAAAACCTGTCGCGGGCACCGCGGATTGGCGATGGTTCCCCAGTGGTACGAAGTGCCCGTGTTCTACTTCTCGAACACCGTGGCGATCATCGGCGACGGCGATCCTGTTTCCGCACCACACGGAAGTTTGGCACTCGATTACGAACTCGAACTCGCTTGCGTCATTGGCACTGCCGCCCGCGATCTCAGCCCCGATGATTCCGCGATGGACTGCGTAGCCGGCTTCACAATCTTGAACGACTGGAGTGCCCGCGATCTCCAACGGGTCGAAATGGCGGTCGGACTTGGACCGAGCAAAAGCAAAGACTTCGCCACCAGCGTCGGGCCACGTTTGGTGCCATTCGAGGAGTTGAGACCGCACTACCATGACGGTCGCCTGCAGTTGCAGATGACCGCTTCGGTCAACGGCAAAGAGTATTCCCGTGGGAGCGCCGGCAGTATGTATTGGACGTGGCCTCAGATTTTAGCCCATGCCAGCCGCGATACCGAACTCAGGCCCGGCGATCTGATCGGCTCGGGCACCGTGGGCACCGGCTGCATTTTGGAACTCACGCCCGAAGCCGTCGGTGGCTGGCTCCAACCGGGCGACGTCGTGGAACTCGCCATTCAGCAGCTGGGTGTCCTGAGAAATACCGTTCATTAGCGCCAGCGGAACAGTCGCATGGCGATGGCAAAGCTGCCAACGCCCCACGCTAAAAGGACTAAGAACGAGCGGCTCACGTCCGCGAAACTGGCACCGTCGTTGATGATCGCCCGCAAGCCGTCGATGCAAGCCGTCAACGGCAGGAGTTGAATCAGCGGTTGCACAATGTCCGGAAACTTATCCGAAGGAAAAAACACCCCACTCACGACGTACATCGGCAGCATCACCGCATTCATCAGGCCCGAGACGGTTTCAATCGTCTTGGCCCGACAGGCAATCAATAAGCCCAAGCCACCGAAGCTCAACCCGGATACGAACACCAACGCGAGTAGTGCGAACCAACTCCCGTGGACGGTCACGTCGAACGCCAAGTTGGCGAAGACGAGCAACACCCCGATTTCGACCATCACGAACACCAACCGCGAAATCAGCAGGCTCAACAGGAAGTGATGCTTCTTCATCGGCGTCGCTAAAAATCTTTTGAGCAACTTCCGCACCCGCAAGTCGACGATCACGAAACCGACACCGAACAGGCCACCGCCCATCAGGTTCGTGCCCATCAGTCCGGGCAACAGGAAGTCGATGTACCGCCCGCCCGGTTCGTCGGTGGTGATGTCTTGCGGCTTCGGCAACTGCGGGGCTTCGCTGCGGAGCAGCAAGTTGTCGACCGCGTTGCGGGCCAGCACACACTCCGGCCGATTCGGATCGAGCTGGTATTCCCATTTCGCAGAGACCACACTGTCCCCGGCAACCGGACGGATCACCAAGCCCGTCTTCGCGGTTCGCAAGCGCATCTTGGCCGTCGCGTCCGGATTCAGATTCACTTTCAATTGCTCGTTCGCACGCAGCTTGGTTGCCAACTCCTCGGCCGCGGCCATCCCCCCTGCCGCGTCGGCGACGATATCCACGGTGATTTTGTCGACCGGGCGATCCCGGAACGCAACACCGAGTGCGACCGCCAGCAAGAGCGGAAAGCCGTAGACCCAGAACACGGCCGCCGGTTCTCGGTAGAACTCGCGGAAGCGGGCCAGCGTCAGTTGGTAAAGCGGGTGGCGGTTCACAGTGGGTCAATCCGTATCGCGGAGGTGCCGGCCGGTCAGGGTCACGAAGACGTCTTCGAGCGTCGCCGTGCGAGTCGTTAAGCCGAGCAGTTTCACAGAGAGTTTCTGGAGCAGAATCAACAGTGCGGGGAGCACCTGGGCCGGTTCCGCCACCGAGAGCGACAACGCACCGTCCGAACCGCGTTTCACGGTCTTCACCGTCGGCAGTGCTTGCAATGATTCGTCTACGAGTGAAGCGGGTGCGTCCACGGTGAAGTCGATGACATGTTCACCACCGACTTGGAGGATCAAATCATGGGGCGTGCCCAGCGCAATCACTTTGCCTTGGTCAATGACCGCGACACGATCGGCCAATCGTTCCGCTTCGTCCATGTAGTGCGTGGTGAGAAGGACCGTTCGTCCCCGAGCTTTGAAGTCGCGGATCACATCCCAGAGCTGACGGCGCGATTGCGGGTCGAGGCCCGTCGTCGGTTCATCTAGAAAAAGAAGTTCCGGTTCACCGACGAGCGCGCACGCCACGGCGAGCCGTTGTTTTTGTCCGCCCGAGAGTTTATCCACAAAGGATCGGGCCTTTTCGTTGAGTGAAACCAACCCGAGTGCCACGTCTGGCTCCAACCCCTTTTGGTAGAAACTGCGGAACAATGTCACCGTTTCGCGCACGGTCAGTTTGTCCGAAAGCCGCGTTTCCTGGAGCGAAATGCCCATGCGTTCGCGCAACTCGGGTTCGTGCGTCGCCCAGCTCCTGCCGAGAACGGTCACCTCTCCCGATGTCGGCGCCAGCAACCCTTCGATGATTTCGAGCGTCGTGGTCTTCCCGGCACCGTTCGGGCCGAGCAAACCGAAGCATTCGCCGACTTGGACGTCCAAAGTCACACCGCGGACGGCCTCGACCGGTGGCCGGCCGGGATAAGTTTTGACCAAATCGCTGACGTGAATGGCAGAGTTCATACGTGCATGATAGAAGCAGCCCCGCGAAAAAACCGCCTCGTTTGGCTGACATCACAATCCCTCCGGGGAGTGAACTAGCGTGTACGTTATGGTTATAAGCTCCGATTCGAAAGCTGTCAAATAAAAATGTTCAGTAATCGTTGCGAACTCTGGCTGATTTCGTCCGATCTGGCTGTATAAACTGTACTTAGGGAACCGATGCCTTGGCGGAACAGCGCTTGAAACTTGTCACGATCATGAATTATCCGCCGGAGCCAAACTTCCAGCGGATGTGCGGGCTATTTCTCGACTCGGTCATCGCTGCCGGAGCCGAAAGCATCACCATTCTTTACGAAGATCACACACCGCGAGTGTCTGCACGCCACCATCGTATGATCGATATCGAGTTGCGGAAATGCCGGTCGCATGACGTCGGGCACCCGCACTTCAACTTGCGGTTCAAGCTCCCCAATCTCGCGGCCCTCGACTACCCATTCTTGTACCTCGATGCCGACATATACGTCCTCGGGAATCTCGAGTATTTGTGGAGCCGTCGCAATTCGAAACCGTGGATCGGCATCGATCACCAATGGGTGCCGGGTGATCCGCGGACGCACCGGACGCCCTTTTTGAACTCCGGAGTTCAACTCGTGGGCGATCCCGACTTCTACGATCTGAAAGCCATCCTCGCGGTGCAAAATGCCGTGGCACCGTTGGCCGAGCATTCCCGATTCGCCAAGCAGGAATTGTTCGCTTGTCCGGGAGCCGATCAAGCGGTGCTGTACCGTTACTTTCGCAGCCTAGGCTACGATTACACCCATCCAGAAATTGGGCCGGAGTGGAACAGTTGCGCCGGGATCACCGAAATTCAGAGTAGAAATGGGGTGTGGAAAGCACGAACCACCGGCTTACCTGAAAACGATGACGTGCAGCTGATCCACTATTGGTCGCAATACAAACCCTGGGCCATCGGCTGTCCGATCTTCGCGTCGGCAAGCATCGCAGAGTCAAACGAGTTTGCATAAGTTATCGTTACAGTATTAGCTGGATGGGGGAAGACGGATGAGTGCCTTGCCCAAGACGAGATTGAACGCGTTGCAGTACCTCGCCATCGAGAACGCTGCCGAATTCCGCAGCGAGTTCTTCGACGGCGAGGTGTTCGCCATGGCGGGCGATAGCTCCGCCACAACACTCTCTGCGCGAACGTCATCGCAGCGTTGAGCGGCGTGCTTCGAAGCCGTGGGTGCATCGTCACGACGTCGGATCAGCGAGCCCGGGCAGGTGTCGGAGAGCGGTATGTCTATCCCGATGTCAGCGTGACGTGCGGGCCAGTGGTCCTCGCCGAGGGCACAAGCGACGTTCTGGCGAACCCTGCGATGCTCGTGGAGGTCCTATCGGGCTCGACCGAGCAGTACGACCGCGGGCTGAAGTGGGAGGGTTATCAGCGACTCGCCTCGCTGATGGACTACGTGCTCGTGTCGCAGTCGGAGCCCCGCATCGAGCACTTCCTGCGCCGCGGCAGCGGCGGGGGGAGCTGGCTCTATCGGTCAGCGGCTTCGGGAGAGCGCATCGTACTCTCGACGGATCTCGAGCTGGACGTCGACG
>JANXWE010000372.1 GCA_025351325.1 Fimbriiglobus sp.
CGTCCGTGCCGGGCGAACAGGATGTCAGGAACCCCGCTCATGCCAGCCGGACGCCGCGTGTTGTAGACCAGTCCCACTCAGCTCGGGATCGGAAAAGGGATTAGCAAAGGGAAAAGGGCGCACCAGAGGGATCAGACCCGACGGCGGTGTTGAAGGTCAGTCCGATGCTTGCGCATCGGGTTAACCCTGAATTGCATCGGTCGTTTCGCCACAAAACTCAGATCGACGTATGTGGTGTATAGACACACTCATTTTAGGGATCTGGCGTTTTTTTACTGGCTCACTAACATTTGATGGAATACAAGTTATAGTCTTTTCCGACGTCGCTTTTTCCGACAGGTGACAGGTGTTCAAATCTCAGTCCTGCATCGGCTGCGGTGTTGCCTTGGCCGAAGCTTCGGTGCTAACGGTCTGCCCGACCTGCCATCGGGATACCGACAAGAATGCCGATCCCGTCACGATCAACGAGTTGTATCGAGACCAGGTTTCGACGCACCATTTTCACGCGGCCGGGCACAACCAATTCGTGCTGGCGAGTTCGGATGAGAATGAACTGAGTCGCCAACAAGGTTTCACCGCATTGTCGCGCTGGGAGCAAGCGCAGATTCCAGAACTGGCCCGGCGTGGCTACCGAGTTTTGTGCAAGCTGGGCGAAGGTGGATTCGGCGTCGTCTTCAAGGCCCTGGATGCTTCCGAGCGCACCGTCGCCATCAAGATGCTCCATGCCACGCTCGGCCAGGATCGCTATCGGCGACGGTTCTCGGTCGAAGCCAACGCCCTGACGAGAGTGAGCGATCCCGGCTTGGTGCAACTGTTTCACTTCGACGTGAACGGGGCCGACCCGATGTTGGTGACGGAGTTCGTGCCCGGTGGGACGTTGGCTCAGAAATTGATCGATCATCCCATCATGCTTCCCGCCGAAGCGGCCGCAGCGATTGCCCAACTGGCTCGGGTGATTCACAAAGTGCACGGGATGGGTGTGATCCACCGCGACATCAAACCGTCGAACATTTTGATCGGCAGCGACGGTCGATTGAAGCTCGGCGACTTCGGATTGGCCAAGCGTCTCGACCGCGAGGACGACCTCACCCCGACGGGCCGGGGCATCGGTGGAACCCCGGAGTATTCGGCCCCGGAGCAGTTCCGGTGCAGTGGCGATTGCGATGCCCGCGCAGACATTTACGCCCTCGGAGCGACGCTGTATCGCATGCTCACGGGCAAGCCGGTGTTCCAGCGTAACACCAACGGTGAACTTCTGGAAGTCGTCCTCCGAGTCCTTTCGGAAGAGCCGATTCCCCCGCGGAAACATGTGGGGACGATCCCGCGCGTCCTCGAAGCGATCTGCCTCCAATGCTTGGCCAAAAACCCGACGGATCGTTACCGGAGTGCCGGCGAACTCGCCGCCGATTTGGACGCATGGCGAGCCGGCCAAGTGACCGTGGTACAACCCCGGTCGTGGATTCGCCGCGCTTGTCGACGTGCCCGAACTGTTCCCAAATTCCCGGTGGCGTTGTTGTTGATGGCCATTCTGATTTTGGGCGCGGCCCCGGCGATGCTCCGCAAGAAGGATGTTCCGGCCGATCCCCTGGTCGCCATGATGAATCAGAAGGACGCTCCGGCCGATTCCCTGGTCGCCATGATGAAACAGTTGGAGAACGGCGAGACGGTGGAGTTGGTCGGGGCCACGGGGAAGCCCCGCTGGCACCGCTGGATGGATGGTTCGCCGGAGTTGGTCGAATCGACCGACGGCGAACAATCGTGCGCGTACGAATCGCTCAGTTACTGCACCTTGGAACTCTTCCCAGAAGTCCCGCTCGACCACTACCTCCTGCAGGGACAAATCCGGATGGTGAATTCATCCTTAGCAAACGGTGATCTCAACTGCCCTTCTGCAGGAATTTTCATCGGCGGACAGAAAACAGTCCTCCCGGAGACGGATTGGGGCACTACCTATGCGATGGCGAGCACGTTTTACATGGATGGAAATAATGGTTTTATGAAAAACATCTTTTTCAAATTCCGCTGCGACTTGATGATGCCGGACTCGCAAATCGCACGATGCAGTAGCCAGCGTGGCCACGTACCATTCACGCCGACAAAGCGGTTACCAGGCAACTGGCAAACGTTCCAGATCGAAGTGTCCCCGAATGCGGTTACACCGCGTGCGTTCATCGACGGAAACATGACGAACTTCCAAATTGGCAAGGCAAAACTGCCATTTCTAACCGATTCCGAAGTCCGATCCGCACAAAAGAGCCTCGAACTCGATTTCTCCGATATGCTCGGCTGGAAACGGTTCTCGATGCCCGAGTGGAATAGTCGGGGGGCGGTGGGCATCGCCTCGAACGCCGCCGCTTTGAACTTCCGCAATGTCATCCTGGTTCCGCTTCCTTGATCCCATCGTCGAGGAGGATTCAATTGGCTACTGTCACGATTTCCGGCCCGCTAGGTAACGCTACGGTCTCCAGACATTTCTCCGCATCGGGAACGTACGCGCCATACACAGCCGGCGACCCTAAACCGTATGTGTACTTGAAACAAGCATCGGGCATTTTCGTCGCCTCGGCGACGGTGACCGGCGCCGGCAGTACTTGGACGGGACTCTTCAGTTTGACCTCGAACTACACGAATTTGACGTTGGTCGCCTCGATCGGAATTACATCTAGCAAGTCCGAACCAATCATGGTGTACGATGAGCCATGACCACCGCCACGGTACCGCGACTGCCGTCAACGCGGATGCGTTGACCACTTCGCAAGCCTTTCACAATTCCCGGTAAACCAGCCACGGCGGGCAGACCGAATTCGCGGGCCACGATGGCCCCGTGCGACAGCACCCCGCCCGTTTCCATCACCAGCGCTTTCGCCTGGGCGAAGAGGGGCACCCAAGCCGGATCAGTCGACGGGCAGACCAACACGAATGGTTCGTCCGGTGGCTCCGTCGGTTCGGTCAGCACCAACGCCAACCCTTCGGCAACCCCCGCGGAAAGTGCCACGCCCGTCCAAGTGGTCGCGCCTTCGACAACCGGTACGGCACGGTCAATCGCGTCGAGATCGTCGCTGAAGAGCACCGTCGGCAGTACGAGCGAGAGGGCGAGCAACCGGGCCTTCTTCCGGTTGGCAATGATGGCGCTGAAGTCTTCATTTGCCAGCAACTGAGGCAGTTCGTCGGGCGTCAAATAGAAGATGCCACCATTCAACTTGAAGAGCCCGTCGAGTTCGACGAGTGCCCGCCGAATGACCGCGTAGCCCATCAGCAGGTGGTGCTTGGCGGCTTCGCGTACCCCGAGCAACGTCCGCAAATTTTCCGCGGTCTTCGCCCCGCCGAGACGCGGTGAGCCGACGAGTCGGGCTTCGTTGGCGATCCGTTTCCAGAGGTCGTCGGTGGTCACTTTGCCGAGGGAATCGATCTGGGCAGCGATGTCGTCGAAGCTAGTCGCTGGAGGTGGTACTTGCCCCCGGAGTTTCACCACGGCCGCCGGGTCTTCATTCCAACGCGGCTGGGCCAACTCCATTTCGTGGCGACCGCGATGGCCGAAC
>JANXWE010000222.1 GCA_025351325.1 Fimbriiglobus sp.
GAGCCGAACTGAGCGAACCGCGAACTTGCTCAGCTTCCAACAGATGAGCTTTGACCTCGGCCCAAGCGGCTTCCAGGCGCCGCTGATCGGTCTGCAACGTCGTCGCATCGCGTTCGTGTTCGGCTTGCTGCCGGTCGAGCCGAGAGCGCAACACGGCCAGTGTCGCTTGTTGGCTCTCCACTTCGCCCGCACGCTGCGCGAGTTGTGTGGCGCGGTCGTCCAACTCGTCTTTCTGGCGAAGTTGACGCTCCGCTTCGCGCTTGGAATCGTCTTGCTCGACGGCCGCCAAGGTCAGTTGCTCTTCGAGTTCGGCAACGTCGCGCAGCAGTTGATCGTGCCGCGTCTCGATGACCTCCGTTCGGGCGTTGAGTTCGTTCTGGCTCGATTCCAAATCGGCTTGCCAGCGGTCGAGGCGCAGTAAGTCGCCGGCGTGCCGGTGTTGGGCCGCTTCCAGAGCATCCCGATCTTCGTTGATCTTCTGTTCCCGCTCGTGAACTATGGTTTCCCGCTCACGCTGCTGGGATTCAAATTCCTTGCGGCGTTCATCGTTCCAGAGCCGTTCGGCTTCGTGCGCTCGGCGTTCCCGAGCCAGTTCACCACGTTGGACGTCCAGTGCGACCCGCTGATTGTCCAGCTCGCGGAAGCCTGCAGCGAGTGCTTCTCGCTGGGAATCGGTTTCTGCCATCCGGGGTTCGAGCCGTTGCAAATCGCCCATGAATTGAACACGGCGCGTGTCCGATTCGGACTGCCACTCGGCGAGTTTTGCCTCGAACTGCCGTTCCAGTTCGAGCCGGCGGCGCTGCAATTCGAGTTCGCGCTCCGAGACTTGCCGACGGACTTCCTCGTCTATGGCGATCTGCTGGAGCGTGGCGGTCTGCGTCAACTGTTGCTGCTTGGCAACAAGGTCGATTTCGGCACGGCGCTGGTGCTCTTGGAATGCCGAGGTGGCCGTGCCGAGGTGAGCCTGATGCTGTTCCAATTGCTCGCGGCGTTCTTGGAACTGATGCAACAGCCCCTCACGAATGGCCGTGAGTTCCGCTCGAACCCGTTCCAACTCTATTTCTTGCTGTTGGACGGCCGTTTCGCGGCGGAACACGTCTTGGTCACGGCCGGTTGATAGTTGGCCCCCTTTGAGTCGATCCTGCATCTGGCGATATTCGGCTTCCAGCTCCTGCCGGCGACGATACCAAGCCACGCGATCCGCTTCCAATTCTTCGACTTGTTCGCGGAGTGCGGCCCGCTCGGCAGCGAGATCCTCACGCTCGACGGCCTTTGATTTCCCGCTCGGCTTCGCAACTGGGTCGATCGCCACAAACGTCGGCCGGAGCGGAATGGCCGCCGAATATTCGAGTGTGATTTCAGCGGTGCCCACGGTGATCCGATCACCGGATTGGAGCGACACGGGAACCATGCCATTGAATGGGGCTGCGTTGTGCAAAATCGGGAACGCGGGAACGAGTCGGCGGAGGAAAACACCGGTCGCGTCTTGGAGGAATTGGCAGATGACTGCGGGTAAATGGGAGCCAGCGAGACGAATGTCGCAGCCGTCCGCGCCGCCGACGAGCAGCTCGCCGCGCGTGAGTGGGTAATTGGTCGTCCGGGCCGAACCGATTCGGACATCGAGGCGGGCCGTCGGCCGATCCGACTCGGTCGGGACGGTGGCGGTCGATGCCAGTTGGGGCAGGGGGGCCATCATGGCGGTGGCACGTTCCTTCAGGATCCTTCCTCGGGTGCAAGAGTAAAACCCAAATGGGAATCGGAAACAAGTCCGGTTCCACTTCCAAGAAATATGTTTGACACGGCAACGCGACTGCGCCATAATTACACCTATACCCCACCCGCTCTCTCACTTTCTCAGTCCGAGGTTTATCGCATGTTCCAATTCCTCGGATCGTCGCAACGATTCTGCGATGGTCTCTCGCGTCGAAACTTTCTGCAAGTCGGTGCGTTCGGCGCCGGGCTGACCTTGGCCGATTCCCTCCGAATCCAAGCGGTCGGTAAGCTGAAAGCGAAGACGGACGGCCGAACCAGCCAAACGCCGAAGTCGGCGATCTTCATCTACTTGCCCGGTGGCCCGAGCCACATGGACATGTACGACCTCAAGCCCGAAGCCCCGGCGGAATTCCGGGGTGAATTCAAAGCCATCGATACGAACGTCGCCGGGATTCAGATCTCCGAACATTTCCCGATGCAAGCGAAGATATTCGACAAGCTCTCGGTGATCCGCTCCGTGGTCTCCGCCGACGAACACAGCGACAGCCTCGTGATGACCGGCTACACCGATCAAGCGAACAAAACCGCCGACCACCCGTCGTTCGGTTCGGTGGTCTCGAAAATTCGCGGGGCCGGGGCGGTGCCACCGTTCGTGTCCCTCCGCGGCATGAGCCGGGGTACCGAGCCGGGCTTCCTCGGCGTGTCGCACCGCCCGTTCACGCCGGGCGGACAAGGCGACACGAATCTCCGACTCGCCCAAGGGGTGTCGTCTCAACGCCTCGACGACCGCAAACAACTCCTCGGCTCGTTCGACGATATCCGCCGCGACATCGACACCACCGGTGCGATGGTCGGAATGGACAGCTACACCGAACGCGCCATCGAGATGGTCACGGCAGGCGTCGTTCGAAATGCCCTCGATCTGAAGAAAGAAGATCCGAAAACTCTCGAGCGTTACAAGGGTGTCGAACAATTCCTGACCGCCCGTCGGTTGATCGAGGCGGGCGTCGGATTCGTTACGCTGAGTTTCGGCGGTTGGGATACGCACAGTGCCAACTTCACCACGCTGAAAAAGCAATTGCCGAAACTCGACGTCGCCATTGCGAACCTGATCCAAGACTTGCACGACCGCGGTTTGCAAGACGACGTGGTCACCGTGATGTGGGGCGAATTCGGCCGCACGCCAAAGATCAACGCCACGGCGGGCCGAGATCACTGGTCACCCGTCATGAGTGCGATGGTGGCCGGTGGCGGACTGAAAATGGGCCAAGCCATCGGGGCCAGCACCGCCAAAGGTGAGCGTCCGAAGGATCGAGCCTACAGTGTGCCACAAGTCCTCAGTACCCTGTACCAAGCCATCGGCGTCGATCCCGCGCAGACCTTCCCAAGTGGCAGCGGCCGGCCGATGTACGTGCTCGATGACCGCGAAGTGGTCAAGGAATTGCTATAAATGGCCCAGGGTGCGCCGCAGCGGCGACCCTGGACTTTGGGATTTAACCCCTTCGGGGTAAAAAACAATACTTCGTGATGTCGGATCGACAGTGACGGTTGTCCGCGTTCACTCCCGCCTACCACCTGGGTCTCCCCCATGCGTTCTCTCTGTTCCCTGTTGCTGCTCAGTTCGCTATCGTTACCGCTGGTCGCCGTCGAACCCAAACCGGCGGTCACGAAGCTCGACGCATTCCCGGTGAAAATTGCGATTAGCGGAGCCGACGATGCCCCGCAGATTTCGATCACCGGAACGCGCGATACCGGCCGGCCACTCGACCTCACGGCGGAAGCGACGTACACCGTCTCCGATCCGAAAATCTTGCGCGTCGAGCCGAGTGGGCGAGTGTTTCCTATTGGCAACGGCGCGGCGGAAATCACGGCGACTTACGGCACACAAACCGCCAAAGTCGTCGTCGATGTGAAGGGCACGGAAGCGGCCCAGCCGATCAACTTCGCCAATCAGATTTCGCCTGTGCTCACGAAGTTGGGATGCAACAGCGGGGGCTGCCACGGCAAAATCTCCGGCCAAAACGGCTTCCGTCTTTCACTGCTCGGTTTCGAGCCGGAACTCGACTATATGACCCTACTGAAAGAGAGTCGGGGCCGCCGATTGATGCCCGCGTCACCGGATCAATCGCTGTTCCTTCTGAAGGGGGCCGGTATCGTCGCACACGGCGGCGGCAAGAAGATGGACGTGGCCTCGGAAGAGTACAAATTGCTGCGCCGTTGGATCGCCGCCGGGATGCCCTACGGGCAAGAAAAAGATCCGAAAGTAGCCCGGGTTACGGTCTTCCCCGAGTCGCGCGTGATCGATCGAAAATCGCACCAGCAGCTCGTGGTGCATGCCCACTACACAGATGGCACCATCGAAGATGTGACCCGCCGTGCCCAGTACGAAAGCAACGAAACGGAAGTGGCATCCGTCAGCGAATTGGGCCTCGTGCAGACGCTGGCGATGACCGGTCAAGCGGCCGTGATGGTGCGTTTCAGCGGCAATGTGGCGACGTTTCGCAGTGTGGTTCCACGACCGGGCGACGCTCCGAAATTCGATTTCCCCACGCAGACGGTTGTCGATGTTCACACCGCGACCAAGTGGCGTGAACTCGGGATTGCGCCGAGTGAACTCAGCACCGACGAACAATTCCTCCGCCGCGTCTACCTCGACATCACCGGTACACTTCCGGGCGTTGATGTCATCGGTAAGTTCCTGGCGAATCCGTCGAAAACGAAACGGGATCAGGTCGTTGACAAGCTGCTCGAAACTCCGGAATACAGCTTCTACTTCGCCAATAAATGGGCCGACGTTCTGCGGGTAAAGCGACGCGGTTTGGCTGAACGCGCCCCTGGTACCTTCACCTTCCATGATTGGATTCGCGAGTCGGTTGCCACCGACCGGCCCTACTCGGAATTCGCGCGCGAAATCGTCTGTGCCATCGGCGACGAAACGAAATCGCCCGCGACGGTCTGGTACAAGGAAGTGACGACACCCGAGCAGTTTGTCGACGACGTCAGCCAAGTGTTCCTGGGGCAGCGCTTGGCCTGTGCCAACTGCCACCACCACCCTTATGAAAAATGGACGCAAGACGATTACTGGGGTATCGCCGCCTACTTCGGCCGCGTCGGGAAGAAGACGACCCCGACTGCGGGCCGGCAGAACAACCAGCAGAACTTGCACCAGTCGGTCTACACGAAATCGACCGGCAACGTGACCAACAAACGGACGAATCGCCCCGCCGAGATGAGGCCGCTCGATGGGGCGGTGGTCACCGTGGGTGGCGACGACGATCCGCGGGTGCTCTTCGCCGATTGGATGGTCGACCCGAAGAACCCGTACTTCGCCAAGGCCGTGGCCAACCGCTATTGGGCCCATTTCTTCGGACGGGGTATCGTCGATCCGCTCGACGACATGCGGGCCACGAATCCGCCGAGCAACCCGCAACTCCTCGACGAATTGGCCAAGAATTTGGTCGACAACAAATTCAGTTTGAAGGCGTTGATCAAGACCATCGTGAAGAGCCGCACCTATCAACTTTCGAGCTTGCCGAACGAGTTCAACAAGACCGACAAACAGTCGTACGCCCGGTATTACCCGAAGCGGTTGCAAGCGGAAGTCGTGTTCGATGCCGTTTGCAATGTGACGGAAAGTCCATCGGATTTCCCCGGCTTGCCGAAGGATCGCAACGCCCCGAAGCGGGCCATAGAACTACCGGACGAATCGTTCGCGTCGTACTTCCTCGACGTCCTCGGCCGGCCCCAGCGCATCAGTGCCTGCGAGTGTGAACGGGTGAACGAGGCGAGCCTCGCCATGATTCTGCATCTGCTCAACAGCGATGAAGTCCAGGGGAAAATTGCCCGCGTCGGCGCCCGGGCGGATCGACTCACCAAAGACCCGCGCTCGGACGACGAAAAGGTCACGGAACTCTTCTTGCTCACGCAGGCCAAGAAGCCCACACCCGAGCAACTGTCGCTCGCACGCGAACATCTGAAGACCCACGAAAAGCTCAAGAAGCTCTCGTATGAGAACATCATCTGGGCGTTGATCAACAGCAAAGGATTTTTGTTCAACCAGTGAGCGTTAGCCGCGAGACGGATGTTGTTGATTAGCCGCGAGACGTCCGTCGAGCGTGAGCTTGAAAGGGAGTCGAACTCATTCACCGGC
>JANXWE010000258.1 GCA_025351325.1 Fimbriiglobus sp.
AAGCCCTCGGAGAGCGTTTGATACAACTCCGCGATGACCCGGAATCGCGACTGCGTTTAGGCCACGCCGGACTCGACCGCGTGCCGACGGAGTTCGATTGGGAACCGAAACTGAAACTGGTGCGCGATCACATGCGGACGCGGAACAACTTGGCGTAAAGTGGCTTCAAATAGTTCGGCAGCAACCGGCTGAAACTACTCCGGCGCGTCTCGCCGACGTAGATCTGATCACCCGGTTGCAACGCGATGTTGGTGCTATCGTCGTTGTCGAGAAAGATCGCTTCAAAATCGACGTGGAACAGTTCGGAAGGGATTCCCCGGGCCACGTTCGGCCGGACCACGCTGATGTCGCGCGGGTCGGTGCAGCCCGGTTTCAAGGCCGCAATTCGCTGCAACAAGTCGACGACTCGCTCGGGCCCGCGGTAGACCAACATCTGCTGGCGCTTCGCTTCCGGGCCATAGACCGTGAGGAACTTGGCACTCGGTTCCACGATTCGAACTCGGACATGTTCGGCCTCGACCCGCGATTCCCTCGCGATGCCCGCACGGGCTTCCTCGATCATTTGCCCTTCCACGCGCACCCGGCCACCTTGGCCGAGATCCAAGCAGCCATCGACGTCCACCGTCACCAGTGCGTCCCAAGCCGGGTGGTCGTCGAACCGGACTTCCAAGAGATCGGGGCAGCCCAATTTGTACGCAGGATGATTCACGGGCTGCAACGGCACTAGCGCGATCGGCATCGCCTCGGAGCGAACCGTACGAACCTTGAGCGGGCGACCGGTGCAGCCCACCGCCAGCGAGACAAACAGCAGAAGGAAAGCAATGCGGCTCATCCTCACCAATATCGACCGGCCGACCCGGGGACTTCAACGATTGTGCGGAACCGGATACCGAAGGGGCGTTGACGGATTCTGGCCAGTTTGGGCCTGGGTCGTCTTTGCGGCCCCAACGGGGCCACCGAAGGTAGCCAGGGGTGGAGCGCAGCGCAACCCCTGGACGGTAACAAGAACCAAACGGCTCAGGCCCCGTTGGCCCTGGCGATGTTGGCGCACCGCTCCTGAAAACTGCCGTAGATGTGGCCGGGCGCGTCGAAGTGCTCTTGGTGGGTTGCGATAAAATCGACGCACTTCGCAACGAGCGGGTAGACCTCCTTGACGCTGCCAGCGTCCTGTCGCGCTTCCAGAAGTGATAAGAAGGCGCTGGCTGTGGCCGAATCACCGGCCGCGGCGGGCGACAGGACAAACATCGCGAACGATTGGACGTAGTACTGGAACACGGGGCGAGGGGCGAACAGCAGCGCGTCCATCCGCGAGATCGATGTCCCGTCGCCGAAGTACTCCTGCACTTGTTCGTGAGACTTGCCGAAGAATCGCTGGTGTAGATCTCGGATGTCAAAGTCGTTCTGGTATCCGTGCCAAGCGGACTGGTCCGGTACGCGATCGAAGTGAGGCACGCGTGTGGCTCCTGCCGCCGAACGATCCAGCTCCGGTGCCGGCAGCCACCGGCGAGCTTGAACTAGGAAACAACCTGAGGGGTCACCGGTCCCCTGCAGTGTTTGGTTCGGCGTTTGCGTCAACCCACATTGCGCCGCGAGAATGCGTGCAGTAGACCTGCCGCACCACCCAAGACCACTCCGACGAAGCCGAAGGCGAACACGTGAATTGGGATCAGGCTGATCCGCGCGGGGCTCCACGGCTCCGCCAATGCTTTTTCCAAGATACCGCCGAACACCGGCCAGTACTGGCTGAGGAACACCGCCGGCGGGACCATGACCGCAGTACCGAGTACCGCACCGATGAGAGTGGGCACAGCCGGGCTGACCGCTCGCCCCAATCTGTCACGCCGACGCCGACGCCGCGTCGGGTAAGGCTCGTCATCCTCCGGTTCCAACTCTCGCTTCCTCCGACGGGGTCGTTCTCGCGGTTGCTCGTCGCGCCAGTCTTTGAGAACCGCACCAGTCTCCTCGTCGATCAATTCACCTGGATGGGGATCGGGCTTGGAATGGGGATACGGAACTTTTATCCGCAGCCCGCACGTTGGGTTCGCGCAGGTGGTCGCTTTGCCCGCCCGGTCGTCGGTCACCTTGTACCGCTTTTGGCAGGCTGAATTCGGGCAAGCAAAGACGATCATCAACTGCGCTCCTGCCGCCGAACGACCCACCTCATGGGCCGGCGGCGGGCGCGATGAGCAACCGAATCGGAATGACCCAGCCGGCCCCCTGCACCGCCTGGTTCCGCGACCTCTGCCTATGCTCAGGAACGGCGGCGACGTCGAGAGCGGCTATCCTCGTCTCGCTCGTCCTCCACCTCGCCGCGCACGTCTCGCATCGCTCGCTCGACGGCTCGCTGCACTTCACTCTTGGCCATCATAGGAATGAGCAGGATCAAAAAGCTGAAGATGAACACGATGAACAGCCCGACAATGGCAATCGCCCAGCAACCCCCGGATGGCTTGACACTGTACTCCATGCGGAGAGTCCACTCGCCCTCTTTGCGGCCTTTGGCCAACTGCCCCGTTATGGTCACGTCCGTAGCGAAGGATTTGAAGCGACCACCGCTGATTTCGAACTCGCCTCGATCAAAGAACTCGAGCGTTCCGAGGCCGTTGGTCGCGTCTTCAATTGCCTCCTCAATCTTCTCGCGTGACATCGCGGTATGAATCCGAGTGCTTTCCTCGCCATTGAACATCCGACACCCTCTGTTGCCGCCGAACTTGTTATTCTCTGGCAAATCGGCCGGGAAACTTCCCGGCATATTCGCAGCATAGTTCCGTGTGTCAAGCGATAATCTGCCACCTATCACCGAACCTCACTCTCCCGGTGCCGCACTCTCCGGGGCAAACCCTCTCCGCAGAGTGTTCTCCGTGATTGTCCTGGGCACCACGAACTGGAGCAAGTAATCCGGACCGCCGGCTTTGCTGCCGATGCCGCTGAGCTTGAAGCCGCCGAACGGTTGGCGGTGGACCAAGGCGCCGGTGCATTTGCGGTTCACATACAAATTGCCGACGCGGAACTTGCGCTTCACCTTGGCGATGTTCTCCGGGCTGCGGCTGAAGATCCCGCCGGTGAGGGCGTACTTGGTGCCGTTGGCGATCCGCAAGGCGTCGTCCAAATCCTTGGCTTTAATCACTGATAACACCGGCCCGAAGATCTCCTCTTGGGCGATGGTCGCCGTCTCGGGTACGTCGGCGAAGATGGTCGGCCCGACGAAATAACCCTCGTCAGCGAGCGCGCCGAGGTCGTACTGGTACGCCAACCGCGCCTGGGTTTTGCCGAGTTCGATGAACTTGCGGATGCACTCCTTCGATTCGGCATCAATGACGGGGCCGAGGGAACAACCGGGCGATTCCGCCGCCGACACGGTCAAGCTCTTGGTCGCTTCGATGACGCGGTTCAGGAACTGGTCGTAGATGCCGGCGACGACGATGGCCCGCGAACCGGCACTGCACTTCTGGCCGCCGTACCCGAAGGCCGAATCGACCACGCCGCGCACCGCTTCATCCAAGTCGGCATCGCTGTCGACAATCACGGCGTTCTTGCCGCCCATCTCGGCGATCACCTTCTTGACGAAGTTCTGGCCACCGGGAGTTTTGGATGCCTGCTCATTGATGAGCAGGGCGACTTTGAGCGACCCCGTGAAGGCGATCAGCGCGACGTCCGGGTGGCCGACCAGCACCGGCCCGATTTCTTCGCCAATTCCCGGCACGAAGTTGACGACACCTGCCGGCAGACCCGCCTGCTGGAAGCATTCCATGAGCTTGGCCCCGACGACGCCGGACTGCTCCGCCGGCTTCAGGATCACCGTGTTGCCGGTGACCACGGCGGCGGCCGCCATCCCACAGAGAATCGCCAGTGGGAAGTTCCACGGGGCGATCACGACCGCCACGCCACGGGCTTCGTAGAAGTGGTGGTTCTCTTCGCCGGGAACCGGCATCCCCTGGCCGGCCCACATTTTCGTCGCTTCGATGGCGTAGTAGTCGCAAAAGTCGATGGCCTCGGCCACGTCCGCGTCGGATTCACGCCATGGCTTGCCAGTTTCGAGCACAATCCACGCGGCCAGCTCGAACCGACGCTTCCGCATCACGCCGGCGACTTTCCGCAAATACTCCGCCCGCGTGGCAATCGGCGTCTCTTGCCACGTCTCGAAAGCCGCTTGGCACGACGCCACGGCCTGGCGGGCTTGTTCCACGGTCGCCCGGCCGGTGCGACCGACGAGTTCGACCTTTTTCGAGGGATTGAACGACTCGACAAACTCCGCGGACTTCACCGACGCAGTGCCGATGACGACCGGGTACGTTCGCCCGAGTTGGGTGCGGACGGTGCGCAGAGCGTCGGTCATCGCTGTGCGATTGGCTTCTTTTGAGAAGTCGCTAAGGGGTTCATTTTCGAAGTTGTGATTCGACGCCGTGCCATTGCGGGAATCGGGCTGCATAGAGGTCTCAATGTGCGAATGATGATTCCGGTCCCCCCTCTCCGTTTCGGAGAGGGGGTTAGGGGGTGAGGTCTTCCCGAAAACTGACGAAGGCTGTTCCATTCCATGAGGCCAGACCTCACCCCCCGGCCCCCTCTCCGAAGCGGAGAGGGGGAGGGTCGCATGGTTCTTTCCCGGTGCCTCCAACAACACGGACTCCGAAATACCGTCGCTGAACCCTTGCTTCAAAAAGGAATCGTTAGACGTGTTTTCCAGTAAGCGCCGGACGAGGTACGCCATGCCCGGTAGCAGTTGGCCATACGGCGTGTAGATCCGGACGCGCAGGCCGAGCGACTTCAGCACCTCTTTGATGGGATCGGCCATGCCGTAGAGCATCTGGAATTCGTACCGCGACTTCGGCACGCCGAGTTGCTCGGCCACGGCGAGGGCGTGCGAAATGCTGCGGATGTTGTGGCTACCAAACGCCGGCCGGAGCCACTCGTGATGTTGCATGAGGAACGTCGTCAGCGTCTCGAAGTTCTCGTCGGACTGCCACTTCTCGGTGAAGACCGGCACGGGCCAGCCGTTCTGCGCGGCGATGACGGTTTCATAATCCCAGTACGCCCCTTTCACCAAGCGAATCCAAACGGGGCACTTCCGTTCGGTCTTGGCCCACTCGAGCAGGTGTTGCAAGTCGGCGGCGGTGTCCTTCAAATACGCTTGGATCGCGATTCCGACGTGGGGCCAGTCGCGGAACTCCGGCTCCAGCAGGATCTCACGGAAGATCCGCAACGTCGTGTCCTTGAAACTGTACTGCTCCATGTCGAAGTTCACGAACGCCCCGTTCCGGCGGGCGAGGGTCAAAATCGGCCGCAAGCGGCTGCGAACGACCTTGGAAGTGCCCACCGGATCAATCGGGTCGAACTGGCTGAAGAGGGCCGACAGTTTGACCGACACATTCACGCGCGGGATCGGCCCCAGGTCGTCGCGATCGATGGACGGAATCTCGGGTGAATCGTTGATGATCGGCGGCAACCCGGTCAGCAGGTCGATGTACTGCTTCAAGACGTGATCCGCTTCCGCTTCGGTGATCGTCGCTTCGCCGAGTAGATCCATGGTGAAGCCGAGGTTCTGCGACCGCAGCGCTTGCACCGCTTCAATGGCCTCCTCGACGTTCGATCCGGCGATGAACTTGCGGGCCATCGTCTCGGCGTTCCCCTTGGCGACCTTGGCCAGCACCCGGCTCGCCATGCCCGCTTCGGGGATCAACCCAATGCCGGAGCGCACCCACCACGGCAATTGATTCCGGGCTTCGTTGAGGTACTCGCGCAGGTGCCGGCCGACGTCGTTTGGGTCGGTCAAATACGGCAGAGTATCGACGAAGCGGAAGAGCTGCACCTTGAGGGCTTCGTTCCCCATGGTCAGGCCCATCAACTTGTCGTCCCACCAGTTGCGGGTGAACAGCAGCGGGCCGCCCCGGTCGAGTCGGGCGAAGATTTCGCGGCCGAAGGCTTGAATCCGGGGTTCGAGGGTGGTGGTCATACCGTTGATCGTCCTCTGTCGGTCACACTCTGTGGGACATCGCGTTTCGTGATCCTGGAAGCAAATCCTGTAAACTGAGAACCTCAGTTTGTATTATTCGCCGCTGAGGGAGCTTGTTGCCAATGGCCATCGATAAGATCGGGAAATTCAGCGTGCTGGCGACCCTCGGCGCCGGCGCCCACAGTAGTATTTTACACATCCGCCGCGCGGACGATGGCCGCGAGTACGCTCTTAAAGTTGTGAATATCGAATCGGACGAAGAAAAGAAGTTCCTCGACCAAGCCGAGCACGAGTTCCGCGTCGGCCAAATGCTCGATCATCCGAATTTGGTGAAGGTACTGGCCTTCGAGACCGAAAAGAACTGGCTCTTCAAGATCAAGAAGGCCAAGTTGCTCGTCGAATTCGTAAAGGGTGAGACGCTCGACAAAGTGAAATTGCTGAAGCGGCACAAGATGCTGCGCGTGTTCGAGCAAGTGGCCGCGGGTATCGTTCACATGCACCGCCGCAACGTCCTGCATGCCGATTTGAAGCCGAGCAACATCATGCTCGGCCGGGGCACGACCGTGAAGGTGCTCGACTACGGTTTGGCTTGGATCAAGGGGGAGCCGAAAGACCGCGTCCAGGGGACGCCGGAATACTTGGCCCCCGAAACGGTGTCGCACAAGTTGGTGAACGAACGCACCGACATGTTCAATTTCGGTGCGACCCTGTACCGTCTGGTCACCTTCAAATTGCCGCCGTCGGTGATGTCCGATCTCGCCGGCGTGCCGATGACCGAAAAGATGTACAAGAACATTTACAAACCGGTGAACGAGATCGTCGCCACGACGCCAGCCCCCCTCTGCTCGCTGATCCACAAGTGCATGGAGTTCAAAGCGAACAAGCGGCCGGATTCATTCGTGCAGATCCAATCGGCGTTGGCGACCATGGCCGACGAAGCAGAAAGTAAACTCGACCCTGCCGACCTGGAGGATTAATGGCCAGAACCCCGCTCGCTTGGTGCAACCTCACGCACGACCGCGTCCGCTTTGGGCTGTTCGTGCTCGGCATCACCTTCGCCGTGGTGCTCATGTTTGTCCAACTCGGCTTCCGCAATGCGCTGCTCGACAGCAACACCCAATTGCATTCCCAGTTCAACGCCGACCTCGTGCTGGTGTCGCCGAATCGGCAAGCGTTGGCCATGCGTGAACCGTTCCCGCGCCGACGCCTGCAACAGGCCGCATCGGTATCGGGCGTGCGTAGCGTCCATGCAATCTACCTCGAAAACGCCATCGGCCAACTCCGCGATACGAACCCGGACTTAGCAAATCGTTTGCCCACCCGGGGAATTCGTGTCATCGGTGTCGATCCCGATGCGTATCTGCTGAAGTTGCCGGAACTCGACCCTGCTGACGAGCGCAGCCAAGTGGAGCGCCTCCGCGTGCCGGGGACGGCCCTGTTCGACCGACGGGCCAAATCCGAAGGCACCAAGGGCGGCTTGAAGCAGACGAGCTACGGCCCGTTGACCGAGAGCACTGTGACGGAACTCACCGGGCGAAAAATCGAGTTCGTGGGGAGCTTCGATCTCGGCACCGACTTCACCGCCGACGGGACGATGATCGTTTCGGAGCAGACCTTCCTCGAACTGCTTCGCAAACCCTACACCCTTGGCACCGCTTCGGCGGACGTCGACATCGGGTTGATCCGTCTGGAACCGGGTACCGACCGCGCGGCGGCCAAACGCGACATCCTCGCGGCCCTGGCCACCGGGGAAACCGACGCCGACGTCGACGTCTTCACGATCGACGAAATCAAAGACCGCGAAAAATCGTTCTGGCTCTCGAACACGCCGATCGGCTTCGCCTTCGGCTTCGGTATGTTCATGGGCTTCGCCGTCGGCCTCGTCATCTGCTACCAGATTTTATCGGGTGATGTGTCCGATCACCTGCCCGAATATGCCACGCTCAAAGCCATGGGCCACGGCAACCGGTACCTTGCCTGGGTGGTGCTGCAAGAGTCGCTCATCCTCGCTGTGGCCGGGTTCGTGGCGGGGTTCTTCATTTCGTGGGGAGCGTATGCCCTCCTCACGGCCAGCACCGGCTTGCCGATGACCATGACCCCCATGCGTGTCGGCAGCCTTTTCCTCGCCACTGTGGCCCTGTGCGTCGTCTCGGGGATAATCGCCCTCATCAGCCTCTTGAAAGCGGATCCCGCCGATGTCTTCTGAGTTTGCACTGCGGAGAAATCGCCCATGCCGCGAGTCGTCGTCTTGGCCGGGATCAACGGGGCTGGGAAAACCACCGCCTCCCGCGACCTGTTGATCAACGTGCTGAAGATTCCCGTGTTCACTAACGCCGACGCCGTCGCGCGCGGGTTGAACTCCCTGAACCCAGAGTCTGAGGCTGTCCGCGCCGGTTGGATCATGCTCGAATGGATGCGCACCCTCGCCGATCAAAAGCGGGATTTCGCATTCGAGACGACATTATCTGCCCGGAGTTATGCCCCGTGGCTGAAGGGCCTTCGTCAATCCGGGTACGAGGTGTACCTGTACTATTATTGGTTGCGCTCGGCGGAAATCGCTATTGCTCGTGTCGCCCAAAGAGTACGCAGCGGCGGCCACCACATTCCCGACGCAGACGTATTGCGGAGGTACAGTCGAAGCGTCAAGAACTTCCTTGAGCTTTACCGAGGGATTGCAGATACTTGGGAAGTCTTCGATAATACCGATGGTGATCGAAAGTTGTTGGCCATCGGCAACCCGACGCAACAATTGGTGGACAGCGAAGAAACTTGGGAAACATTCATGAGGAGTGCAGACCATGCAAACGGATAGCCCAATTCTACAACGGATGATCGCCATGCTCCCGGAAGTCGAGGCCTCCCACGCCCGATCCAACCGCGAAGCTCTGCTCGAACACGCCCGCATGGGCCGCGATATCTCCACACTCCGCGACGGCAAAGTCGTTTGGATTCCGCCGGCGGAAATTTTCGCCCGGTACGGCTTTGACGAGTTTGGCCGGCCCCTGCCGACAGTTCCCACCGCCGAGGCGAAATGACTCCGGCACCGACTTCCGTTCCCCCTGTTGGCCAGCCGTTGCTGCGCATCCGTGGGGTGAACCACACCTTCGGCAGCGGCGACGCCAAGACGCAGGTGCTCTTCGACAACAACCTCGAAGTAATGCCGGGCGAACTCGTCATCATGAGCGGGCCGTCCGGCTCTGGGAAGACGACGATCCTCACGCTCATCGGCGGCCTGCGCGGGATCCAGTCCGGCGAGATCGACATTTGGGACGGGCAACTCGGGAAGTACCGCAGCCTGTTCGGATCGAGCGACGCCGACCTCGTGAAGGTGCGCCGGCTCATTGGCTTCATCTTCCAACGCCATAATTTGTTCGACTCGTTGCAAGCGGTGCAGAACATCCGCATGGCTCAGCAACTCTTCACCGAAGGTGGCGCCACCGCAGACGAAGACATCCACAAATTGCTGACGTATCTCGGATTAGCCCAGCGGATGCACTACAAACCGGCTGGCTTGTCCGGCGGCCAGCGCCAGCGCGTCGCGGTGGCACGGGCCTTGGTGAACCGGCCCAAGTTGATTCTCGCGGACGAGCCGACGGCGGCGCTCGATGCCAATAGCGGGTTGGCGGTCATCACGCTTTTGCAGAACTTGGCCCGGGAACGCGACCCGGACGAGATCGCCAAACTGATCCGCAAACCGGGCGAACACGACGACGAAACCGGCCGCCTCACCGAAGAGCAAGCGGTGCTCTTGAAGGAGCTGGCGGTGCAGCGCGGCTCGACGAGTTTGATCGTGACCCACGATTCCCGCATCATGAACCGGGCCGACCGGATCGTTCACATGGAGCGTGGCAAAATCGTCTCGAACGTCGTGGTCGCCGAGCGGTTGTTCGTCACCGAAGGGTTACGCAAAGCGGCCTTCTTCGCGGCGATCCTGCCCGAGCAACAGCAGACCATCGCCGACGGAATCTGCATCGGGCTGCATCCGAATCTGCCGGTGTCCGAGCATTTGGCGGCGCGGCCGGGGTTGCCGGTGAAAGTGTTCGCAGCCGGGCAAGCGATCGTGAAGCAGGGCGACCCGGTGGACGACGCCAGCGAGTTCTACTTGATCCGTCAGGGCAAAGTGCGGGTCGAGCGGGACGCTGGTTTCGGCCCGACTAAGGTCGCGGAACTCGGGCTGCAAGACTTTTTCGGGGATCGCGCCCTGGTGACGAACGAACCGCGCAACGGCAGCGTCATCGCCGAGGAACGGACGGAAGTGTACTGCATCGGCCGCGAAACCTTCCGCAAGTACGAAGCGATCAGCCGGCCGTTCATCATGCGGATTCGGGACGTGTACGGGACGAAATGAGAGGTTGGGGAGCGTCGGCCCACGAACAACTGGCGCCCCAGCCGCGCTTGATCCACCGGGCCAACAGTTCCGGGCGACTGTGGACCCGGAAGTGGCGGAAGATCACTTTTCCATACTGGTTGACGGTGTATACGCTGATGTTCAACCGCTTGGCGATCTGCTTGTCGCCGTCGCCTTCGAGGACGCACCTCAACACTTGCCGGACCCTGGGGGCCAGCCCCATGGGCGACGGCTCCGAGATGCGGGACAAACTTCCCCCGACCCCGGGCGCGATGCACGCGATGGCTTCTTGGACCAGCAGTCGCTCGCGGCCGGAGAAGTCCGGGCGGCCCGCCGACCTCAGGAAGTACGCCCCGACGATCTCGTCCGTTTGCCCCGGGATTAACCGGAAGCATCCCATGTTGTGATTGACTCCGCTGACCTTGCACACTTCGTCGAATTCGAGCGACCGTTCCCATTCCGCGGAGGTGATCAAATCGCTGCGCCGCATCGCGGTTCCCCGTTCGTACGAGGCCGACTTCATGTACCGAAAAATGACAGGGGCATAGGTCGGGTTTGTCCGGATCAATTCGAGTGCCCGCAGCCAACCCGATTTGTTGAATCCGTTCTCGAAGCCCATGTCGACCGGGATGCCGATGTCATGAGGTTGCCCGGTCGATATGCCAGCGAGTTCACCACCCAACGCCACTTCGGAACCGACCATCCGCGCGACACCGCTCAAAAAATGCCGCTGCCATATCACGTTGTTGTCGCCGAGGTCGCGGCACTCACCGGCCAACTCGAAGAGTGCACGGTGATCCTGCGATCGGAGCGAAATCGCCTGCGGCATGGCGGAACTCAATCGGGGTTTTGAGCTGATCCCTGATTCTAGGGATTATGATACGGGGGTTTGTGGGTTAAATATCTCGATTCATACGTGCGCAATTTCAAGGATTTCATCATGGCACCTCAACTCGCTCATCATCGTGAAGACTTAGGAAAACTCAAAGATGGCCGGCACGTGGTCGCATTCGACAATCTGCCGATTGGTACGAGAAGCCAACCCAACGAGATCTTCGTTCGGATTCAAGAGATCGGCGGCAACGGCATCGCCGTCGTCCGGCTGGACAACGTGGCGATGGTCTCGATCGACGACAACCGGCTCTGCCGCGTCATCTTCACCATCGAAGGTGCTCCGCCCGGTGGACTCGCAACCGAGATGATCATTCTCAATTCCGGTGCTTACACCAAGTCGAGTAGTTTAGAAGGAATGATCGGCTGACCACGCCGACGCGAGAATTCCAAAGAACGGCTAGGCAACCACGTGGGCTGTCGGCTAGTATGTCCGGATGCGAAATCCCAACCGTGGCTTCACGCTGATCGAACTTCTGGTCGTCATCGCCATCATCGCGGTGCTGATCGGCTTGTTGTTACCGGCCATCCAGAAAGTGCGCTCGACCGCCGCTCGGATGAGCTGCTCCAACAATTTGAAACAACTGGCCCTCGGCCTGCACAACTACGAATCGGCCAACGCCCAATTCCCGGAAGGGTACCGCTTCGATGCCCCGACCCGGTCGTTCGTACCACTATTGTTGCCCTACCTCGAACAAGGAAATATCCGCTACGATCTGAGCCGCAACTGGGACGATCCGGTGAATCAGTCCGCCGGCCAGACGCCCATCAAGTTGCTCTTCTGCCCGGCGGTACCAGGTTCGAACAGCCGCACCGCGTCTGATGTCGCGTTTCGCCCGGCCGTCAGCGACTACACCGTCTACCACGGGGTCAATCCCGGCTACTGTCAGCTATCCGGTTGGCCGTATTATTCCCCGATCTCCGAGAACGGAGTCATGACTCGGGTGGTTTGCCGGCTGCTCGACATCACCGACGGTACCTCCCAAACGCTCCTCGTGGTCGAAGACGGTGGCCGCCCCGATTTGTGGCGGATGGGCCGACGAATCACCGGGGTGGCCGGGAACGGCGGCTGGACCGATCCGGACGTCGAGATTGCACTGGATGGATCGGACAGTTTGATCGTGGGCCAAGGCCAAGGGTTCGGCCCGTGCGTGATGAACTGCACCAACGACAACGAGATGTACTCGTTCCACAGCGGCGGGGCCAATGCGGCCTTCGCCGACGGCAGTGTGCGCTTCCTCCGGGAATCGATCAACCCCCGGACATTCGCCGCCCTCGTCACGAAGAACGCCGGCGATATTCCAGGTTCCGATTGGTAGGTTCAAACTGGCTGCACGGCGCTCGGATCCATCCACATGTACTCCCAGATGTGGCCGTCGAGGTCTTGGAACCCGTGGCCGTACATGAAGCCGTAGTCCATCGGAGCTTTGTAGGTGGTGCCACCGGCGGCCACAGCTTTGCTGACAATTTCATCGACCTGCGCCCGGCTATCACACGACAGGCAAACCAGCACTTCCGTGGTCGTCGTCGCATCGCAGATCGCTTTCGGCGTGAACTCGCCGAACTTCGCGTGGGTCAGCAGCATCGCATAGATGTCTTCGGCGATGACCAAGCACGCGGCCGTTTCGTCCGTGAACTGCTTGTTGAAGCGGTACCCGAGCTGGGAGAAGAACTCCATCGACTTCGGCAGGTCGCGGACGGGTAAGTTGACGAAAATCTTCGTGGCCATGGAAAGAAACTCCGGAAGTGGTTAGGAACTTTGATAGTCGGGAAATTCAGGCGGGCGTGTCCGCCGCGACCATCACCATCCAACTGATGCCGAAGCGGTCGGTGACCATGCCATAGCTTGACGACCAGAACGTTTTGGCCAAAGGCATTTTCACGTGTCCCCCGTCGGTGAGTGCGACGAAGGCCCGTTCGGCTTGGGCGTCCGTCGCCACGCTCAGGGCCAGCGAGAACCCGGCGAAGCCCGAACCGGGGTCGCACCCGTCGGACGCCATCACGTTGCTTCCGCCGACGTGGAAGCAGGCGTGCATGACTTTGTTCTCGAAGCCGGGCGGCACCATGCCGGGTGGAAGCGGTTCCGGGCTGTCTCGGAACCGCATCACCGCATTGATCTCGGCACCGAGTGCGGTGCGGTAGAATTCGAGCGCCTCTTCGCAGCGGCCGCCGAAGAAAAGATAAGGTTTGACGGTCGTGTTCGACATCGCGGGTTCTCCAGAGAAAGTCGGGTGTGTGGGAAGAATCAATCCGGCCGGGGTAGTCCGGCGAGTTCGAAAACGGGTCGCACTTCGACGGTACCTTTGGTCGCGCCGGGGATGCGGGCGGCGATGGTGATGGCCTCGTCCAAATTCGCCGCGTCGATCAGGTAGAAGCCGCCGAGCTGTTCGGTGGTCTCGGCGAAAGGCCCATCGGTGACCAGCTTTTTGCCGTGCCGCACGCGGACGCTCGTCGCCATGGCGACGGGGTGCAGCGGGGACGCGGCGAGATACTGCCCCTTGGCGTGTAGTTCGTGCGTCAGTGCGACCGACTCGGTCATGCAAGCTTCGCGCTCCCCATCGGCCCACGCCGACTCGTCGCTGTAAATGAGCATCATGTACTTCACGGGGTTCTCCGAATTGTTCTCGAGGCGTGCCGGATCGACATTGTGCCGAAGACGGCATTCTTTGCTCCAACGGAGCGTTCGACTTTAGCCAGGCCCGGAAGGGCCTGGTATCAGCCGGCGAGGCATTTAGCTCCGAAGGAGCGCTCGGAATCGGATCGGGCGCTCCTTCGGAGCTAAAAATCCAATCGATTCCAGGCCCTTCCGGGCCTGGCTAAAACCGGGCACTCCTTCGGAGCGAAGAATCCCCCGATCTCCAATGCGTCACTTGAGCACACATCAAGCAGGGGGTTTACGCCGGTAATCGGCCTTCATGAACGGAACCCACATGCCGTCCGCTCCGAGGATTTGCGACCGCAAAGTCCGGTGGTCAGCGGTGACGAACTCAATCATGTCCTGGTACTTGGACAGGCCATCGCCGGTCATGCTCGGCCCTTCGGTATCGAGCGTGAGGATTTTCCCGTCGGCGTCCAACGAACCGTTGTACTGCCAGAGGTGGAACATCATCGACGCGATGAACGAACCGACGAATCGTTTCGTCGCCGGGTCGTACCCGAGCGACATCATCGTCTGCCCCGTCCCGCCCTCGGGCATGTGGCACTCCCCTTCGCCGACCGTCCAAAGCCCGCCGAGTGAACGGACGACCTCGGTTCCGCGCGTCTTCATCGCGGGTTGATCCGGCCCCATGTTGCACTCCATCTCGGATTCCCACGACCCGACGAGCTTGTGGAGCCAGTGGTGCTCGTTCTGCGGTTCGACTTTCATGGTGAATCCTCGCGGGCTGGGGGAAATGGCGTCCGGACACCGAGTAATCAAACGGGTGTACCCCGAAATCGACAGCGCGGCGATTATTTTTCGGAAATGTCTCGGACACGCCCTTCCAAGAACCGGCGCTCGGGTTCTTGCTGGGCAAATTGCAGCGCTCGCCGGTAGGAAATACCCGCTTCCTCGAACCGACCCAGCCGGCGGCACAGGTCGGCCCGTGCGGCGTGGGCCAGGTGGTACTCCGCCAGATCGCCACGATCCAGAATATCGTCGATCAAGGCCAACCCGGCTTCCGGGCCGTCCCGCATGGCCACCGCGACAGCCCGGTTCAGCTCGACCACCGGCGACGCATCGGCACTCATTTGGAGATCGTACCAAGCGACGATTCGTCCCCAATCGGTGTCAGCCGCCGTGACCGCCCCGGCGTGCACGGCCGCGATTGCGGCTTGGATCGTGTATGCCCCGACCGGTGGCAATTCGATGGCCCGCGCCACCAAGGCTCGGCCTTCGGCGATCTGCGCCCGGTTCCAGAGCGTGCGATCCTGCGCTTCCAAAAGGATGAGATCCCCGGTCGTCGACGTTCGCGCAGGTCGCCGGGATTCGTGGAGCAGCATCAACGCCAACAATCCGAACACCTCGGGGTCGGTCTGAAGTTCAGTAAGCAATCGTCCGAGCCGGATCGCTTCCTCGGATAGTTCGGCGCGGGTCAATTCGGATCCCGACGACGCCGAATACCCCTCGTTGAAAACAAGGTAGATCACCGCCAATACGGCATCGACGCGCTCGGGGAGATCGGTCAACGACGGTACCACGTAGGGGATATTCGCGGAACGAATCTTCGCTTTGCCGCGCACGATCCGCTGGGCGATCGTCGCCGGTGCCGTCAGGAAGGCACGGGCGATGTCTTCAGTACTCAGGCCGCAAACTTCTCGGAGAGTCAGGGCAATCTGCGTCGCCGGGGCCAGCGCCGGGTGACAGCAGGTGAAGATGAGCCGCAACCGGTCGTCTTC
>JANXWE010000380.1 GCA_025351325.1 Fimbriiglobus sp.
CGGAGCGGCATCGGCGCTTCGCCGTCGAGTTCGATCCAGACCGAAAGTGTTCGGCTCGCCGGTTCGAACGTCCGGCCACTCCGCACCACTTTCCCGCTCAGAACGACGCTGGGTTCGCCGGTCAACCGAACCCGCGCCGACTGGCCGAGCCGGACTCGGGACAATTCCCGTTCGGAGACGAAACCTTGGATGTACGGCCGGGCCAGGTCGTGGATCTCGAACAGCGTCTCATCGGCACGAACCGATTGACCGATGACACGATCGAACGAGACCACACTTCCGGCAACGCTAGCCCGAACGGGAAGAGCCGCGACGACTTCCCGTTTCTTGACCAACGCATCGAGCTGATCGACACTCAGACCGACGAGTTCGAGGCGCCGGCGCAGGCTATCGCGGCGGTTCACCGACGACACCAGCGCCGCTTCCGCTTCGACTAAACGGCGTTTCGGAATGGCCTCCTTAGCGTCTTTCAATTGGGCCAGTTGTTGAGTGGCGAGGTCGCCTGCCAACTGCTCTTGCAGCAGTTCGAGTTGGAGTTTCAACAGGTCGAGACTGAACACTTCCGCGAGGATGTCCCCAGCTTTCACCCGTTGACCACGTTCGACGCGGATGGCAGAAATCACTCCGGGCAACCGTGCGGTGGCCAGGCTGCGGTGCTCGGGTCGCAGCTCGACTGCGGCGGGAATGTCGATGATCGTTTCAATAGTTTGCAGCGCGACCGGTTCGACTTTCAAGCCGATGGTGCGGGTCGACTCCGGACTCAACCGGAGAACACCAGGGGCGAAGAACGTGCCCAGTTCGTGACCGCCACGCGTCACCACGCGGTCGCCCGGGAAGAGTTCGGCTGAGCGCAACTCGACGGCTTCCGGCCCGTCGCGGACGACTTCGACACTGCGTTTGCGGTACTCCGAAACCCCGGTCGCACTGGCCTCTTCGACCAACACAAAGCGATCCACGCCGTCGTTCACCAGGGCGGTGAACGGCACCGATTTGGTACCAGGAATGGCAGGCAATTCGATCCGGGCTTGACCGGTCATCCCCGGCAACAGTCGGGGTTCCGTTCCGGTGGGGTTTCGGAATTCGACCCAAACGTCGTTGAGGTGCGTGACCGGATCGAGGTACTGCCCCACGATGGCGATGGTGCCCCGAAAGCGTTCGCCAGGGTATGCCGTCAACTGGACGTCGACCGGCTGGGCCACGGCCACCCGGGCGACATCTTTTTCGAGCACGCCGATGCGGGCATAGATCGTCGTCAGATCAACGACTTCGAAAAGGTGCTCGCCGGGTTCGACTACTTTGCCGATGGCAAGATCGGAGTGGGTGATGGTACCGGCCACAGGGCTGCGGATCGGCAAGGTCGGCGTCACCTTGGCGGTGCCAGCCAACAGGGCATCAAGCGTCTCCCGTGGCAGTCCGAGAGCCAACCACTTCACCTGGGCCAATTCGAGACTGTTGCGAGCTTGTTGCAGTTGCACCTCGGCCGTGGCGATGTCCCGGCCGGGGACGGTGCCATTGGAATCTTTCAACGCCCGGACCACTTGCTCGGCGAGTTTGGCTTCGGTTCGGGCATTTTGAATCTCGAGTTGCAACGCTTCCAATTCTTGGCTCTGCACCTCGGCCAACACCGCTTGAGCCTCGATTCGGTCGCCGGGCTTGGCGTGCAACGCGACGATCCGCCCGGGCAACCGGCTGACTGCGAAGGCGTGCCGCGACCAAGGTGTTTCGAGTGTGGCGTAGGCGAGAATCGTCTCTGGCGTCGATGCAACACCGATTTCGGTGGTTTGCACATTCAAAGCCGTGCGGGCATCCGCACTCAGCCGAATGAGGCCACTCTTGACATCGACGGTGGCCCCTTTGGACGGCAGCGGGGTGTGCCCTTCGTGCGCTAAAACGACGCCCACGGCAACCGTCAACAGGCAGCCGGACGCCAGCAGTGCCGGACGCAGGAATCTTGAGCGAACCGGGGTAGGCGGATTCATCTCGGCATCAACCCCCAAAGGAGAACGAATCGAAAATAGGAGCTACCTTTCACTATACCCACTCCCCTCTGCCTTGAACCCTCTTGCAGCCACAACTAAGATGTCTTTTGATATTCCCGGCTCCGCATGGCCGACTTTTTCAGATTGCACTCATGGCCACCAAGATCAAATCGAAACCGCTCCCGTTGACGCAGGCTGCCCCAGCTATTGCCTCCCCGGCCGAAATGAAAGGGAGCTACGCGTTCATCAGCCTCGGCTGCCCGAAGAACCTCGTCGATTCCGAGCGGATGCTCGGCAAGCTCGCCCAGGACGGCTACGCTTTCCAGTCCGACACCGATGGTGCCGATGTGGTCGTCATCAACACATGCGGGTTCATCGAACCGGCCCGCCAGGAGTCGCTCGGCGTCATCCGTGAAATGCTGGCCCTCAAGAAAGCCGGCCGCATCGGTTCCGTCGTCGTGGCCGGTTGCTTGGCCGAACGCCAGGGCGACATGCTGCTGAAAGAAGTCCCCGAAGTCGATCAGATTGTCGGTGTCTTCGGACGCGAGGAAATCAGTTCGGTCGTGAATCGCGCCGTGTTGCACCGCGACGAACAACGTTCGCTGTTCCGACCGGCCCCGGTGCGAGCGCAAGAAGACACCTCCCGGTTGCGGATCACACCCCGGCACTTCGCTTACCTCAAAATCTCCGAAGGTTGCGACCGCCTGTGCACCTACTGTGCCATCCCACAGATGCGTGGCAAACACGTCACCAAGCCCATCGAAGAAGTCGTCCGCGAAGCGCGGGAACTGGTGGCCGACGGTGTCCGCGAATTGATCCTCGTCGCCCAGGACACCACCTATTACGGCATGGATCTGTACGGCAAAGTTCGGCTCGCGGAACTGCTACGCGAACTCGACAAAGTCGATGGCATCCAGTGGATTCGGGTGCTCTACGTCTACCCGGAACACGTTTCGGATGAACTGCTCGAAACCCTCGGCAACGCCAAGAAGATCATCCCGTATTTGGATATGCCGCTTCAACACATCAACGACCGCGTGCTGAAGCGGATGGTGCGCCGGGTGAACCGTAGTGCCACCGAAAAGCTGATCGCCCGGATGCGAACCGCGATCCCGAATCTCGCCCTGCGGACGACGTTCATCGTCGGGTTCCCGGGTGAAACCGAGGCCGAGTTCGAGGAATTGAAACAGTTCGTGCAGGAGCAGAAGTTCGAACGCGCCGGCGTCTTCCCGTACAGTTTGGAACCGGGTACCCCCGCTGAGAAACTGGACGGCCACATGCCGGAAGAGGTGAAGGCCGCCCGCGTCGCCGGGGTGATGGAAGTGCAGCAGCAAGTGGCGTTCGATTGGGCCACCGGTCAGGTCGGGCGGGAACTCGAGTGCATCATCGACGGCTCCGATCCGGAGTTCGCCAACCACTTCAAGGCCCGCACGTATGCCGACAGTCCGGACATCGACTGCGAAGTCCGCGTGAAGGGTAAAAACCTCCACGGGGGTGACTTCGTGAAGGTGAAAATCACCACCGCCGATGGGTATGATTTAGCCGGTCGGGTCATTGGTGCCGCGTGGTGAATTCACGCTGAGTAGGTTCGGCACATCTCAGCGATTCGTTCCGCTTGCTCCGTGCAGTCGTTCATGGCGACGCCACGGTGCGAGTTCCCACCCAGAATTAATCCCGGATACTTTGCGACCAATGCATCGATCCGGGCCAACCGGGCGATGTGGCCCACTTCATATTGCGGGATCGCCTGCGGCCAACGCACCACTTGCGTAAACACCGGCGGAGCGGTGACGTGCATCGCCAGTTGCATTTCGCAGTGAACTGCTTTCAGTAGCACATCGTCGGGCCAAGCCGCAGCATCCGGGCGGTTTACGCCGCCGCAGAGTGCCCGCCAGAGCACGAGTCCGGGTGGAGCACGGCCTGGGAAAATCGCACTGCACCACTGGACGCCGAGTACGTCGCGGCGGGTGTGCTGCGGGGCGATGTAGCCAAAGCCATCTGGGGTCAGCGGGGCATCTTCGGTGCGATAGCCCAACAGCACCACATTCACCGGGGTGTACTTCACGCTGGCAAGTTCGGTCGCCAACAACGGGTCGAGTTGGTGCAACGATACCGC
>JANXWE010000306.1 GCA_025351325.1 Fimbriiglobus sp.
CCCAAACCGGTTCTCGACCAAAAGGAAAACGAGCGACTTTGGAAGTCACTCCAACACGGATCGAGCATCGAAATGACGGAAACGGTTTGTCGGCTCTTGGTTCATCCGGAAAGTACGGTTCCGTTCTTGGGCACCAAACTGCGTCCACTGACGATGACCAAGAAGCAGGTCGAGCGGGCGATTCAAAAGTTGGATTCTGAAAAGGAGTGGGAAGGAGCTTACGAGGAACTTTCCAAGTTGGATCCACGACTCGCCCTGTCCCTCGAAGAGTGCTGGGCGTTGGCCAAGACGGAGGATCAAAAGCGAAGATTGGCATGGGTTCTACACGGGGAGGTGATCGGGGGAACCGAGGAGAGCCATTTCGAATTGGAACCCCCCAAAGAGAAAAACGGACAGTGGAAACTGAGATGGGGCTTCGGCACGATGGGCGTGAGCAAAGATCTCGCCGAAATTCGGATGAGCCGAAGTCGACCAAAATGGTTCGCCGAAACCCAAGCGGTGACTCTATTGAGCTTGATCAATAGTCCGGCCGCATGGAAAGTGATCGAGGCCATGGCCACCGGGCACAACGAAGCAACGCCGACGATGCGCGCCGGGAATGCCCTAAAGTGCCGCAAGCGAGGGATGTTCGCCCCCGGCTATGAGCGCCCGAAGTTTCAAAGGTTTCGCCCAGTCGATCCTAAGCTGGACGAGCGTTTTGTTGAACCGACCCCAGAGGAAATCCAACAAGTCGAGAACCGCAATCATTGGAACAACTTGGACTACTCGGTGGCCTCGGAATCCAAGATCGAGTCCATCTTCGATTTCTTGCTCCGCAAGCCGGACGAGACCGTGGCGTTCTTCAAAACCAAAATGTGGCCGTTGAAATTGAACAGGAAGCGGGCGGACGAACTGGTGGCCAAACTGTTCGGCGCGAAGGAAGCCGATTGGAAAGGTGCCGTGGCGGAGTTCGCCAAGCTCGACATCCGCTTGGCCTACACCGTCCAAGAAGCTTGGGAGCTGGCCGATTCCGACGACCAGCGAACGAAAATGGCGATGGCGATTCTGCTCGATGGGCCAAAACACAGCGAAGACCTGGCGAACTTCGATGTCCAATTGAGAAAGGTCGTACCAATGCCAGTGTTTGAAAAGCTCAGTGAAAAGGATCAAGCACGTCTGTACTTTGATTTCACGATGAAATCAGGTCTCCCGAAAGAGTTAGCCGAGCGTCTCGGGAACCATCGCATGTATACAGTTGCACCTGGTCACTTCGACGAATTGAACGAACACTTGTGGAACCGCCAAGCCTGCGCCATTCACATCCTCGATGCCATCGGCACCGCCGACGCTCTCGAACTCATCCGGGACATGGCCACCGGTCATCCGGACGCGGCGCCGACGAAAGTGGCAAAGGAAGTGTTGAAGCGACGGAAACGATAAGGCGAGCCGGCCCGCGTCGGCTGCCGGATTCTTGACTGGGAAGAATCCGGCGTTCAACGAACATCACGCCGCGGCGCGGAACTGAATCACATCGCGGTGGATCGGCGTGTGCAGCACGATTTCCAATCCGTTGACAATCCGGTCGCCGCCGCGGCCGTCGATCAGGTTGCGGCCGCACCGGCTCATGCCGAGGCGTTCCATCGGGTCGTCGAGCACCAAGTTCACCGTCTCGTAGAGGCTGTCGAAACTCACCTCGTCGGCGGCCCCGAGGAACGTGGCGACGCCTTCGTCGTCCATCCGCTTGGCACTCAGGATGTGCCGCTGTTTGGTCGGGAGTACCAACTGGGGAATGCCCACGCAGCAGAGTTCGAGGGCCATGGTGTCGCCGCTGGTCAGCGCGAAGTGGCTGCGAACGAGTCGGGTCATCAACTCTTTTGGCTCGGTGACCACTTCCACCCGGCCACCGCTGTCGGCGGCGAACTCTTTAAGTTCGTGGTAGCGTGGATGGTGAACCCGCGTGGCGATGCTCACCTTATCGACCTTCGGCATCTCCAACAGTTGCTCGGTGCGGAGCAGCGTTTGATCGCCGTGATCGTCGTCGCCGAACGCCACCAGTGCCCGGAAGGCACCCGGCTGTTCGGTGGCCCGAATGGTGCGTTGCCGGCGGAAGACGCCACGAACCAGGGCGAACTTACGACCCAGCAGCAACTGCGTGCCGCTCTCGACTCGGTACGGTTTGCGGCCCGGAGCGAGCAGCGGATTCACCACCAGTTTGCTGCCGAACTTCATGCCGGCATCGGAGTCGATCACGATCACGCGGGCGCCGGTGTCGTTCAACGCTTCGAGATATTCCGGGTTGTAGCCACTTCCGGAAAGCACCACCGCCGCCGCGTTCAACCGGCGGATCTCCCGTAAGGTGCATTCGAGATCGCCACTCGTTCCCAACGGCGACTCCGCGGGCTTCCATTCGTTGTTGGCCCGGTGGATGCACTGGGCCAAATTCAACGGGTCGAGGTAGCTGAAAAAGTGCGTCCCTCGGCGCCGCCGTTGCAGCGCCGCGGCGAGCGATAAACATTGATAAAGCGGCTCGAACCCCAACTCCGGGGTGGCATCGCAGCGAAACAGAATCGGCCCACGCTTCACGTCCATGCGAGCGTCCAGTCCAGTAACGGTGTTAGTCGGTACGGTGGCCCAGCCCCGGCGACGCGATTCCACGACTGTGGACGTGCGCGAACGCTTCGGCAATGAAGCCACCGAGATCACTTCCGGCTGGTGTGGGATTGAGCCGCGCCGCAGACCGCGACGGGCGAACCTCGACACCTCTTCTCCGGGGGATCGATCCTCGATCCCTGTCCGCCGCACTCCGGGTTCCGGTCCATCGTGCGGTGGGCAACACGGGTCGGTTCCAGCGACCGCGTTGCGAGGCGGATGGTAATCCGAGAATCGGAAGTGCGCCAAGGGCAAGTTGAACGGGGGCGAGCCAGCGGAGTTTGAAAGGCGAGCCGGCGGCGTTTTTGGATCTTCTACAAGCTGTCCGGATCAATCCCGAGTTCGCGGAGCTTGGCGGCGAGTTGTTCCTTTTGTTTCGCCAAGGCATCCGCTCGTCTGCGTTCCGTTTGCAGCTCTTCGTTCAAATCGTGGACTTGCTCCGAGCGCGTTTGGAACTGCCTGCCGGAACGGGAAAAGATTCTCAATTCGCCATCGATCTTTTCGAACCGGATGCCCAAACGTGGACTGATAAAGCCGAGTACTTTCCGAATCGCGCCGAGCCGCCGAGCACGTCGCACGTATCTGTAAACGAGCTGGTCATACGGGTCGATCACGTAGTATTCTTCAACTCCGTGCACGTCGTAAAACTGGAGTTTGGCATCGAGTTCGTCCTCGGTGTTGCTATGCGACAGCACTTCAAACACGACTTGTGGGCCTAGCCCACCTTCCATCCATTGGAGGTAACTCCTTCGGTCGCCGGCCGGGCGGCCGAAGACGACCATGGCATCGGGAGCGGCGCTGATCCGAGGTTGCCCTTCGACGGGATACCAGAGCAAATCCCCGGCGACGAAGACCTCCTGACCGGCGAACTGCTCGCGCAGTTCTTCGACGATCAAGACCATCCACTCCCACTGCACCGTGTTGTCGGCCATGGGTTTCCCGTCGCTTTCCGGGTAAACCGTCTCGAGTTCGGGGATCGTCGCCGTGCTCATTGTCGCCTCCCAGTTACGCCCACCACCTAGTTGTTACCTCGATCGGATTTCTTATTTTACGCGTTCCGGTAACGTCTCGGCTGAGGTTTCAGTCACTTCTTTTTCGAGAGTTCTTTGACCTGAAAGTCGATCTGCTCGTTCTTGCCGGGTTTGATATCGACGGTCAAGGTGGACTTGTCGTTGAACTCTGGGCCGATGCGACTTTCACGGGCTGCCGCACCCATGACGGGGTCGATTTTGGAAGTCGGCCGCGACGACAAGATTTTCACTTTCTTCATTCCTGGCAAAACCTTCGCCGTGTACTTGCCATCTTTGATCATCCCGGCAGCCGGAGTCTTACTGTTGTCCGAAGCCTCGAAGATGATTTCGCCTTCGGTCAACGGCACGCCATCGATCAGGACTGTGCCGGAAACATCGGCGGGGCTTTCTAAGGAGCTGCAACCGAGGCTACCCAAGAGCATCAGCGCGCAACAAAGCTACGTCGATTTCATACGTCTCCCAAAATGCTCACGGTCGTACCATGGGCTTGTGAATGGAACACTAGTTGTTGTCAATCACTTCGCCGCCACTGCGAGTGCCCATCCAACGCCAGGTATTTGGCGTGATGGTATTCGTAATGAATGCAACGCTTCCATCGGCACGGGCCGAGTTGACGCCACCGGTATGCTTGCTGCGTGCCAACGAGAAGCTGTTGATGACCGATTGTGATCCGCACGGCGCACCCGGCACGGCACCGCAGTAGCCCATCAAGTTATCGCCCACGGTTGAGTTCGGCGGATAAAGCGTGCTGAACGTTGTCCCCGAATGGATCGTATTCCACATTCGGCCCCGCACATCGTTTCCGCCGCCAAGTGCGTCGTCGCCTTGCAAAAGTTCGCTGACCATCACTGTGTTCGAAGTCCCATCTGTGATGTCCGTTAAGCGCACTTTCGATAGCCCGTAGAAGATGCCATCCAAATTGATCCCGCGTGGGTCTGCTGTTGGTGTGGCGTAGCCGCTGCCGTGGCAAGCAACATAGCTTGTGTGGAACCCTTGACCCAGCGATTGCTTCGGTGACTTCGGATCGGATGGGCAGGAAAATGTCGGGATGGCATTCGTGGAAAACGGCGCGAAGCACGTGTACGTCGAGTTGGCTAGCAACACTGCCTGAAACTCACCGTAAATCGCCGGCTGCTCCACATACGGCAAAATATCACCCGCCCAATTCGCGCGGTTGAACTCTTTCAAGCCCGGCATGCTATACCAGTTGTCGTGGTAGTAACCTTGTGGTTGACCGGCGGGAAACTTGCTGTGGGTATCGTGGTAGTTGTGCATCGCCAAAGCGATTTGCTTCTGTTTGTTCGAACAGCTCATTCGAGCTGCGGCTTCGCGAACCTTCTGCACGGCTGGAAGAAGCAGCCCGATTAAGATGGCGATGATCGCAATCACCACCAGGAGTTCAATCAGCGTGAACCCCACTCGCCGACGAGAATAGAGCATGGTAACCCCAAAAGCGAATCGTGAAGAAAGATGGTCGAGGTTCTGACTATATCCCGAAGAATCGCACCACCCAAGTGAATTCTGAGAAACGGATAGGCCAAGGATCTGGCAAAACTTTTTGGCACACGGCAACCTTGCTGCCGACGTTTCGCTTTAAGTGTCTTGCAGTCCCCGATAGGCCAATTGTTTCTGGCAGCCAGCGTCTTGTAGTTCCAACGGAACGACCGATCGTAGCTGAGCAAACAACTGAAAAGGAACGCGGATACCAAGGAAAAGCACGGTCGGAATCGATCGATTCCTTTCCGATTTTGTCGGTGTCGACCACCGCAAGATACCCCGAGTACGTCGTCTGCGGTGCAATGTTCCACATGGAACCTTTGGGAGGGTTAGGAAAGATACTCGATTTTCCGCTCAAGTTCCCCTTCACCTGCCAACGGACTTTGCTATTGGTGCGACCGGGGTGTTAGAT
>JANXWE010000360.1 GCA_025351325.1 Fimbriiglobus sp.
GTCCCGAACCTCGATCCGGATACCCATGCGGATGCGTCTTGTACGGCCGACGCGCTGCCGGTTGAAAGAGCTTGCTGCCGCCGACCTAGTTAACGGTGTATCCGTTTTTCGTGGGGAAGTCCAATCAGTACTGCACGCTGATCCGCGGGTGCGGTTTGTTTCCGCGTTTGTGCATCCACGAGCTGCCGAGAATCGCCAGAAGAGCCACCACATGCAATGCGATGGCCGTGTTCAACGGTGTCGTGCCTTGCAGTTGGTATCTTCCAAGCTCAGCCCCCATCTGTACTTCCACGGCCTGCCTCTTCGGCGTCGAACTGGCGGCGGCTTCGAGCTGTTTCGCATACTGCTCGTTCACTTTTTGCTTGATGGCCGTCTCCAAGCCGTAGCCGCTCCATGTCTGAATCAGAATGAGAAAGAGTAACGAGGCGCTAATAGCACTGATAATCAGGAACCGTTGATCCCAGATTTTGGGAAGCCAGGCGAGTGGCCCGGGAATGGTGTTGATGTTGGGATTGCGGATGAGGCAAGCCAGCCAGCTGAGCAGGAGCGCGGCCAACAGCATGGGGAAGTAAATGATCAACCAGCGGTTGCCGGAAATCGCCGTCTCCAAGTATTTTTCGTCCTGGATCAAATCTTCGGGCAAGTTGCTTGTCGTGACGCCCCCGGTGAGAGCACTCCAAGGATTTTGCGAGTACACGCGCACGCCACCGGGATAGGTGCCGACCCAACTGAAGAAAGTCGTCAGCAGAATCAGCGTGAAGCAAGCCGCCGGCACCCAATCGAGCCACGTCGTGTTGAGCGAAATCCCGCAAGAACGCATCCCACTATCCGTCGTAGGCAGGGTCACCGTCGGCGCGGCCACCAACGGTGGCGGTGCGACCGTGACGGGATTCAAACCGGGGGGCGGGGCAATCGGGTCGCTCATCGGGTACGTTCCGGGTGGGGTCGGGGGTTTCGATGTCGGTGGGGTCAGGCCGGGCAACCCGCCACTCGTGGAGACGCTCGGCGAATAGGCCGCCGGAACGGCGATAACCTTGCCGCACTTCGGGCAGGGGGTGTCGTGGCCGGCCGCTTCGGGTGGGAGTTCCACGGTCGCAAAGCACTGCGGACAGAGTTGCCGAATCACGGGGATTGTCCGTTCGGGTATGGGGTGAAGTTCGATTCGTTTCTAACCGCCGACCACTATTCACTGACTCTGTTCTTCAACTCATTTCTGACCACTGCTCACTGACCACTGCCTACTTTTCCGTGGGCAAGCCGGCGTTCGTCCAACCGCTCCAGCCGCCATCCATGCTGAGGACATCGGTGTAGCCCATTTTTTGCAGGGTCTCGGCGGCGAGCGCGCTCCGGAAACCACCGCCGCACATTAGCACAATCGGTGCCGCCGGATCGGGAATCTTCGTTTCGATATCGCGTTCGATCACGCCTTTGCCGATGTGAATCGCCCCGGCGGCGTGCCCCGCCGCGTATTCGCTCTCTTCGCGGACGTCCACCAGTGTGAACGCTTCGCCGGCCGCGCGTTTCGCCGCGACATCGGCCACGGAGCATTCGCGGACGCGCGCTTTCGCTTCGGCGGCGATCTTCAAAAATCCGGGGGTATGGGCCTTGGCCATGGTCGTGGTTCCGGGCGGGATCGGGAGTGAGTCTCCGGAAAGTTTATGAATCCCGAAACCAGAGAAGATAGAACACCGACGTTTTGTTCGATTCGGTGTGGACGATTGAAGAGTACTACAAGGGTGAGCCAACAGATTCTGACGTGTTGACCCGGCGTCCTCGCCGGTCCCGGTTAGGGCCGGCGACCGCCGGTTTCCTCGGCGTCCTCGCCGAGTCCCGTTCGGCGTCCTCGCCGACTCCTGGGTAACGCCGGCGTCCCGCCGGTTTCTTCGTTTCGTTGGTCGTCACCATTAATTCTTGGGTTGCGAAGCAGAGTGGGACGATCTTCGGGCGGGCCGTTTGGAAGGGGAAACCGGCGGGACGCTGGCGTGACCCAGGACTCGGCGATGACGCCGAACGGGAATCGGCGAGGATTCCGAACAAAACTGGAAAACCGGCGGGACGCCGACAAAACGAAGAAACCGGCGGGACGCCGGATCAAACTCTGCTGCAACTTCCGCAGGCGGATCACCAGTCGGAGCCGAGAACCTCGCCGCCGGCGGGGGTCATGGCGGCCCAGTAGGTAGCTGGGGATATGCTCGGACTCAAAGTGCGCACGGAGCCATCGGCCAAGCCGGCCAGCATGCCGCCGCGGTGCGGGGTTTGAGGCACTGCGGGCGAGCATTCGCTCAGCCTGGGTGCCACTTGGAAGGTCGCGCCGCCCGAACCGTCGGCGATATCGTACATATCGGCGATGGCCGCCCGGCGAATGAATCCGCCGATCGAGACCGTGGTCGTGAGCGGGTTGAACTGACCGCCGCCGCCGCACCGGTAAGCGTAGTGCTCGCCGAAAATGATCGTGTTGGAGGTGCCATCGGCAAATGTTCCCGGGAAGCGGGGAACATTGTACTGTCCCAAAAATTTACCGGGAATGCTCTGCGAGAAACAGAGAGCATTGGCTCCATAACTAGAAACATTAGCTTTGTCGGATCTCGCTTGCGAAACGGTGGGATCGCCCGGACTGTGAAAGACTGTAATGGGTAAGAATTGGGAATCTTCGTTCACCAAAGCCTGCGTGAGATTCTGATCCAGAAATGGCAGAAGTGCCGCCAGCAACGAAATCCGAGGGTTCGGAGCACCCTTGTTTCCGTCGAGAGTCGGGCATCGGTCGTTGTAGGCGGTGGAATATCCGTTCATCGCCAACCCTATTTGCTTCAAATTGTTGCTGCTCGAGATCCGCGCGGCGGTGTCGCGGACTCGTTGCACCGCCGGCAGTAGCAGGCCGATCAGTACCGCGACAATCGCGATGACGACCAGCAACTCCACGAGCGACAATCCATTCCGCTTCATAGCCAATTCCTCGTTTGGTACGAGGGACTCTCTCATAAGTCGGGGGAAAGAACAAGCGACGTTCTAAAGTATTTGCAAGCATATTAAAACGTGACGAGAGTGACTCGTCTTCGTTTGTCCCGCACGTTCGGCCCAATCGGTTCATTTCCCAAATGTTCCATTAAAAGATGATGAGGCGCTACTACCAATCGATTGTGCCGAAGGCTAAAACTAGGCGGATTAGGCAATCCACATGCATTCTTCCGGTTTCGCTCCCTTTTCTGTGAGTATCCACCGTGATTCGCACGTTCCCGCTCCTTCGCTGGCTTCTCCTCGGGGGGTTATTCGCCGCCCTGGTCGCCGTACCCGTGGGCACCGTTCGCTCCGAAGATCCACCGGCTCCGACGGCCCCGGAAACCGACAAAAAGAAGCAGCTCGATGAATTGCAGAAGCAGATCATCGAGCTGCAGAAGAAGCTCGAAGCCCTGAAAACCGATACCGGTCCCCCGTCGACCGCGACGCCGGGAGTACCCGACGGAACCATTCCCGAAGACTTGCTCAAACCGTTCAACTGGCGCTGCATCGGCCCGGCGAACATGGGTGGCCGGGTGACATCACTCGCGGTCAACGAAGCCGATCCGATGATGTACTGGGTCGGCCTCGGTGGCGGCGGTTTGCTCAAAACCGTGAATAACGGCACCACGTTTGAAATCCAGTTCGACAAAGAGACGACCGCGTCCATTGGCGACGTCGCGGTGGCGGCCTCGGATCCGAAAATCGTCTGGGTCGGCACCGGCGAGAACAACCCGCGCAACTCGGTGTCGTACGGCGACGGCGTCTACAAGAGCGTCGACGGTGGCAAAACGTGGAAGAACATGGGCCTGAAGAAGACCTTCCAAATCGGCAAGGTGCTGATTCACCCCAAGAATCCGGACGTCGTGTACGTCGGGGCACTCGGCCGGCTGTACGGGAACAACGAAGACCGCGGTGTGTTCAAGACCGAAGACGGCGGCAAAACGTGGAACAAGATTCATTACATCGACGACAAGACCGGCGTCATCGACATGCGCATGGATCCGACCGATCCGACCGCGCTGATCGTCGCGTATTGGGAGCACAAACGAGACGAATTCGACGGCTTCTTCGGTACTCCGCCGGTACCCGATGCCTACGGGCCAATCGTCACTTACGGAGTGGGTGGCGGGCTGTGGAAGACGGCCGACGCCGGGAAAACTTGGAAGAAGCTCACCGATCCCAAGCTGAAGAACGGCCTGCCGACCGTGAAGACAGGTCGCATCGGGTTGGACTATTCGCGCAAGACCAAGGGGCTAATCTTCGCCGTCATCGACACCGAAAAAGGAGGCACCGGCCCGGCCCCGTCGAACACGTATTTCGGCGCGGTGATGGACGACGTCAAAGAAGGCGGCGTCAAACTCACCGAAGTGACCGAGAACTCGCCGGCTCTCAAAGCAGGCTTAAAATCGGGCGAAATTGTGACCCTGGTTGACACCACCAAAGTGGACACCTCGGAGACGCTGGTTGACTATTTGCAGTCCAAGAAACCGAACGACAAAATCACGGTGACGGTGAAACGCGACGGCAAAGATGTGAAAGTGGAAGTCACACTCGCCGCACGAATTCCGGAAGCGGCAGCGACTCCGGCCGGCCCACCACCGTCAGCCGGGTTCCGCATGGCCCGTGGCGATGCGTTGGCCGTCGGGATTGTCGTCGATGACGGCCCGGCCGCGAAAGCGGGGCTGAAGGAGGGTGACACCATTACGAAAATCGGCGACAAAGTGGTGACCGTGATCGCCGACTACACGGCGGAACTCGGGACGAAAAAGGTCGGCGACAAAGTGAAGTTCACCGTGGTGCGCGGCAAAGAGACGAAAGAACTCGAAGTGATCCTCGGCCCGCCGGTGCCCGCCGGGGCAGGAACCGGCCCTGGTGGCCCGCCACGGGGCATTACCAATACCCGGCCACTGGGAATGGGTCTGGGGGGCCAGCAGGCCAACGTCCAGCGTCGGCAGGGCAAGGACGGCTTCGAGACGGGTGGGATATTCCAATCCGCCGACAATGGCGACACTTGGACACGCATCAACAGTTTGAACCCACGATCCATGTACTTCAGCCAGATCCGCGTCGACCCGACCGACGACAAAACGCTCTACATCCTTGGCGATGTGCCAACACCGATCTTCCGCAGCACCGATGGCGGCGCCAAGTTCGAGAATTTGAAGACGGCGTCCGGCGTCCACGCCGATGCACACGCCTTCTGGATCAACCCGAAAGACCCGCGCCATTTGCTCATCGGGTGCGACGGTGGCTTTTATGTCAGCTACGACAAAGGCGAGAAGTGGGATCACCTCAACACGCTCCCGCTCGGTCAGTTTTACCACGTGGCCGTGGACAATCGCCGGCCCTACCGCGTCTACGGTGGCCTGCAAGACAACGGCAGTTGGGGCGGCCCGAGCGACACGCTCAAGCGCACCGGTCCGGTGAACGAAGACTGGATCTTCGTCAGCGGCGGCGACGGCTTCGTCTGCCGCGTCGATGCGGCCGACAACGATTTGGTCTACTCCGAAAGTCAGGGCGGAGCCATCAGCCGGCGGAACTACCGCACCGGGGAACAAGGGTTCATTCGCCCCGTTCGCAAACCCGGCGACGAACCACTCCGGTACAACTGGAACACGCCGTTCATCCTCAGCAGCCACAACTCGCACATCTTCTACAGCGGGGCGCAGTTCGTGTTCAAGTCGGTGAAAAAAGGGGACGAACTCAAACTGATTTCACCCGATCTGACACGCTCGAAAGCGGGCAGCCTCACGGCGATTGCGGAGTCGCCCAAGAACGCGGATGTCCTCTGGGCCGGCTCGGACGACGGCTTCATCTGGCTGACCAAAGACGGTGGCGTGAAGTGGGAAAACATGACTGCGAACATCCAAAAAGCCGGACTCAGCGGATTCCGTCAGACAGCGACCATCGAGACCTCTCGCGAGAAAGAGGGACTCTGCTATGTGACCTTCGACGGGCACCGTTCCGACGACGATAAGCCGCTGATTTTCGTCACCGAAGATTTCGGTATCACGTGGAAGAACATCGCTACTGGCTTACCCCAATTCGGCAGTACCCGAACCTGCCGCGAAGATATTGTGAATCCGAATGTGCTTTACGCCGGTACCGAGTTCGGCCCGTATGTGACGGTGAACCGCGGTGAAAGTTGGACGAAGCTCGGCACCGGTCTGCCGACGGTGGCTTGCCATGAATTCGCCCAGCCAACGACTGCGAACGAACTCGTGGTCGGCACCCACGGCCGCAGCGTTTGGATTCTCGACATCAACGCGGTGCGGCAGATGAAGGGAAGCAACTTGAAGGACGCGGCCACGCTGTTCACCCCGGCCCCGGCCGTCCGCTGGAAGATCGGTGCGAATGGCGAGTCGCCGTACAGCAGCACCGACCGCAAGTTCGCGGGGACGAATCCGACGCGTGGAACGACCATCGACATTTTGCTGACGAAGAAGGCCGAGAAGGTCGAATTGAAGATATTCGACGTGACCGGCAAGGCCGTGTTCGAGTACAAAGCCCCGACGCAAAACCTACCCGAGAATTACAAGCCGATTACGGCGGCGGGACTGCACCGCATCAACTGGAGCCTCGCGGGCCAAGCGACCGGCGGTGGGGGTGGGGGTGGCCGACGCCCCATCGGCGGCGGGCAAGTGTCACCCGGTGCCTACAAGGTGGTGCTCACCGTTGATGGCAAGGAGTTCACGCAACCGTTGAACGTGGAACTCGACCCGAATGCAGCGAAGGATATTGTGAGTACCGAAGATGTCGTGCAGACGATGGAAGCGGAACGGAAAGCGAATAAACCGAAAGCACCACGGGACGACAATTGATTCCGCTGACGAGCGGTGCGTTCACACCGTACCGCTTGGATTCACCTTCCACTTGGCGCGGATAGCGGCGGAAATCCCTGCTAGTCCAAGTACATCGATGGCGGCGCCGAGGTCGGCAGCCGCCTTCGGCATTCCGTAGACCACACTCGATGACTGATCTTGCGCGATGGTGTGCCAACCGGCTTGGCGCAGGCCGAGCAGCCCACTGGCCCCGTCGCTGCCCATCCCGGTGAGCAGCACCGCCACCCCGCCATCGGGCCAATTCACGCGGGCACTTTGAAAGAAAACATCGACACTCGGGCGGTACGGGTAGGTCGTCGGGTCGGGGGTATAAGCGACCGTTCGACGGCCGGTGACCACCAAATGGTCGTCCGACGCGGCGATGTACACGCGGCCGCGTTCCAAATGATCTCCCGAGCGAATGGCCTGTGTCGGCAGACCAATCCGGGCACCGAGCCAGTCGGCAAAACCGCTGGCGAACGCGGCCGCGATGTGCTGCACCACCACGATGGGGCCGGGTGTGGTCGGGCCAATGGCCCCCAGGATTTTCGCCACGGCGTCCGGCCCACCGGTGCTCGCGCCGATGGCCAGCATCGGCTGGCCATTCAAATGAGAACTACCGACGGATGGAATCAAACTCGAGAGACCCGTGGATGTCCGGACGGACGGCTTTCGCGATTCCGCCACTTTGGCCACGCGAAGCAAAAGCGGCTCCGCGCCAACGAGGGAATTGTTCGGCCCCAGCGACGGCGTCCGCACCGCATCGAGTCCACCGGCACTGAGGGCTTCATACACCTTGGCGTGATTGGTGCGCACGCTGGCGGTGACGATGAGAATCGGACACGGGGATTTCGCCATGATGCGCCGGGTCGCCTCGGCACCGTCCATGACCGGCATCACCAGATCCATGAGGATGAGATCCGGTCGGTCGACGGCCACTTGCCGCACCGCATCTTCGCCGTCGAGAGCGACCCAGGCGACCCGGTAGCCCGGTACCGATTCCACGACGCGCCGCAGCACGGCGACGGCGAGCGGCATGTCGTTGACGATGGCGATCCGCATCATGCACCGGCCAATCCGATGAGGTTGCTGATGGCATCCATGTACGTACTGTCGTGGAAACTGCCCTTGGTCAAGTAGACGTTCGCCCCCACTTCCAGCCCACGCCGGCGGTCGTCTTCCCGGTCTTTGTACGAGACCATCACCACCGGTAACCGAGCCAAACTTTCGTCGCCCCGGATCCGCTTCACCAATTCCAACCCGGACATCCGTGGCATATCGACATCGCTGACGACCAAATCATACCGCGCCGCGCGAACCCGGTTCCATCCATCTTGGCCGTCCACGGCCACGTCGACTTCATACCCGTGCGTTTGCAGCAGTTGCCGCTGCACTTCGCGCACGGTGATGGAATCGTCCACCACCAGCACCCGCTTCTTGGTGCGACTCGTCACGACGTCGCGTTCGGCCCGCCGGAGCGTCCCGAGTTGAATGAACTGATCCATCGACCGCAGCAAGTCTTCGACATCGGCAATGAGAACCGGGGAACCATCGTCGAGGATCGCCGCCGAGCTGATGTTCGGTACTTTTCCCAACCGCGCATCGAGTGGCCGCAC
>JANXWE010000375.1 GCA_025351325.1 Fimbriiglobus sp.
CCAACTTGTCGACAAGTTGGAAACTTGTCGCCACGTAAAACTCCTGACGATCAGTTCGACGCTCAACGCCATCAACAGCGTCTGCATCAACAGCCAAGCGAAGTGCGCCGACTCGAACGGGAGCAACGCGAATGGCCCATACAGAGCCAGCGTGTAGGGTGGCGTCCAGAGGCTGACCGGTTTATCCAACTTGGGATCGCCGAGGATTTGCTGTTGCGCCGGCAATAGCTGAGCACCGTCGTACGGATCGCCCCCGCCGGCGAATACTTTCGCGGCGGAGTAGTACTCCAGAAAATCTCGGGGTGGGAACAACTCTGGCTTCGCTTGGAACAGCAGGCCGGCGAGAACCGTGACGACGGCGAGACGGATCAGCATCAGTAAGCCGCCCGGTAGATGGCCAGAATTTCATCGGCCGATTCCGGCATACGCGGGTTCACCCGCATCAGCCGTTTGATGGCGAAGGCTTTCTCGGCAAAACCGGGTAACATCGCTTCGGTGACGCCGAGATCCCGCAATCGCAGGGGAATGCCGATCTCTGTTCGCAACTGCACGATGGTCGCAATCGCTCCTTCGGCGGTGCTCGTGCCGTTCAGTCGGCTGCCAATTTCGTCGAATTCGTGTTCCCGGCAGTCACGGTGATACTCCATGACGTACGGCAACAGCAAGCCATTCCCGGCACCGTGTGAGACATGTACGGCGCCGCCGACGGGGTACTCCATGGCGTGGACGAGAGCCACGCCCGCGTTGGCGAATGCCAGTCCGCCGAGCGTTCCCGCCAGGGCCATCCCGTCGCGTGCTTCGAGGTCGTTGCCGTCGTCCACGGCCCGCTTCAGGAATTGGCCGACGAGCTGAATGCATTCGAGCGCCATCACATCGGAGAGCGGATTCTTACCTTGGTACACCGACGGCCCACCCGGCCGTTTGAGAAACTCGGATTGGCTCACAGCCGTGTACGCTTCGATCGCATGGGTGAGGGCGTCGATCCCCGAATCGGCGGTGACGTGCTTGGGGCAACCGACTGTCAGCAGGGGATCGACAACGGCGAACGCCGGCCGCAGATACGGGCTGAGCGTGCTCACTTTCATCTTCTTGGCGGTATCGGTGAAGACCGCAGCCGCCGAAACTTCGGAACCGGTGCCGGCCGTCGTCGGGACGCAGATCAGCGGGAAGACCGGCCCCGGAATCCGGCTATCACCGACCCAATCGGTGGCGTCGCCACCGTGTGCGAGCACAATGGCTACGAGCTTGGCCGCGTCCATATTGCTACCGCCGCCGAGGCCGAGCAGGGCATCAGGTTGGAAACTGCGGGCCGCGTCAACTCCTGCTCGTACCACTCCGATGGGTGGCTCGGGAACACAACCCGCAAAGATTTCACACGTGACTCCAGCAGCGTTCAGCGGGGCACGCACACGTTCCACGAGACCAGCTTTTGCCAGCATCGGATCGGTGACGATGAGGATGCGTTTCGCCTTCAGTCGCCCAGCAATCTCGCCGAGTTGATTCACGGAATCGCGGCCGAAGATGAGCGATCCGGCCGAGTGGAATGTGAAATTGGGGAGCATGCGGAAGAATCCTAGGAAGTAGGCAGGATGATTCTATTCCGCCCGCCGTGTATCTTGTGGATTGCACTCCACTCGCCCAGGGGAACCACCATGCGGTTCGGCTTGTTCATCGCGCTCGGACTCATGGCCGTCGTTCCCTTCGCCGTTCCCGGCCGGGATCAACCGGCTCCATTCGTGCCCAAGTTGCACCCACGTGGATACGTCGCGCTGAAGGCGGTAATGCCTCCGAACATCGACGGCAAACTCGACGACGACGCCTGGCGGGCGGCACCGTGGAGCGACGACTTCGTCGACATCGAAGGGGACTTGAAACCGAAGCCGCGGTACCGCACCCGCATGAAAATGCTCTGGGACGACCGGGCGCTGTACATCGCGGCGGAACTCGAAGATCCGGACGTCTGGGCGACGATCACCGAGCACGATGCGGTCATGTTCCAAGACCCCGATTTCGAAGTCTTCCTCGATCCCGATGGCGACAATCACCTGTACGGTGAACTGGAAATCAATCCCAAGAACAGTACCTGGGACTTGCTGCTGACCAAACCGTATCGAGACGGTGGCCACGCGATCAACGCTTGGGAAATCACCGGGCTGAAGACGGCCGTGGCCATCGACGGGACGCTGAACAATCCGAAGGACAAGGATCGCGGCTGGACGGTCGAAATCGCGTGGCCATGGGCGAGCTTGAAAGAATTGAGCCAACGAACCACACCGCCGAAGGACGGCGACCAGTGGCGTGCCAACTTCTCGCATGTCTACTGGGACACCGAAGTGAAGGACGGAAAAACAGTGAAAATTAAGGACAAACCGGAGCACAATTGGGTTTGGAGTCCGCAGGGCGTCGTTGAAATGCATCGGCCCGAACGGTGGGGCTATTTGCAGTTCAGTACGCAAACTGCCGGGCCGGTGAAGTTCGTTCCCGACGCCGATGCGGACGTCAAAGATTGGCTCCACGATTTCTATTATGCCCAAGGGGCGTATCGCAAGAAGCACAGCAAGTACGCTGGTACCGTCGCCGATCTGGGTGGAGCGTTCGCGGTGAAAACTCCGTGGGGTGAACCGACCATTGAAACGACCAAGCGCGGTTTCACCGCCACGACCGGCGAACCGAAGCGGCGCTGGAGCATCGCCCAAGACAGCCAACTACTCCGGGAGTGAAATGCCATGATTGGCCCGATTCGCATTGGCATTGTGACCGTCTCCGACCGGGCCAGCCGGGGGGAGTACGAAGACCTCGGTGGCCCCGCCGTCCAGAAGGCATTGAGTGAAATGTTGGCGTGCCCGTGGGAATCCGTGGCCCGCGTCATCCCGGACGAGCAGGAGCATATTGAATCGACCCTCCGGGCACTCGCCGACGATGAGGGGTGTTGCTTGATCGTGACGACGGGTGGCACCGGGCCGGCCCGCCGCGACGTGACCCCGGAGGCGACGGTGGCGGTGTGTGGCAAGCTGCTGCCGGGCTTCGGCGAACTGATGCGTCAGGAGAGTTTGAAGGTCGTGCCGACGGCGATCCTGTCGCGCCAGACGGCCGGGATCCGAGGTAAGACGCTGATTGTGAATCTGCCCGGCAAGCCCGCCGCCATCCGCGATTGCCTGCTGGCGGTGATGCCGGCCATCCCGTACTGCATCGATTTGATCGAAGGGCCGACTCTGAGCACCCACGAGATTGTCGTGAAGACCTTCCGCCCCAAAGGAGCTTGACCCATGCGCACATTCCAACTCGCTCTGCTGATCTTACTCCCCCTCGCCGCTTCGGAGAGAGGGCTGGGGGGTGAGGTCTCAGCCGATCAGAAAGCGACCATTCAATTCATCGAAGGCCTTCGCGACAAAGAGACCGGAGCTTTCAAGAACACGGCGAAGGACAAGCCAAGCTTGCGTGCGACCAACGGTGCGGTGAAGGCGTTGAAAACGCTCGGCCAGAAGGTGGCCGACATCGAGAAGATCCAGAAGTTCGTCCTTGGGTGCTACAATCCAAAAAAGTATGGCTTCGCAGAGCCGGGTGGGGAACTCGATGCCATCACTAACAGTATTGGCATCATCGTGGCCTGCGAAGTGGGAATCGACAAAGAGAAGATTGGCAGGGCGCCGATCTATCTGGGCGTTACCGTCGTGAAATTCGAGGAGGTGAGACTCGCGGCCGCAGCAATCGAGGCGTGGGGATTGAAAGAATGGCCCGAGAAAATCGATGCCCTGAAATCGGCCGTCCTGAATTTCGAAAAGGGTGAGTTCCCTTTTGAAAAGAAACTTACGGGTGTCGGCGTCACCGGTGGGATTGCTGTGAGCAAACTCCGCTTCGGCATGGATATCAACAAGGGTGACAAAACCGCACTGCTCGAAAAGGTTCTCGTGCCGAGTCAGGGCAAGGACGGCGGCTGGTCGAAAGACGATGCCACAGTCTCCGATATCGAAAGCACTTACCGCGTCATGCGGGCGCTTAAGATGCTCGACGCGAAGCCGAAGGACATTCCCCAGCTCCGCAAGTTCATCGCATCGCACCATAACAAAGACGGCGGTTCCGCCATCAAACCGGGCGATCCGAGCACGATCAGCGGTACGTATTATTCGGTGATCGTGTCGAAGTGGCTCGACGACATGGAGAAGTAAAGGGGTGATTTCTACTGCTGGTGAAAGATTCCCTGACCCCGTTCGGGCACACTCCCTAAAATCCGATTGTGTTCGACCGTCTTCCCGTACTGGTGTTGTACCGATCCATGCGTATCCTCGTCACCGGCGGAGCCGGCTATATCGGCGGTTTCACCGCGCGGCGTCTGCTCGCACGCGGGCACACCGTTCTCGCCTACGACAACCTCAGTGCCGGCCACCGTTCGGCGGTACCGGCCGTCAACCTCGTCGTCGGCGACTTGAAAGACATCGACCATCTCGATCATCTACTCGTCGTGAATCGCATCGACGCCGTGTTGCACTTCGCCGCCAGCACGAGCGTCGGCGAGTCGGTGACGCACCCGGCAAAGTACTACCAGAACAATTTGATGAACAGCATCGCCGTGCTGGAGCGCGTCCGCCGGCACGCCATTCCCCGCTTCGTCTTCAGCAGCACCGCCGCCGTGTACGGCACACCGCAAGCGATCCCGCTGACCGAGGACCACCCGTTGAAACCGGTGAACCCGTACGGCCAAACGAAGCTCGCGTTCGAGGCGATGCTCGCCGATTACTCGGCGGCGTACGGCACGGGAACGACCGCGCTGCGGTACTTCAACGCGGCTGGGGCGTCGGTCGATGCGGGCTACGGCGAAGCGCACGACCCCGAAACGCACTTAATCCCCCTGGTGCTGGCCGCCGCACTGGGAAAGAAGACGCACGTTGATATTTTCGGTACTGACTACGACACGGCCGATGGCACATGCATCCGTGATTATGTTCACGTGGAAGACTTGGCCGAAGCGCATGTGCTCGCGCTCGAAAAACAGGTGGCTGGCCAATCAGTGGTGTACAACGTCGGCACCGGTACAGGCCACAGTGTCCGCGAGGTCATCCGCACGTGCGAAGAGGTGAGTGGGAAGAAAATCCAGGTGAACGAAGCACCACGCCGCGCGGGTGACCCAGCGGTGCTGGTGGCCTCCGCCGAGAAGATCAAGCGAGAACTCGGCTGGTCGCCGAAGTTCCCCGACCTGCGATCAATTGTGGAAACCGCTTGGGACTGGCACCGGAAAAGTTCTTGAGGGAGTCGTGATGGATCGGGCTGAATTCCGCTCGCAATTTCCAATCGTCGACACGTGGGCTTTTTTCGATCACGCCGCGGTGTCGCCGATCCCGTTGAATGCCGTGGCAGCATTGAACGCCTACGCGGATGAAGTCGCCCGCAACGGCATCGCCACCATTCTGACTTGGGTACACCGGTTGGCCCGCGTGCGGAGCTTGGCCGCCGAACTCATCAACGCCCCGAGCGTCGACGACATCGTTTTCATTCCGAACACCACCGTCGGGATCGGTCTGATCGCAGAAGGGTTTCCCTGGCAGCCGGGCGACAACGTGGTGCTACCTGCCGAGGAGTATCCGTCGAATTTGTACCCGTGGATGAACTTGGCGAATCGCGGGGTGGAGGTCCGCAAAGTGCCGAGCCGAGGGAATCGGATCGCCGTCGATGATATTGTTGCCACCATCACCCCACGGACACGGTTGCTGAGTATCAGCGCGGTCGAATTCGCATCGGGCTTCCGCAACGATCTCGATGCCCTTGGCGAAGTCTGCCGGAGCCGTGGAATCTTCTTTTTCGTCGATGCCATCCAAGCGCTCGGTGCCTTTCCCATCGACGTGCAGCGGACGCCCATCGACGCTCTCGCCGCCGACGGCCACAAGTGGATGCTTGCTCCGGAGGGCGCCGGGTTCGGGTACATCCGCCGGGAATGGGTCGAGCGTCTGCACCCCATCGGCGTCGGGGCGCACAGCGTGATGAATCCGTTAGAGTACCACGTCACCGATTTCAATTTGAAGCCGCACGCGGGCCGCTGGGAGGGGGGTGCTCTCAACGTGCCGGGACTCAGCGCACTCGGGGAAAGTTTGGAACTGTTCGCGGCACTCGGGCACGCCGCGGTGACCGCGCGAATTTTGGAACTCACCGATCATTTGTGCGCCGGGGCGGCCCGGCGCGGTTGGGACATCTTCAGCGACCGTACCGAAGCGGCGCGCTCGGGAATCGTCGCCCTGGTTCACCCGACGGTGCCGTCCAAAGTCGCCATGAAAACCTGTCGTGAAGCGGGGGTGATCGTGAATTCGCGGGCCGACCGATTGCGGGTCAGCCCGCATGCGTACAACACCGTGGACGAGATCGACCGGCTGCTGGCCGCTTTACCGAAGTAATTCACCCGGCTCCTTACGGAGCTCGGCTCGCCTTGGAGCCACTATGCCGAAGAGCATTCTGAATCCGCGAATTGCCGTCTACACCGGCACCTTTGACCCGGTCCACCGCGGGCACCTCGACGTCATCGAACGGGGCAGCTTCCTCTTCGACAAGCTCATCGTCGGCGTCGGGATCAACCCGGATAAGACGACGTTTTTTGATATCGATGAACGGGTGCGTTTGATCGAAGAAGTCAGCAAGAATTTCCCCAACGTCGAAGTCGAAAAGTTCGACGGCCTGACCGTGCGCTACGTCCGGGATCGCGGCGCTCGCATCATGGTGCGCGGCCTGCGCACCCTCAGCGACATGGAGTACGAGTTCACGATGTCGCTGATGAATCGCAACCTCGACTCGGAAATCGAAACGGTGTTCCTGATGGCCAAGGAAGAGTTTTCGCACGTCAGCAGTTCGCTGCTGCGGCAGATCGCTCAACTCGGTGGCGACCTGACGAAGTTCCTCCCGGAACCGGTGAAGGTGGCGTTGATCGAACGGGCCAAGCGGAAGTGATCACCTTGCCGCTCAGACCGATTGGAATAACTTACTCGCGAAAATCAAAGGGGAATCCAGATGCCTGCGCAATTGCGACTGCTTGCGATGTTGTTGTTGTTTTTTCTTCTCGGATGCGAGAGGAATCAGGATCGATCCGCGGAGCCCGACTCACCGGAGACTCGGCTGCGCCCCGACACCACCGCGGTGAAGGCCGCCTTGAAAACGGTGCCGACGCCTATGTGAGCGACTTCCGCTCGGAAGAAATGGAAGGCATGGTCATGGTGCAATTCAACAAACCGACCGACGCCGCCGTGTCGAACGCTATCGCGGCGCTCGCCGAGATCGACACGCCGATTCATTTGAATGTCAATCAAGCAAAGACCCTTTCCAAGGCGATTCTGACCGCGGCGTCTTCGATGAAGAACTTGTATGGCCTCTCCGTCGGAAACTCCGGTCTCACGAAGGCCGACCTACCCGAGATCGCGAAGCTGACGAATCTGAAAGTCCTCTATCTGGAGCTACCGACCTCTGCGGACGCGGACTTTACTCCCCTGGCCGATTTGAAGAATTTGGTGAGCTTGTCCGTGTATTCCAACGATCGAAAGTTGACCGAGAAAGTCCTCGCGCACTTCTCCGGAATGACGTCCCTTCGGAAATATCAAGGCGATGCGTCGCCCACGACCGGCGTCGGGATGAACCACATCAAGGGCTGGATCAACCTCGAAGAGCTGACACTCGTCACCAACAAGGGAATGACCGATCAAGACATGGCCATCCTGAAATCGCTGGTCGGGCTGAAAAAGCTCCGGTTGGAATACGATGGGAAACTGGGCACGGGCGCTCTCGATGCGATCGCGGCTCTGCCGAAACTCGAAAATCTCAGCATCGACACTCTGCAGTGCGAGCCGAAAGAATATGCCCGACTCGCGCCGCTGGCGAAGACGCTTCGCAAGTTCGGTTACACCTTCAACACGCCCAGCGTGGTTCAGTACGTGACCGCCCTGACCGAACTGGATGAAATCACCCTCGGTAACACGAACCTCAGCGACGAATTGCTCCTACACCTGAGTCAGTTCAAGAAGCTCCAAAAAGTAATCGCTGGAGGGGGTAATTCTTCCCTCGTCAGCGATATGGGCCTGGATTCCCTCGGCGAGCTGACTCTCCTGACCTCGGTTGATTTGTCCGGCTCGAAGGTCACGGATGCCGGGATGAAGCAACTGGCAAAGCTGACGCGATTGGAGTCGCTGGCCATCTCGAAAACCCAAGTGACCGATGCTTCGCTGGACGTGTTGCTCGGGCTGCCGAAGCTCCGGCAGTTGTATCTGGGAAAGGATACCAAACTCTCGCCGGGCGCCGTTGCCAAAATCAAAGCCGCGAAGAAGGATCTTCGCGTCACTCAATGAGTCGATGCTTGACCTCTTGAACGGGTAAAGAGAAAGTGTGCAAAACTCACTTCCCTGCAGCGAGTTCGTAGCAAACCAGTTTCCCTTTGCCGCGGACGTACAGCAACCCGCGGCTCACGACCGGGGGTGCCCAGCAGGGGTATTCCAGGTCGGGGTTTTTCTCGCTCGGCCACTGTGCGACTTTTTCGTATTTGTCGGGGTTCAACTTCAACAGCGTCAGCGTCCCCTCCTCGGCGAGGGTCAGCAAGTGGCCGTCGATCTTGATCGCCGTCGTCCAGCGCGTCCTCGGTTCAATCCATTTGACTTCGCCAGTAGCCAGCTCAACGCAGCGGAAATCGGCCTGGGGCGAATGGCGAGAACTGCACCCATACAAGTATTTGCCGTCGACCATCGGCGTACACCAGTGGGCCATGAGGGCCTTGTCGTTCTTCTCTCTTTCGAGGTCACTCCAGACGTCTTTGAGGGTGAAATCCTTCTGCACTTCGACGCAAGCGCTTCCCTTCTCGTAACACTCGGTGATCACGATGCGATTCCCGATGACCACCGGATTGGCGGCATTGACGCTCTCGAGAATCTTGGCGCGCCACTTGTACGCGAAGCGTTCCTTGCCACTTACCGGGTCGAAGCCGAGCAACCTGCCACGGGCGAAATAGAGTACCAACTTCTCGCCGTGGAACGTGGCGAGAACCGGGCTGGAATAGCTGGCGAGTTCATCGCTGAACTTGTATTTCTCGGCACCCGTCTTGCGGTCGAAGGCCACGATGCCCGAACCGTCGCCCTTGGCGTCGCGGAGGTCGGCCGGTCGCGCCCCCTTCGGGCTGCCGCCGACGGGGACAATCACCAGTGGCCCGACCACGAGCGGAACGCTGCCGGCGCCGAAGAAATTCTGGTGGACGTGGTACGTCTTCTTGGTGTCAACTTTCCATTGTTCTTTGCCGTCGGCCGCGTTCACCGCGATCACCATGCCATCGACGCCGTGGAGGAAGAGTTGGTCACCGTCGACGACGGGGCCGGCCCGAGGCCCGGCGTCGTAGCCGTACAAATCTTGGTACTCGGTGGGGTACTCGTAAACCCAGATCAGTTCGCCCGTCTCGGCATTCCGGCAGGTCAATCGGGCGGTATCGGCGAAGCGGTCGAAGTGGTACAGCTTCCCATTCACGATACTCGGCGGTGCGTATCCGGCGCCGAGTTTGCAGTCCCAAAGTTTCTTGAGTCCCTCCTTCGGCCACGCTTTCAAGATGCCCGTTTCCGGACTGACCCCGTCACCCTGTTCACCCAACAAGCGTGGCCAGTCGGAACCGGTACGTGTCGGGGTGGCCCGCTCGGCTGCACCGGGTTTGGGTGTTTCGGCGGGTGGTGTTTGCGAACAGCCGGATACCAATGCGGCGAGGAAAAGTATCACAACCCGTCGCATACGGAACTCCGAAATTGGGATCATCACGTAGGCGATAATAGTTCGGTATGACTCGCACTGGTGACTTCGAGCATTTGAGGCCATCTTACTCGCAGGTAAGACCTCACCCCCCGACCCCCCCTCCGAAGCGGAGAGGGGGAGCCAGACAGGCAGAACTTGAGTGTGTTTCTCGCAACGGAGTCACCCCCTCTCCGTTTCGGAGAGGGGGACGGGGGGTGAGGTTTAACTTCACGCACGGAATGTCAACCCATAAGCCCAGACATCGTAGCCCACGCGCGCCACCTACTCAACTTCATCTGTTTGAAGTCTAGTCACTCGCGCCGAACGCATTTCCTGTTGCCAAGCGACGGGATCGGGAACCACGGTTTCGATTCCACGCCCGCTCTCCAAGAGAATTTGGAGCAGCCAAGCGTGTTCCGAAGTCGGCGCGACCATGATCGACCCCTCTGTTTGATGCTCAACCATCTTAAACAACTTCCACGATCATGGCGACGGCGTTGCCACCACCGAGGCACAGCGATGCCAAGCCCCGTTTCAAGTTGCGGGCGTGCAGGGCGTGAACCAACGTCGTGAGGACCCGTGCCCCGCTGGCCCCGATCGGGTGGCCGAGGGCGATGGCTCCGCCGTTCACATTCACCCGGCTTTCGTCGAGTTTCAACTGCTGGCCGCAGGCGAGCATTTGCGCGGCGAAGGCTTCGTTCAATTCGAACAGGTCGATGTCGTGGATCGAGAGCCCGGCTTTGGCCAATACTTTTTGAACGGCGGACACCGGGGCGGTGAAAATATCTTTCGGATCGACTCCGCTCGTGGCGTAGGCGATCACTTTCGCAAGCGGCTTCACTCCGAGTCGCAGCGCGGCTTCGGCCGAGGCCACCACGAGTGCCGCAGCGCCGTCGCTGAGTTGAGACGAATTCGCGGCCGTCACGGTGCCGGTCGGACTGAACGCGGGCTTCAACTTCGCCAACCCTTCGATATTGGAATCGGCCCGGATGCCTTCATCGCGGCGGATCGTCACCGCTTTGGAGCCGGTGCCGACGGTGACGGGAATCACCTCGGCATCGAACACTCCTGTCGACCATGCCGTGGCCGCCCGTTGATGGCTCTGCACGCTGAATCGATCTTGGTCGGCGCGGCTGATCCCGCAGGTGGTCGCAGTATGCTCGGCCGCGTTGCCCATCGGCCAATTTTCAAACGCGCACCATAACCCATCGAGAATCAGGGCGTCCTTCGCCGTCTGGTCGCCGTATTTGTAGCCGCCGCGGACGTTCGGCAGCAGGAACGGTGCCCGGCTCATGCTCTCCATACCCCCCGCGACGATCACCGACGCATCGCCGGCGCGAATGGCTTGGGCCGCCAGCATGACCGCCTTCAAACCCGAACCGCAAACTTTGTTGATCGTCACGGCGGCGATGCTGGTGGGAAGGCCGGCGAAGAGTGCCGCTTGGCGAGCCGGTGCTTGGCCGACACCGGCCGTGACGACTTCGCCGAAGATCACTTCGTCGACGGCGTCGGGGGAAACGCCGGCGCGCTTCAACGATTCCGCGATGACGATCGCACCGAGACGAGGCGCGGGAAGCTCGGCGAGACCGCCGAGAAATTTACCGACCGGCGTCCGGACGGCGGAGAGCAGGACGACATCCATAGAAAATCCACACGCTGACAACGGGGGTGGTAACTACACTATTCTAATGGGAAGTTCGCCCGGCCTGCGCTTCGGGAATCAAAACGCTTTATGCCTGCCCCACTCCTGCACACCGTTGGTCTCACGAAAGATTACGGGAAGTACCGCGCCCTCGACTCCCTCGACCTCTCGGTGGCACCGGGGGAAATCGTCGGCCTGCTGGGGCCGAACGGCTCCGGCAAAACCACGTCGCTCCGGCTCGTGCTCGGCTTCTTGAAAGCCACGCGTGGCACCGCCACCGTCGACGGGTTCGACTCGTGGAAACAGTCGGTCGAAGTCCGCAAACGACTCACCTATTTACCGGGTGAACTCCGGCTGTACGAGACGATGACCGGTCGGGAACTGGTGACGTTCCTGGGCAAACTTCGCGGCGACACGGTCGGGGCGGAAGTCGACGCCCTCGCCAAACGGCTCGACATCGACCCGGATCGCCGGCTCACGGAAATGTCGTCGGGAATGAAACGCAAGGTGGCGTTGTTGGCGGTTCTGGTGCCGAAGGTACCGCTGATTATCCTCGATGAACCGACGAACACCCTCGACCCCACCATGCGCGACGAGTTCCTGTTGCAGTTGAAGTTGGCCAAGGAAGCGGGCAAGGCGATCCTCTTTTCCTCGCACGTGCTGCAAGAGGTGGAAGCCGTCTGCGACCGCGTCGTGATCTTGCGAAAGGGACAGCTCGTCCACCACCAAGAGATGCGCGAGTTGGCCGACATCCGCCGGGTGACTGCGACGTTCATTGGGGCCATTCCACCACATGGCCCGGCCGGCGAATTACTACCTGCGGACGCCGTTGCCGGATCGAATCTCGATCTCGAGTATCGCGGGCCGCTGCCGAAGCTGCTCCACTGGCTGGGTGAGTGCCACTTGTCCGATCTCAAGATCGAACCCTCCGGCCTCGGCAAAATCTACCGCTTTCACCACGGGAACGGATGACCTTTCCATGACGCTCATTTTGGTGCGGAAGCTGCTCCGCGATATCCGTTGGCCGCTATTGGTCGTCTGGCTGATCCTGTTCACGTTCTCGGCCCTCTGGGTCAAGATCGCCCACAGTGTGACCACGGAAATCGCTCCGTTCTTCAACACCCTCGGGGAACTCGCCAAGATCGGCAACGTGAAAGAGACCTACGACAAAGTCGTCTTCGCCGGCCCCGGTAAAGTGTCCCAGGCCGTGCTCGGCGGCTCGAACATCAACTTCAACAACCCCCTCGATTTCCTCGCCGTGCAGATGCTCCACCCGGTGGTCATGGTGCTGGCATGCCTCTGGGGCATCGGCCGTGCGGCCGGGGCGATCTCCGGGGAACTCGAAAAGGGGACGATGGAACTGCTGCTGTCGCAGCCCGTGCCACGCGACCGGTTGATTTTCGCGCACCTCATCGTGGACTTGTTGACGATCCCGTTGATCTGCACCGCCCCCGTTTTGGGCACGCAATTCGGCCTCTGGGTGGTGGGCGAATTCGTGGTCGATTACAGCACGATTGCCAAGGCGGGTTTGCCGGGTGTCGACCCGAAACGGGCCGTCGAAACACTGAAGTTTTCCGCGCTGGGGCAATGGGGTGCCGTGGTCGGATTGATGGCGTTGATGTTCGCCATCAGCGGGCTGACGATGCTTTTCTCGGCGTGCGGTCGGAGCCGTTGGCGGGTCATCGGCTGGGCGGTGCTGACCATCCTGATCATGTTCATTTTGAACGTGCTGGGCCAGATTTGGGTCGACATTGCCTTCTTGCGACCGCTCAGTGTTTTCTACTACTATCAGCCGCAGAACATCTGGCTGCACAACCAGTGGCTGCTCGACCTCGGTGAAGTGTGGAACGGTGGCCAGCCGATGTTCCAGATCCCGGCGATCCCGCTGCTCTTCGCCGTCGGAACCGCCGGTTACCTGGCCGCCCTCCGTGTCTTCACGAAGCGGGACTTGCCTTCGCCGCTGTGATGGCCATCTCGTCCACCACCGCCCGCTTTTCGAGCGCGGCGTTGACCTCGCGGACATACTTCTTGGCGGAGCCGAACCACGGTTTCACCAAGTTGTAGTAGCCGATGTACCAGAGTGCCGCGACGCCGTCCATGAAGTCGATCTTCTTGCCTTCCTCGTACGACCGGCCGTAATAGGAAATGGGCACCTCGTAGGTGCGGGCCTTCGTCTTGCAGATCAGCGCCGTGATCTCGACCTCCATCCCGAAACCTTTGCTCGTCAAGACCAGCGGCTTGATGACCTCGACGCGGAACGACTTGTAGCAGGTCTCGATGTCGGTCATGTTGCGGTTGGTCAGCAGGTTCGAGAGGAACGTGAGGAGCATATTGGCGAGGTAGTGGCGGAAGTAGAGCACCCGCGCCGCTTTGCGAACCAGGAACCGACTGCCGAAGGCGACGTCGGCGAAGCCGTTGAGGATCGGGGCAATCACATCCGGGATTTCCGCCGGGTCGTACTCCAAGTCGGCGTCTTGGATGATGATGATTTCGCCCGTGGCCAGTTCGAGCGCTTTGCGGATCGCGGAGGTTTTGCCGCCGTTTTTGGGCATCGCATGGAAGTGGCATTTCGGCTCATTTTGCACGCGGACGCGCAAAATCTCGGCCGTGCGATCCGTGGAACCGTCGTCGACGATGATGATTTCCTTCACGACTTCCCCGAGCGCCAGCACCCGGGTGATGATCTCGGCAGCGGTCTTCTCTTCGTTGTAAACGGGGATCAGCACCGAGAGCTTGCCGGCGTGCAGGTGGTCTTGGTTCACCAAAGGATTCATCGGTTCGTCGGCTCCGGGTCGGGTTCTGGAAATCGGGCGCGGATCACTTTCGCGGGCACTCCCGCCGCAATCACATTGTCGGGCAACGGCTTCGTGACTACAGAACCGGCACCGACGATGGTGCCGCAGCCCACATCGGCCAGGATGATCGCGGCGCTGCCGATCCACGCCCCGGCCCCGATGGTGATGAGCTTCCGTTCGCCACCCTGCTCGCGGATCGGTATGTTCGGATCGTCGAAGGCATGGGTCTGCCCGCCGCTGGGGATGTGAACCCCAGCCGCTAGTAGAACATCTCGTTCCAAATGAACCCAGCCCAATTGGCAGCGTGGGCCGACGTACACATTTTCGTCGAGGATCGCCCCGGTTTGGGAAAACAGCGTCCCGAAACTGACTTCCACGGACGGATGACAGCGGGTCAGCACCCGGGCCAAGAAGGCACGTCGGAGGATCATCCCTGGCATCCCCGGCAACAGGGCGAAGCTCTGCGACGAGCCTTCCAGTGCCCGGTTCTTCCCGAGTACGGCCGCGCTGGCCCAGTACAGCAGCAGTGCCGGCAGAATGCAAAGCGTCGCCACGCCGTGGAGGATCGCTTTCACCAGGGGTTTCATCTGCGGCTCGTGCTCCGAGGGATCATCGTGCGATCGCCCAACTGCGCGGGCGTACCCGGCTGGTTTCGCGCGCTCCTCGCACAATATATGTCGGCCGGCCCTTCACTTCCCGGAAGATTTGCAACAGGTACAGCCCCATCACGGCGAGGCAACCCAATTGGATCGCCGCGAGGAGGCACCCGACGAGGATCGCCACCATCCAGCCCGGTGGGGCTGACTGATTCCAATACCCGTCGCAGATCATCCCGATACCGATTCCCACCGCCGCTACCAGGCACAAGGCCGCGCTCCAACCCATCGCCCGCATGGGGGCCGTGCTGAAGTTCACCACCCCTTCTTGGGCCAGGGCCGCGAGCTTGCGGAACGTGTACTTCGGCTGGCCCGCCAACCGGGCGTCGCGCTCGTACCGGACGCCCACTTGCCGGAATCCGACGAAGGTTCGCAAGCCGCGCACGAACCGGCTCCGCTCCGGCAGAGCGTTCAACGCCGTGAGCACTTGGCGATCCATCAAGCAGAAGTCGCCGGTGTCGAGGGGGATGTCGAGTTCCGAAATGCCACGCAGCAGCCGGTAAAAGGCGAAGTAGCCGAACCGTTTGATCCAACCTTCTTTTCGCTTCGTCCGCACCGCGTACACGACGTCGAACCCTTCGCGCCAGCGTTCCAGCAGCAGGCCGATGATTTCCGGTGGGTCTTGCAAGTCGCCGTCCAACACCACCACGGCATCGCCGGTCGCCGCTTCCAACCCGGCGCACACGGCCGCTTGGTGGCCGAAGTTCCGGCTCAGGTGAATCGGCCGGACGCGTAGGTCGTCTTCCGCCAAGCGGTCGAGCAACTCCGGTGTGGAATCTCGACTGCCGTCATCCACGAAGACGAGTTCGTAGTCGATCCCGAGCGCGGCGAAGCTCTCCGTCAACCGGCGGTACAGCGCCGGCAGATTCTCTTGCTCGTCGAAGAGCGGCACCACCGCCGACAGCGTAACGACCCAGGGCATGACGGCATCCTTCCGACACGCAGAAACCGCAACGATCGGATTGTTGCCATGCCCGCGCATTGGAAGCAATGCCAAGTCGAAAACATGAAAACGGGGCGAGCCGGTCAGCATCATCACGCTGACCGGCTCGCCAAGGATGCTTCCCGTAGTCAGAGATCAATTTTTCGGCATGGAATATTTCGGCACGGGGAAGGGGGAGACGCTGTCGAACATGCGTTGCACATCCGGGCGGCCGTCCTTGCCCAGCACCGGTACCGTTTCGCTCTTCATCATGTTGAAGGTGATCCCCTTCAAGATGCGCTGCGTCTCCAGCAGTTTAGGGTCGTCCGGGCCGTCGAACTGACCGACCGTGACGATGCTCCCCATGTGCAGGTGCAGCACGAACGCTTCGAACGGCTCGGTCATGTTCGGCTGCATCATGTTCCGGTGCCGCAGCGATTCCGCGAGCCGCTCGGCTTCATCGCCGGTCACGTCCAGCATGCTCTTTCGTTCCGGGCTGAATAGCTTGGTGAAGATGTTGCCGCCGCCGTCCTTGCCGACCATCTTCGTGGGAACGCTGAAAGTCCGCACGATCAACGTCCACGGCTTCGTCGCCTTCAGCAGACTGTTCTTCACATCCAAATTGATTTTGACGATGAACGGTTCGAGTTTGTGTTTCTCTTCTTGATCCGCCTTGGCCGCGGCCGGGTTCGGCACCACCATCGCGCAGGCGAACGGGTTGATGAAGTTCCAGCTCGATTTGAATTCGCTCCTGCTCCCCGTCGCTTCATCGCCGCCGACGCCGATGCTGGTGCGATCCAGCAGCGTGGTGTCGGTCGGAGCCGGCAACTTGCGTACGGTGTCGAGCGCCTTGCGGGCCGCCTCCATGGTCGGGAAGCCGCCGATCAGCACGGCCCATTGCTCTTGCATCTCCATTGCCGGTTTAGGAATTTTCAGCCTCGGTACGTTTTCGAGATACACCTCCCCGCGCGCTTCGGCCGTCTTTCGAGCTTGATTCTGGATTTCGATCAGCGGTTGGTTCTTGAGCTGTTCCGACTTGCGAATCCGGTCGATCTGAGCCAACTCGGCAGCCCGTTCCTCCGCGTTCCGCTCGAACAGGTACGAGGCGACTTTGTGCTTCTCGCGGATTTCTTTGGCCAGCCGTTCGGCCATGTTCCGCGATTCTTCCCCGACGTAGCTCTTCACGCAGATCATCCAGCCGCCGTGATCGGCCTTCACCGCCCAAACGTGCGGCGCCTGCGGTTGAGCCGGAATCGAACTCGGGATCTGCTGGTAGGCTTCGCGGCGCTCGGGCCGCGCAAACGGCGATGCGGGTGTTCGTTCGTTGGCCGGTTGCAAACCGGGTGGCAAGGTCGGCGCGGCTTGAGCGGGTCGGGCCGCCGGGGTCGGTGCGGCGGTCGGTAGTGCCCCGCCGAACGGAGCCGGTGCCGCCGGTCGATCCGCTGCGAACTGAGCCGTGGCCGTGGACTGCACCAAGAAAGCGCCCGCCAACCCGTAACCGAGCAAAATGCTACGACGCATCATGGAACCCCCCGAGCCATTCGAACCGACGTTCGGAGGCGGAAATAGCGTCGGCGGAGCACGAACGCCAGAGCAAACTTGAGGAAAAATGTGAAAAAAGATTCTGACCGACGACGAGCTGCTGGAACTGAACTTGTTCCACTCGAACGGATAACCCCTCCGGATCGTGGCAATGGTGCCACGATCCGGAGGGGTTGAATGTTCCACCGCAAATGAATCAATACTGCAGCGACAGGCCGAGTGTCAACCCTTGGGCGTAGAAGTCGGTCGAGGCGCGGGCGAAACTGAAAGCTGGCCGACGATTGATGGGGTCGGCTGGAGGGTTCGCAACGTAGGTGATATTCGCGTCGTTCACGACCGGGTCGAGGGCCGGGCCGGGCCGCACGACACTGCTCACGTAGAGCACGTTGTAGCCGGCTTGGGCGTGGAGTCGCTCCGTGATGCGGTAGCCCAATTTGAGGCCGAGTTCGCCCACCGCCACGAACTTGTTGCGTTCGTAATTGCCGATGTTGCTGGCCTGCGTATACAACCCGGTCTTCTCGTCCTCGAAACCAGTCAGCGTGTTGTTCCCGGCGATCTCCACGCGTTGGGAAGCACCGCCCAAGCCGATCTTGCCGAAGTAATTGAGATCCCAGCGACCGCTGCCGTACCAGTACGATTGCAGTCCGATCTGAGCGACGTAGATGTGGTTCTGCGTCCGGAACTGATCGGTCACGCGGAGGATCGACCCGTCCGACAGATCGGACCGGTTGTTGATGCTCAAGTTTTCGTGCAGGTTCACGTAGCGGAAGCCGGACAAGAGGTCGGTTCGGTCGGCGACGAGATGGTACCAAGGCCGACGGACGTTGCCATCGATGCCCCAGAGCTGGGAGTCGGCTTCGACGCGGATGGAACCGGCGTAGCCATTCGGTGGCAGCTTGGCGAAAAACAAATTGACCCCCCGGCCGTCCCCAGGACGTGTGAAAGTCGCCAACAAACTCGGGGAGCCGCTCGAAGAGAACGTGCGCTCGATCGAGCTGCGTTCCAGCGCAAATCCGCCGATGTCGAGGCCGAAGCCGTCCGCCACTTGGCCGCCGATACGGGCGCTCAACCCGTTGATCCCACCGAAGCTGATCCGGCCGTTGGTCGGGTACAGCGGGGTGGCCGTCGAAGAGACACCATCGGCGGTGTTGACCAAGGAATCCTTCAACGTCCCCACCAGCAACGGCACCCGTTGCCGGCGTTCGAACCAGAGCAAATAGTCGACTTCGCCCCAAATTCGGGGGCCGACCGCTTCGGGTTCCGCGGCGATGGCGGAATCGGCTTGCGACGAGACTTGGTGGGCACCGAACAGCGGGTTCGTCGCCGTCGATGCCGCCGCCGCCGGTTGGTGGCCACCGAACAGCGGACTTGTGGCCATCGGCGGTGTTCCGTCGGCCATCACCAGTCCCGAACCCGCGAGCGTGGCGACCCACGCGGATAAAATGCGATACCACATAGTCGACTCCCGATCCGGTCCGTGACGGCAGCTGAGTGAGCTACACGGAACTGGTATCGGACGTGAAACAATCCGCACTTCAAGAAGATTGGGCAAGAAGCGGCGAATTGACACACTCGGCAAAGTCGGTGGTCTGAATCAATCCAAAATCACGGTTGGTCGAACGGCCGACCTAGGGAGACATCGTTGCGGTGGAGACCGGCGCGGGATTGTCGGGCATCGTTTGTGAAGATGTCATCGGTGGTGCTGCCGAGGAACGGGCTTTTGGTGAAGCGTACCGATCCGCCGGCCATCAACACGTTCCAGCCACCGTGGGCGTTCGGTGTGGGCAAATCGGCGGAGATCGGCAGCATTTCACTGCTCGCTTCCGGATCGGGCAACCGCGGCCCAATCAGCTCCCCAAAACGACCGTGGTAACCCAACGAGTAAGCGTAGCCCACGTCGGTGTTCACGGCGTCGCTAGGGCAGTACGGCTTGAGCAACGCCGGGTACTGTCCCGCACGGGCCAATTCGGCGACAAACGCTCCGGCCGTCGGCACGCGATCGGTGCCGACTTGCGGGAAACGACCGTCGTGGGTGTCCGAATAGCCCGCCAAGGCGGTGTGCAGGTCGTGGAGGTTGTCTTGACACGCGACCGTTTGCGACCGCATCCGGAGCTTCTGGATTCCCGGCAGCAGTAGGCCGACAAAGACGAACGCCAAGCAGGCGGCGACAATGATGTCGGCCCGAGGCCGGCTCGCAAAAATCGGTCGATCGTTGGCCCACGTGCGGGGTGTGGCCAGGGGTACAACATCGCCATTCGGATGGGTCGCCAGGTATTCTCCGACGTGGGCGAGGGTGGCCAGAACCAATCCGGGCGGAGTCGTCGAGTCGGTTTTCTCGGCGTTCAACCATCCCAAATGGGCTTCGAGCAAACCGAGTTTGCGAACCATGGCCGGATCACGGAGGAGACGCGCTTCCACCAACCCGCGTTCGGCGGGTGTGGAAAAGCCCAATGCATAATCGACGAGTTGCTCGTTCATGCGAACGTTCTCCATTCTCGGCTCCCCAACCTCAAATCGCTTCGGCCTCAGGTTCCGCCGGGTTCATCGCTTCGGTCAATTTGGCGAGGGCCGCGTGCAACCGGGACTTCACCGTGCCCAATGGCACCCCCAAAATGTTGGCCGCATCTTGGTACTTCAAACCTTGGAAGTATGTCAAGATCACCACTTGTTTCAGCAAGTCGGGCAAGGCCGCGACGGCCATGCGAACTTCCAGGCGACTCTCTCCCAGTTCCGCCTGATCGACCGGACTCGGCCCGGCTGCTTCCAGGATGACGAACAAGCTTTGAGCCGAGTCTTCCGGCGAGTCGTCTCCGGCCGGGAGTAAAGCGGTGGTATCGCGTCGTCTGGCCCGCCTCCGCATCGCATCAATGGCCTGATGCGTGGCAATCGTGTAGATCCAAGGTCGGGCCGGCCGACCGGGTTCGTACTGTTGAATTTTCTTGAAGATCGCCAGGAACGTATTCTGGAACACGTCGGCCGCGAGGTCGGCATCGCCGACGTAACGTCGGAGGTAACCGAAGAGTTCTCGTTCGTACTTCCGCACGAGCGGGCCGAACCACTCCCGCTCGCCGGCGCGGATCCGGGCCAGCAGGTCTTCGTCGGGAAGTTGTTCGTCGGGCGTGGGCAAGCTGTTCACCCTGAAGATTCTACGCCCGGAGTCGGTGTTCGGTTCAAATCCAATTCGCAGTCACCCTTTCTATATTGAACTTTTCAAGTGCACCGTCCCGAGGTCGATTTCATGTCCCGCCCCAATGCCCGCGCGGTCGATCAACTTCGGTCTCTGAGCTTCCAACGGAAGTTCACCCGGCAAGCTCCCGGCAGCGTCCTCGTGAGCATGGGGAACACCGTCGTCCTCTGCACCTGCTGCGTCGAACCGAAGGTGCCGGACTTCCTCGTCGGGAAGGGTCGCGGCTGGCTCACGGCCGAGTACGGCATGCTGCCCGGTTCGACGAACAGCCGTAAAGCTCGTGACAAAGCCGGCAAGGTCGATGGCCGCAGCGTCGAAATTCAGCGGCTCATCGGCCGGAGTCTGCGGGCCGTCGTCGATCTGTCGAAGCTGGGGGAACGGACACTCTGGATCGACTGCGACGTGATCGAAGCCGACGGTGGTACCCGCACGGCCAGCATCAACGGGGCGTTCGTCGCACTCGTCGATGCCATGAATTCCGTCGCCCTTCAACTCCCTTGCCCCGTCGCCGAGATCCTCACCGATAGCGTGGCGGCCGTCAGCGTCGGGTTGATCGACGGCGAAACCCGGCTCGATTTGGAATACGTCGAGGACCGCGACGCCGACGTCGATTTCAATGTCGTGATGACCGGCGCCGGAACCTTCATCGAAGTGCAAGGCACCGGCGAAGAATCGACCTTCAGCCGGTCGCAACTCGATGCCCTCGTCAACGCGGCAACAGTGGGGATCGCGGAGATCACACTCGCCCAAAAAGCGGCGCTCGGAACGGCGTGGCCGTTCTGATCGCGTGAGAGGAAACGTTATTCGCTTTGCCTAATTCGAATCGTTAGCCTAATGTAAGCGTAACGATTTCCTGTTAAGGTCTTTTCCGATGCGTGCGTTTGCTTGGGTAGGATTGTTCGCACTGATTTCCATGACTGCCGGTGGTTGTGGCACGCCGGCACCGGCGACCATTGTCACGACGACGAGCATGATCGCCGATGCCACTCAGAGGATTGCGGGGCCGCATTGGAAAGTGGACTGTTTGATGGGGCCAGGGGTCGATCCGCACAAATACCAGCCGAGTGCCAGCGATTTGGGCAAGCTCTCCGGTGCCAAGCTCGTGCTGTTCAGCGGCTTGCACCTCGAAGGAAAAATGGTCGATGTCCTCGAAAAGCCGGCCAAGGGCCGCAAGGCCGTGGCAGTCACCCGCAACTTGGTGGAAGCCGATCTTCGGGCGGCGGAACCGGGGCTGGAAACGATCCACGATCCGCATGTTTGGTTTGATGTACGGCTCTGGAAAAAGTGCGTCGAAGTGATCCGTGATGAACTTTGTGAACTCGATCCACCGCACGCCGCCGAGTTCCGCACCAACGCCGAAGCGTACCTGAAGGAACTCGACGACTTGCACGCGGAAGTCTTGGCGAAAGCGGCCAAACTCCCGGCGAACAAGCGGATCCTCGTCACCAGCCACGATGCCTTCGGCTACTTCGCGGCCGCGTACGGCTTCGAGGTGCACGGTTTGCAGGGGGTCAGCACGGCGGCGGAATCGGGCACGCAGGATGTGGAAACGCTGGCCAGGGTCATCGGGGAAAAACGCGTGCCCGCCGTGTTCACGGAAACATCGGTGCCGAGTAAAGGACTGGAAAAGGTGCTGAGTACGGTGAAGCAAAAGTATAAATTCGACGTGCGTTTGGTCGCGGATCACGACGCCTTGTATTCGGATGCACTGGGCGAAAGTGGTTCTTCGGGTAGCACCTACATCGGTATGGTGCGCCACAACATCGACGTGATTATGAAGGCTCTTTCCCAGTGACCCCACCTGTGCTGCCGGCCATCGAAGTCCACGATCTCACGGTCGCTTACCGCGAGAAACCCGCGCTCTGGGACATCGACCTGGTGGTGCCGCCGGGGGTACTCGTCGGCGTCGTCGGGCCGAACGGCGCCGGCAAAACAACCCTGTTGAAAGCGATGCTCGGTCTCGTTCGCCCCGTCTCCGGGGAGGTGCTCATCCACGGCCAACCCTACGCGGCGAACAAACAGGCCGTGGCTTATGTTCCCCAGCGCGGCTCCGTCGATTGGGATTTCCCGACGACGGTCTTCGACGTGGTGCTCATGGGAACCTACGGCCAACTCGGCTGGTTCCGCCGACCCGGCCAACCGCAACACGAAGCGACGACGGAAGCGTTGAAGAAAGTGGGAATGCTCGACTTCGCCGACCGACAGATCCGTCAACTCTCGGGCGGTCAACAGCAACGAGTCTTCTTGGCGCGGGCGCTGGTGCAGCAGGCGCCGGTCTACTTCATGGACGAACCGTTTCAGGGTGTCGATGCCGTGACGGAACGGGCCGTCGTCGATCTGCTGCGTGAGCTTCGCAGCCAAGGCCGCACGGTGCTCGTGGTTCACCACGACTTGAACACCGTGCCCGAATACTTCGATGACGTGGTGCTCTTGAACGTCCGGAAGGTTGCCAGCGGCCCGATGGCGACGACGTTCACACAAGAGAATTTGAAAGCGACCTACGGGGATCGCGTGCGTAGTTTGGGGTGAGCGATTTTGTTGCTTCGTAGCCAAGGAAAATGTGCTGTGGGAAGAGGACCTGTCTGACAATCAATCACTGAATCTAAATAGTTGTTCGAGCCAGGTTCCCAGACACCTCACCC
>JANXWE010000062.1 GCA_025351325.1 Fimbriiglobus sp.
GTCTGCGCCGTCGCCACTTGGGCCGCCACCGTCCAAACCTGCCCGGCGGCGAGGCCCCCCGTCGAATAATTGGTGTACCCCTGCGAAACCCCGTCCCAAAAGAGTTCGACGCTGATCACCGACGGCAGAACCACCCCGGTCGGGGTCTGCAACTGGGCTTGAACCACCGGTTTCACGCCCACAGTCCGCGAGTTGTAGTTCAGGGCGGGCGCCGCGCCGAGCGCCGTCCCCGGGCTGCGGTCGAAGTCCAACGCGTGGCTCACTTGGACACCCGCGAGCGGATCGTAATCGCGGGCGAGCGGGGCCAAAAGCCAAGAGGACGCCGCCAAGACGCTGTAGGTGCCCGTGCTGCTCGTCCCCTCGTTCCCGGCCAAATCGCTCACCCGCGCCCGCAGAGGATACGCGTTCACGCCCGGGAGTGGCGTCGCGAACGTGACCCGGGCGTACCCGCCGGTCATGGTCCCGGTCGCAAACGCGAGTTCGCTCCCGTTGAAGAGCCCGTCGCGGTCGAGATCGACATCGATGGAGACCACGCCGCCGTCGGGAATGCCGCTGCCCACGCCGTCGTCGGCGTAGACTTCGACGACCGGCAAGGGATCCGAAGAGTTGGGCGGCAGAGCCAGCGTGACCGTCGGGGGAACGGTGTCGACGACCAGATACTTCCGCGGTGACGGATCGCTCGTGAGGCCGGCCACGGTCGCCGTCGCCGTCAAGGGTTGACGCCCATCGACGAATGGAGCCGACACGACCACCGACCAAGTTCCCCCCGGCGTGGCGATGGCGGTCCCCAGAAGGGTGCTGTCCGAGTAGAGGTTGACCGTCGCCGAGGCGACCGAAGTGCCGGAAATCGTCAAGGTCGTGTCCGAGGTGACGAAGTCGGTGGCGGACAGCCCGGTGTCGGTGGAGATCGAAGTGATGGCGGGAACAGTCGGGCGGAGGTTGAGACGCACCAAGAACGCATCGGTGGCCGCCGGCGTGTGCGCCACCGGGAAATTCGGCGAATCGGTCGTCCCGCCGGCCACCAGGTCCCCGGCGAACAGAACGGCGACACCGTGAATTCCATCGGCGCCGGTGCCGCCGAGGAACGTCGACACCACGGCCGTTCCGGTTGTGTTGAGTTGCGCCATGAAGCCATCGCTCCCGCCGCCACCGTAACCCGTTTGCGCGGGTGCGATCTGCGGGAAACTGGAGCTGCTGGTGGTACCGCCGACCCAAACGCCCCCGATTCCATCGGCCGCGATCACTTCGGCGTCGCCCGTGCCGAGCACGGTTCGATAGCCGGCGCCGCCCGCCGCCGTGATTTGGCGGGCGACCGCCTGACCGCCACTCGTTTCCGAAAGCACGACTCCGCTGCCGACCAAGGCCACTCCCGTCGCGTCATCGCTCCCCGAGGTCCCATCGTAACTCGCCAGCAGCGCCGACCCGCCCGAAGCCGAGAGGTGGAGGGCAAACGCGTCCGTCCCGCCGGCGTTCGCCGCTTGAAAGGGGGACACGGTCGGCAGATTGGTCGAATTGGTACTGCCGACGACCCAGACGTCGCCGCCCGAGGTGACCGCGATCCCGTTACCGTGTTCCGTTCCGGTATCGCCGTAGTACGTGGAATAGACTTTGTTCCCACCCGAGTCGAGCTTCACGATAACGGCATCGGCCGCGGGAGGCGGGCTCGCGGGCGGCGGCGGTGGAACGTTGCCGATCCGGGTCTGATAGGCCCCTGCAGTCGTCGGGAATTTATCGTTGCTCGTCGTGCCGACGACGTACGCATTCCCGTAAATATCGACGGCAATCCCGCCATCGCGGTTGGTGGATGGCGAGGCAGTGAACACGGCATTTGAAGTCGCCGTGCCATCGAGTAACTTGTAATAGATCTTCGAACTGCCCGTGGGGTCGAACTTGGCGACGAAATGATCCCACACTAACTTCGTGCCTGTTCCGGTACCCGTTCCCGTGCCGGTTCCCGTACCAGTTCCTGTTCCGGTACCAGTTCCGGTACCCGTGCCGGTGCCGGTTCCCGTACCCGTGCCAGTTCCGGTGCCGGTGCCTGTGCCTGTGCCGATTGCCGAATTCACTCCACGAGCCGAGTTGGAGTTCGTTCCTATGACTGTCGCCGATTGGGATTGAGCAAATGCTATTGTTCCAGTGCCGGTACCTGTACCGGTGCCCGTGCCCGTGCCGGTACCCGTGCTAACCTGTGTCTGTGTGACCCCCATCACATAGATGTCACCGACCGCATCGGCCGTAACACTCAATCCGTAATCGCTCGCATCACTTTTTGAAGCGGCGATGTAGGTCGAAAACAGGATCACGCCGTCGGGATCGACTTTCGTCACGTACGCTTCGACCGGTCCCGTGAGCGACCCGAGCTTTTGCGGCAGATTCGTGGAGACCGTCCACCCCGTCACGAACGAATTGCCATTCGAATCGACCGCCACGTCGAGGCCGGCATCCGCCCCCGTACCCGAAATGACCGTGCCGAATGCGATAACCGGATCGATCACGAGTTTCTGGGTCGCGTCGTGTTGACCCACCGCAACACCGAACGAACCATCGGCTTGGGCCGTAAAGTGGGTCGTCACATCCGTTCGAATCCCGGTAGGATCGGTCTGGTAGGCGACCGGGGTCTGCTGCACCAAATTCCCCACCGGCGTGTTGAGGAGCAAACTCCCATCCGCTTGAATCGTGGCACCATCGGCGCCTTCGAATCGGATCCGGATGGCCGAAGCATCCTGGCCCGGGGTCACTTCGAAATCGTACTCCAGTTTGCCGTCCGCAGAACGGTGGTAGACCGCATCCACCCCGTTGTAGACGTTCGCGTAACGCACCGAACCGTAGCGGGCCACATCCCGATACGCCACATCGCCCGCGAAGTAATTCGACCGGGCCGTTTGGAGATCCGTCGCCGAGGCAATTGCACCGGGATTCGCCCCGACCAACGTCAACCGCGCCGCGTATTGTCCCGCCGCCCCAGTCGCATCGGTTCCGGCCATTTTGAACGTGGCTCCCGTGGCCGAGAGGAACACGGCGTAACCCTGACCACGGGCCACGTAGTCGACTCCATTCCCCGACTGACCCACATTCTGCTCGAATGATACCCCGCCGGTCGAAATCGCATTGGCGAGGAAACGGGGAGCGGGAATGTCGGTCGTTGGGTTCACCGCCACAGGCAAAGTCGCAGCAGGAACCGGAGTCGCAGCGATTTTGGGAAGTGCCGCACCGAGCGGATTGGAATTGGAATCGATCAATCCGCCGGGGGACGACGTGACCGTATTCGCCCCACCTGTCGGTCTCCCGGCCATCCCCGGCTCGCCTGAATTCGGCGGAGTGGCCACGCCGACGCGGTCCGAATTCGTAGTGGTCAGCGATCCGGAAGTCCCTGCGTTCCCACTCGGTTCCGGGGGCACGGTCGGACGTGCCGCCGATGGGGACGAGACGGAAACGGGGGTGACCACTTGGCGTGGCCATTCCGAAAGGGCGATGGATAACGAGGGAAGTGGGCCGGGAATCGGGTGGCTAGAACTGCTGGTGAGCAACGGCAAATCGGACGGGGGAGGCGTTGGCAAACCACCGGGTGGGACGAATCGGAACGCGTCCAACAGCGCCATCAAATTGCCCGGCGCATTGCGTTCTTCGAGAGTCCAATGCCCAAGGCCGATTCGGATTCGCGGGCGACCACTCGACGGCCGCAGGGCGCGTCGGGCCATCATCTCGTCCCAAGTCCGCTTCAGCAGGGGCAACCACATGCCGCATCCTCGGAAATGAATCGCAACCGTTGCATTCGCATAACGGCTCAGTTGGAAATAATACCGATGCGTCAAAACCGGTGACAAGCATCATTTCGGAAAAATCGATCAACTGTGTCAACTTCAGGACTTCGGGTTTTGGGTATCGTTAATCAGCTCAAGTGGCTGCGCGATCCACGCAGCCGTTTGGACACTACGGGAATACTATTCCCATCTCCTGTCTCGCAGAATCAAGGAACGCGCGGATGTCCGATCCCCGGTATTTGCTGGCCAAAGCCCACGTCGGGTTCGGCGATCGGTTGCAATGCCTGAGCCAAGCTATCCAGTTTGCGACCGCACACAGCCGTACACTCTGCATCGATTGGTGCGACAGCATCTGGTCGGACGGAACCGTCGACTTTCAAACCTATTTCGACCTCTGCGGCGTCCCGCTCATTTCCCAAGCGGCACTGCTCGAACACGAGTTCGCGAGCGTCGAACCGCTGGCGTGGGCGAACCAAATCGAACGGCCGGCCGATTCTAAATTTATCTATCACCCCGAATACAAATGCCTCCTAGGCGAGCGCGATTCCCCTGCGGACTTGCTCGTCTACGCCGGAACCGGGTATCGAGCGTACAACGTGGCGAACCTGTGCAACCTCCGAGTCAAGCGACCGATTCGAAATCGGGTCGTGGCCGCGCTGAAACAGTTCTCCCACTTCTCCACCGTGGTGCATCTGCGCGGAACGGATCGCGTCGCCACGCAGCAATACGCCGGCTACTTGGCGGACTCCTGGGCGCGCATGGGGGAAGTGGATCGCGCCGAACCGCTGCTCGTCGTCACCGATTGCTTGCCCCTCTTCCGACTGTTCCGCATGGAGTTCCCCGCGGCGGTACTCCGAACACCGCATTTGGAAGGCCTCGATCCGTCGGTCGGAACACACCTCCAACACGACCTCGACAAGCATGAGGCGAACGTGGAAATGCTCATCGATTTTTTCCTGCTCGTGTACGCCGAGCGTTGCTTTCACGACCCCCTGACCGAATTCTCCAAGATGGCCCGGTTCGTCCGCAGCGGCGATTACAGTTCGATCTTGGGCTACGACGGGTAGCCCAGCAAATCCGAGCGGGAAGCCGGAAACAGAGGATCGAAAAAACTCAACGAAGCGAATCAGGGTGAGGCAATATGTGATGGCAAAGGAGGGTGCAAGAAGCCGATGGATCTGCTCAATGTTCGCAACTTTCGTCTGGTAGACGTCTCGCGAATCGTGGCAACATATCCCCTTGGAAAATGGGAAAGTTCTACGATCGGAACGGCAGCAAAGCGATTGTTTGGTAGGAACTCGTGAACAGGAGTTCCTACCAAACAACACGGCACATCCCATAACAAAAAGCCTGAGATATCAGGCATTCCGGCAGCAAATGATTTGCGGATCGACCTGACTGGGAACCACGAATAACATGTAAATTCGGAGGGGAACCCATCAGTTTCCTGAAGTGGGATTGTTTGGCAGAGGGGGTAACTTCCCGTCGATGATGTAGGTCCGCAGGGCCTGTTCGGTCGCGGTCAGCACATCCACGCCGCGTTGCTTCGGGCGGCGACGCCGGAGAATCCGACCTTCGATCTCAATTCGCCCGACGCCTGGGAAATAAGGAGGTTCGGCTCGGTTCGAGCGCGGCCGTCGCCCCGCCAGTGGGCGGGACCGGATTGGGCACCGACCCGAACTTCGCGCACGTCTATTGGGACGCTTACAAGTACTACTCCAAGCCGGTGCTCGTCCCCCAGGAACTCCTCGAGGACGCCATCGTCGATATTCCGGCGATCCTTGGCGAAATGCTCGGCGAGCGGCTCGGGCGCATCCAGAACGATGACTTCACTTTCGCCACCGGCAACGATCAGCCGATGGGGATTCTGACGAAGGCCAGCCTCGGCGTCCTGTCGGCGAAAGCCGACCAAATCAACGCCGACGAATTCGTTTTCCACGACCTCTCCATCGTGGCCGAATTGAAGCTTCGCCGCACTCGCACCGGCACAGGTAGCAAGGGCCAAGTACTTCGACGAGTCCACGAAGATCGCGGGCAACGTCTCAAATGAGACGTTGGGGATCACCGGTAGCACTCCGACGGCGGGGAACTGCACCCGCATCTCCGGCTTCTCCTGCATGCAACGAAGCCCGCCTGCCGACCGCTTACTGTCGGAATCCCGGCAGTTCTACCTTCCGGCTCAATTGCTAAACTCGGCCGGGGCCTTCCGGGCGCTACTCGCCGGCGTCCCACCGGCGTGCTGCCGGTGGGAGTTTGTCGAGAAAGACGCCGCGACGAAGCCCGTCGGAGAATCCGCTGTTGATGGCTGTCGGAAGCCCGCTGATGCTACCTCCTCTTGATCTCCAGATGAATTCCGGGTGAACTCGTACGGGCACGATCAACCAGATCGTGGCGCAGAACCGGGACACTACCCGCATCTCCTGCATCTCCTGCTTCTATCGAGAAGACAATCATGAGTGCAACCACCGATTGGAATCCCTCAGGACATCCCGTCCACCGACTGATCCAATACCTCGACGCGGCGATCACCGCCTTCAACGCATTCCGTGCGGTTGGTCGGATCCCCGATTCTGCGATAGCCGACGAGAACTTTCAGTATTGGACCGATGAGGCCCGTGACGCTTACACGCAACTGGCGCAGGACTACAACCGAGTGATCGACGAGATCTTCGTCGAGCGTTCCTCGGGACCGGTGGAGGTCAACAGGCACCTCGAAGACTCGTGCGTGGCCTACCTCGTGCGGCAGGGAGGTACAGACCTAGAGGTGCCAATTCGTGCGGGGTGCGAAACTCTGGGATACTTCTTCCTTCCGAGGAAGGGCGACTTGGCAAGTCCCGGTGTGTCGAATCGCGGCGTGGAAAGGTTTTTGGAAGCCATCGAAGTGCGCGACAATGTTGTCTCTGTCCTCGCGCGGATCGGCGAAGATGTTCCCGAGGATATCCGCCGGCGACTCCAGAAGGAGAACATGGAGGCTGGGAAATTGCCGACGACCGACGAGTTGCTCACAAGAGTGCGGGCCGCACGTCCATCCACCGAACTTGTGATCCAGTCGGTAGCACCGGGCAAAGTAAAGGGGAAGAGGATCAATGCTAGGATGCTGGAAGCGTTAACGCAAAAGCCAGAGTCGATGTCTTGGAGTGCATCAACATGGGCGACCTACCTCGACTGTGTCGAGGGTACTGTGAAAGGAACTCGTACTTGGAAAATAGAATTGGCCAAAATCCGCGCTACGATTAAAGCGGATCGGAAATTGAAACGTGATCTCCGACGCAAGGAGTAGATTCCGACCGGTCGGAATAGAATTCCGACCGACGGCCGAATTCTGAGATGTTTTTTTGCCCGAATTTTTGTGGTTCGCTTGACACCTTCGCTCATTTCTCGCCGCTCCCGCATCGTTATTCCGACCGACGGCCATTTGGGTAAAGGAGGTGCGAAATGCACACCGATTCCCCGGCCTCGATTTCTGACCTGCCGAAGCTCCAAGATCCGCCCTTTCTGATTGCCATTCTCATCGGGGCGATGAAATCCGGCGACGCGATGATCGTTTC
>JANXWE010000069.1 GCA_025351325.1 Fimbriiglobus sp.
AGCGAAGACTTGCTGGGGTTGATCGACGGTGTAGGCAGTGATTGTGGGTTGCTCGTCGTCGAGTACCCAGACGAGTTCGACTCCGGCCGCGGCGGAGAAAACGGGTCTCTAATTTCGGCGATCGAATCTGCGATGAAACATGTCGCTGATGGCCGCTTCGGAGAAGGAGTTGGGGTGTCGGAAAGCAGATAGCCACACGCATTTTGACCGGGTCGCTACTTCGGAATCTGACGAACCTTCCAGAACCCGTATTCCGGACTCGGCTAGTTGCCGAAGCGCTGCTGCGATACACTCCCATTTCAAGTCCATCCTGATTTCGGGAGTGCCCTATGTTTCCTGCTTTCGGCTTGACCCTGATTCTCATGGTGCCCAGTGCTCCGGTTCCTAAAGTCATCGCGCCGGTAGGGCCAGCCCCATACATTCTGAAATTGGAAGTTGACTGCGACGGTAAAATCGGCTTCCCCGTGACGCGTACCCTCAAACAAACGTTTACCACGTTCAACCAAGGTCTGGGTGGGCTCAATCTGGAGATTTGTGTCGTGGACTGGGGAAAAGGAACCGTCAATGTCGGCCTGACCGAACTCATCGATTTGAAGGTTTACACCGCTTACGGCCAAGAAGTGAGCATGCGAGAAGCGATCAAGAAACTCGAGAATAAGCTGACGGTGGTCGTGTCGAGTGACGGCACGAAGGTCGATCCGAATTACCTCAGCCCATTCCAAGACAACGAGCTGATTCTCGTCTCACCCGAATTGGCCAAAATTAAGACGGCCTCGATCCCCGCAGTTCCGACTGGAGACGATATCGTGCCCGCGGGTTGGATTCTCAACGGCGGCCCACCTCTGCCTCCACCACCGGTTGCACCCCCCGTCAAGAAAGATTGACCCTGGCGTATTACTGGGGTGCCCGACCCGGTGTGTTTTCGTAGCCCTAGTCGAAAGGGGAACGGCGATGACTACGCGGGTCGGCATCGTGATTTTGGTCGTACTCGGATTGCTGGTGGTGGCGTTCATCCTCATGGGCATCAGCCGGCAGCGGGCGGCCCACGATCAACTTTCGTGCATGAACAACTTCCGCGAACTCGGACAGTTTGCGGCGATGTACCAAATAGAACAACTCGACAACGCCAGGCCGGAACTCCGCCTGCTCGCAGTCCCCGCTGGAACGATGAAGAATCCCGCACTCCCCCCGGAGCAGCGGCTCAGTTGGATCGCCGATTCACTGGAATCGCTCAGCCAGAAACGACAGAACACCGCAGCACTCGCTCAGAAACTCGAGCGCACCGCAGCTTGGGATAGCGACCGCAACCGCGACGTCGCCAAGACTCCGCTCGTGCTGTTCCTCTGCCCCGGTGCCGCCCCGGAACGAAAACCGGACGAACCGAGCATCACGCAAATCGTCGGCCTCGGCGGCATCGGCCCGGACGGTGCCACCCTCGGCCTCGGGCCACCGGTGCCCAACCGCGCCGGTTGTTTCCGGTACGACGAACCGACGCCATTACTGACCATTCGCGATGGCGATGGCCTGAGCACCACACTCCTCTTCGCCGAGACGAGCCACGAAAACGGGCCATGGATTCGCGGGGGGCCAAGCACCGTGCGGATGCTCGATGTCTCGGCGACGGCTCTGCCGATCATCGGCGGGCAATTCGGTGGTCATTACAACCGGGTGGCCGGCTTCGGCCTCGCCGACGGCAGCTTCCGCTTCTTCACGGATCGGATGAATTCCGCCGTCACCCGTTCCATGTTCACCATCAATGGGAAAGGTGAAGACCCATTGGTCGGCGAGTGAGTCTCGGCGGGAATCGTGGGTGGACTGTTCTGAATTCGGAACTTGCGGGCTACAATTCAGATTGAACACTCGTTCCAATCCCGCCGAGGTTGACCGTATGGATTTTGCACTGCCGCCCGTCGGGGAAGGGTTGATCGAGGTCGAACTCGTCCAATGGCTGGTGAAGCCGGGGGACAGGGTGAAGCGCGGCCAACCGATGTTGGAGGTGCTCTCCGACAAGGCGACGATGGAAGTGCCCGCCGCATTCGCCGGCCAGATCACCGGAACCCTCGCCGAGGCCGGGAGCAAAATCAAAGTCGGCGAAGTGGTGATGACCTACAGCGGCGAGACCGAAGCCGCGACCGTTCCACCTCCGCCCATTACCAGCAGCGTCAAGCCCGTGATGATGCGTGGCGAACTCTCCGGACTGTTCCGCAATGCCCCGGCCGCAAGCGGAACTCCGGCGGCCGTGGCCTTGCCCGCTGCGGCTCCGTCCGTTCGGCATTTGGCACGCAAACTCGGTGTCGACTTAGCCCGGACTTCCGGTTCTGGCCCCGGCGGTCGAGTGTTGCTCGAAGATCTGGCCCAGCATTTGCGCCCGACGGCACCGGAACCGGCGAAGTCGCCCGCGGTTGATTACGGCACCCCGGGCACGCGGACGAAACTCCTCGGCCTGCGCCGCAAAATCGCCGAGCACATGGTCGAAGCCAAGCGGACGATCCCGCATTACGCCTACATCGACGAATGCGACCTCACCGATCTGGTGCGGCTGCGCAGCCAACTCAAGGAGACGTTCGCTCGCGTCGGCGTCAAACTCACCTACCTGCCATTCGTGGTGAAAGCGGTGGCCCGGGCACTCAAACAAATTCCCGTGGTGAACGCCACCTTCGACGATGCCACCCAGGAATTGACCCTCCACGACACGTACCATATCGGCATTGCAGTAGCGGCCCCCAACGGACTCATCGTGCCCGTGGTGAAGGACGCCGATAAGAAGGACGTAGCCGCCATCGCCATGGACATCGAGCGTCTCAGCCGCGAAGCGCGGGCCGGAAAATCGAAGCTCGAAGACTTAAAAGGTGGCAGCTTCACCGTTACCAATATCGGCAACATCGGCGGGCTGATCTCGACTCCGATCATCAATTCGCCTGAAGTCGGGATTCTCGGGCTGGGCAAGATCGTGAAGCGGCCTGTTTACGACGCCCACGGACAGATTCGCCCGGCCGATCTGCTGTACCTGTCCTGCTCGTTCGACCACCGGGTTCTCGATGGTGCCATCGGGGCCGCCTTCGGAAACGCGGTGATTGCCCAGCTTCAAAACCCGGCCACGTTGCTGCTGCCCGAGCGCTTCGCCGGGGGCTGAATTTTGTACTAAGGTTGCTCCGTTCCAACCCGGAGTGACCGAGTGCGCGATTCTTCCCAACGTCTGGCGATCGTTGCCACCGTGCTCAGCGTTCTGATTGCGAGTTGGTGGTCGGGCCGCGTCGCGGTGCGAGACAATCACCACGAAGATTTGTGGATCTACACGTCCGGGGCGGCGCTCGGGTGGCGCGGGGAATCGCCGTACGACACCCCGAAAATGCACGCCCGCGTGGCGGAGCAATACGACGACGAAGACCTGATCAAAAACAACGGATTCTTCCTCGCTCCGCAAGCCATTTTGCTGTTCGCCCCGTTCGCGCCGCTGCCCTGGGACGCCGCCAAATTGCTCTGGTGTGCCGTCACCATCGGTCTGAGTGCCGCTGTCGCTTGGAAGCTCAAAGCGTTCGTGCCGGGGGCGTTCCCGGCGTGGTTCACCGCCGCTGCCGTCGTACTCGTTCTTTGCAATCCGCTGACGCAGTTCCTGTTAATCGTCGGCCAGACGACGCTCTGGGTCGTGGCCTGTGCCGTCTTGGGTCAGGCTGTGCACAACGCCGGCTGGCGACGCTTGGGGGCACTCTTGTGGGCCGTCGCGTTCATCAAACCGCATTGTGCGATTCCGCTGCTCCCGCTCGCTTGGTTCCTCAGCGGTTGGCGCCGTCCCATCGAAGTGTTGGCCTGGGTCGCCGGGTTGAATCTCGTCGCGGGATTGGTCGTCACCGGTTCGCCATTGTTCGTGCTCGACTACTTGAAGTATTTGCAGCAAGGCCATCAATCGGTGGAGTTCAACCGCGTCGGTGTGAATCAACAGATCAGCTCTTGGAACCGGCTTGTGGTCGCCAACGGTGGGCCGATCTGGGAATTGGGAATGGTCGGCACTTTGGCGGGGTACGCCGTCTGGTTCACGTTGTTGGCCTTGCGTAAGGGACGGCGCCGGCCCAGCCCGAGTTGGGCATTGGCCGCGTGCGCTGCGGGGGCGCCGCTCTGCTGTCAGCTGCTCGCCTACGAACTGTTGCTGCTGCTGCTGGTGCTGCCGTATTTGGGCGAATTGCTGGCGTCGGCCAACCCGGGTGACCGATTAGCCGCGCTGTTCGTGGCGGCCTTTGGAACCTGCGCCATCATGCCGGGTGGCGAAGGGAGCACCGCCGAAATGCTGGCTCACACGTTCAGCCTCACCACCGGCATTCGAGATGTGTTGCTCTCGCACCGCAGTTTCGGCGTGGCCTGCTTGGCGGGAACCATCTTGTTCCACGGCTCGCCGCGCAGTCCCGTCACGCCATCCGAGTCGTCGGGGCCGCATCCCATTCCGCTTCCCGAGGACTGTTCATCAGCGGCGCCCCCTCCAGCGGGGTTCCTTCCAACGGAGTCGTGTCCAACTCTTTGATTTCGTTTTCGTCTGTGACGAACACGACACCCGGACGGTAGCGCTTCGCCGCTTTGGTTTTCATCGTCGTGAAGGTGGCGATGATGACGACATTCCCCTTCTGAATCAGGTGTGCCCCCGCACCGTTGACGCAGATGACGCCACTCCCGCGCTCGCCCGATAACGCATATGTGACGAGCCGGGTTCCGCTGGTGACATCCCAAACGTGGATCTGTTCGTTCTGCATGATATCGGCGGCATCGAGCAAATCTTGATCGATGGTCAGGCTGCCCTCGTAATGCAGATTGGCGTCCGTCACGGTGGCCCGGTGAATCTTCGACTTCAAAATCGTACGTCGCATGGCGGTCTCGCTGAGGCCCATTTCTCACATTCTACACGCCACCCCGAAAGAAGGCTATTTCGAGTTGAGCCGTTGGAATCAGTTGGATACGCGTTCAATGCTCCAACTGGAACCATTCGTTCGATGATGCTTCGGCCTTGCTGTACAGATCGTCGACGTCGAGTGGCAGGCTGGCAATCGACTGACGTGTCAGCAGCGGTTGCAACGTGCTCTGCACCTCAGGATCGATCATGTACCGGCGGGCAACCACGCCGTTTTCGCGCTCGAAACGGACGGCCTCGGAATAGATTTGCTCGTACTCGTCCGGGAAGGTTTTCAGCATGTGCGACCAGAGTGCCGTCAGGCGGCTTTTGAAGCCGGCTTCGGTCTCGGCGGGGTTCGCCAACAGCGTCAGGCAGACGTACTCGATCATGGTGTCGCTTTTACTCGTTCACGTTCTTGATCACGGCCCGCATCATCTGGAATAAATACAGCGCCGAGCCGACGTGGGTGGCTTCCACCCAAATCATCTCGGGCTTACCGGTCGCTTCCCACAAGCGTTTCATCGCAATTGGCGGGACGACATCGTCGCGGCTCGCGGCGATCAGCAGCAACCGTTTGTCCTTCAACTGACCCGCGTAGGTAATCGGGTCGATTGGGCCGATCAACTTCTTCAACTTCGGCGTTGTCACGCCGGCGAGTTTCAGAATCGGCGTCAGCACCACGGCCACCGGGTGCTCGGAAAAGGACTCCACGAGATCGCCGCCGCCCAGCAACAAATTCACGGAATGGATCTTCGGTTCGACCCCGGCGAAGACCCCACCGACGAAGCTGCCGAGGCTGGTGCCGAGGACGCCGAGCTTCTTGGGGTCGACCTCCGGCCGCGTTTCGAGCCAGGCCAGGGCGAGCCGGCAATCGAGCACCGTCTGGCGGATGTTCGCCACCGATTTTTCGATGTCGGTGGAGAGCAACCGCTCTTTGGAACCGGGTTCGCGGCGTGGCCCGTAGTACGCCATGTACACCACGAGCGCCGGGATGTCATGCTGGGCCAGCCAAAGGGCTTCGGCCCGTGCCACCACTTGGGCGCCGTCGAGAATATCGAGCACGATCAGGGCCGGGTGCTTGCCGGGTTTGCGGGGCTGGTAATACTCGGCATACACCCGGTTGTTCGCCGCGCTCGCCGTCTTCACCGCCGACGGGAACGTGAGCGTGAACACGTCCACTTCCGCGTTTGGTAGGCTGTATTTCAGTTTGAATTCGAAGGCGAACGTCCGGTTCTCCATCCGGTACAGTTCCGGCACACCGTTGGCTTCGTCCCTCTGGGTGAACGTCACTTCACCGGTTTCCACCTTCGGCTCGGCCGCGAAACTTGGAGCGCACCCAAATGCGAATACGATCAGAGCCAAAAGACGGGTCATCGGGTAATCCTTTCGGCGAAACGAACTCACCCGAGCATCGTGCGGAACTGCTCGAACAGGTAGCTACTATCGTGCGGGCCGGCGGCCGCTTCCGGATGATATTGTACGCTGAACACCGGCAATTCGCGGTGGCGAATTCCTTCGCAGGTGCCGTCGTTCAGGTTCCGGTGCGTGACTTCGACCGCGTCGCCTAGGCTCGCCGGATCGACGGCAAACCCGTGGTTCTGCGTGGTGATTTCGACCGTCCGATTCAACTCGTTGAACACCGGCTGGTTGGCACCGCGGTGGCCGAATTTCAGCTTGAACGTGCTGCCACCCAACGCTTGCCCGATCAGTTGATGACCGAGGCAGATGCCGAAGATCGGCTTCTTACCGATCAGCCCCTGCACCGTCTTCACGGCGTAGCCCAGCACGGCCGGGTCACCGGGGCCGTTGCTGAGAAAAATACCGTCCGGGTTGTAGGCCAGCACCTGCTCGGCGCTGCACGTGCCCGGGACCACTGTGACCTTGCAGCCGACTTGAACGAGGCAGCGCAGGATGTTCCACTTCATGCCGTAGTCGATGGCGACCACGTGCTTGGTGATGGGCCGCGCGGGCAACACATGCTGCGACAGCGTGTCAAAGCCGCGATCCCAGGTGAAGGCTTTCTCGGGGACGACTTCCTTCACGTAATCCTTGCCGGCCATGCTCCCGTGGGCTTTCGCTTTGCCCACCAGTGCCGCGTCATCGAGTTCGAGGCTCGACAGGACCCCGGCCATCGCCCCGCGGGTGCGCAAGTGCCGCACCAAGGCGCGGGTGTCGATCCCTTCAATGCCCGTGACGTTGCTCGCTTTCAAATACGTGTCCAGGCTGCGGTGGCTCCGGTAGTTGCTCGGCACCGTCAGTTCCCGCACGATGAACCCTTCGGCCTGGACACCGTGCGACTCTTCGTCGGCCGCGGTGGTGCCCACATTCCCGATCATCGGGTAGGTCATGGCGACGAGTTGCCCCATGTAGCTGGGGTCGGTCAAGATTTCTTGGTAGCCGGTGAGGGACGTGTTGAACACGACTTCACCGAGCTTTTCGCCCGGCGCACCGAACGCGCGGCCGGTGAATACGGTTCCATCTTCGAGGGCGAGCTTGGCAAGTGGCATGGTTCAAACGGGGTCTCGGGGTCGAAAATAGCCCAAACAAGTGGAATGATACGGGGACGGGATAGAAGTGGCCAAAGAGGTGGTCATTGAGCCTACGGATGCGCCGACCGATTCTGGCGCCGCGCTGGCCCATCCCGGTACTACTCTGACGCTTGTACTTGTTTCCGCGGAGAATACCCCCTCCCCTCTGCGGAACCAATGGAAGCAGCGGAAACAAGTGCATCAGACAGAATGACGATTGCCCCACCATTATAAACGATTGGCCAGTCATGGGTTCGGATCGTTGTGTTCGGAGTTGTGTCAATTTTGGTTTTTCTGATGGCTTTGCCAGTTTCTTCGTTTTGAGCGGTGTCCTAACGATACTTGGGTCGGCCAGTGTGCCAGAAACTCAGGCGAGCCGGCCGCTGACGCTCGCCGGCTCGCCTATCCGCCGTTTCGTACCACGACGCGGCGTTCGCCGGTGCGGAAGGCTTCGGCGGTCAAGCCGGTGCGGTGGCTGCGGAGGGTGATGGCCCCGTGCGTCTCCGTTTCCCACAGGGTCACGTTCGAGCCGTAATCGGCTTCGCGGATAAAGTTCGTGTACAAGTCGCCGCGACTGACGGCCAGAAATTTCGGGTCGGCCCACGTCTTCCACAGCGGGGAAAACGCCGCCCGACTGCCGTGGTGCGGCGCTTGTAACACATCGACCCGCTGGGCCGGGCGCCCGAGGAGTTGAGCCGCGCCGGCTTTCTCGATGTCGCCGGTCAGCAACACCGTGTGTTCGGCATGGCGAATCAGCAGCACCAGGCTGCGTTCGTTCTCGATCCCCGGCGGGCCGACCGGTGGGGGATGCAGCACTTCAAAATCAACCGTACCCGCCGTGAAGGTCTGCCCGACCGTGACGGTGCGCGTTTCGACATTGCGCTTCTTCAACGCCAGCATCGTTTCGGCCACTTGCGGCGTCGGCTTCTCGGCGAAGCTCGGGGTGAAGGTGACACGGCCGACGGGGAAGCGCTGCATCAACTCGATGAGGCCGTTGAAGTGGTCGGCATCGGCGTGCGACACGAACACCTCATCCACCCGGCGAATGCCGCGCGACCAGAGATACGGGGCCACCACGCGGCGGATCACATCGGGGCCGCCGGTGGTCCCGACGTCGTACAGCAGGCAGCGGCCGTCGGGAGTTTCGAGCACCGCACAGCCGCCGTGGCCGACCGCGAGAAACGTGATCCGCAGTTCGTCGTTGGGGCGATCCGCCGTCGGCGCGATCAGCCCGATCAACACCCACGCCAACCAACCGAGGATGAGCCAGCGACTGTTCGAGACACCGCGCAGCAAGATCGTGACGGTGAGCGCGTAGAACCCGAGTAGCCACCACATCGGCAGACCGGGCAGGTAACTCACGCCACCGGGCAAGCCGTCGGCCGCGTGAACCACGGTATCGCAAGCACTCAGTGACAAGCGGGTGACAGCGGCGAGCAATTCTCCAACTCCCGGCAGTGGTGCGACCAGGAACAGCAGGAATCCGGCGACCAAAGCCACGGACGTGAGCACGACGAGGATCGGCCCGACGAGCAACCCGACCGGGGAGACGACATTCTGCTGCGCGATCAAGATGGGCGTGTTCGCCAAGAACAACACGAAGTTTACGAAGTAGGCCACGCCGACGGCGCGCAGGAGACTGCGCCCCAGTCGCCACCACGCCGGCCGGGTACTGTCGATCAACTGTTCCAGCGGCGTTAATCGCCTCGGGGCCACCCAAATTCCGACGCCGTAGATCAACGTGAAGACCGAGAGGAAGCTCAATTGGCAACCGAGGTCGAAGACGTCGGTGGGGTTGAGCGCGAGAATCACGAGCCAAGCGAGCGCCAAGCAATTAGCCGTGTGAACCCGCCGGCGCAGGATGATGGCCCCGCAGACGAGCACGACCATCACAGCCGCCCGAACCGACGACGGTCGGAAGCCGGTGAGCAGGGCGTAGGCGACGATGACCAAAGTGACGGCCCACGCGGCCCGGCGCCGGGGCACGCCGAACAGTCCGAGGATGAGCCAGACGAACCCGGCCAGTAGCACGAGGTGCTGGCCGGAGATCACCAGCACGTGGACGACCCCGGTGCGCATAAAGGCGTCCCACTCGGAGCGTTCCAAGGCGCTGCCGTCGCCGAGGAGCAAAGCCCGGGCGATGTGTGATTCTTTCGCGGGCAGGCTCTCGTTCAACGTGCTGGTGCCCCGACGGCGGGCCGTGGCCAACACGCGGGCGTAACCCCACGGTGCCGAATCCCAACGGGTGATGGCCCCGCCGTTCCCGGCCACACGAAGTTCGCCCCGGAGCCGCTGATTACGCAGAGCATCGTTGGCGTCACGTTCGCACGGGTTGCCCGGTGGACGCGGGCGCCGCCACTGCCCGACCACTTGCACCGAGTCGCCGGCTTGCAGGCCCATCATCGGTGGCGACGGTTCGGCGGTGGTCACATGTTCGACCCAGAGGCGGACGCGCCCGGTGGCAGGTCGCCACGTTCCCGCACTCGTTTCCAGCGCGTTGATTTCGAGGACGGTGGAATCGAGGTCGTGCCGGCGCGCGGGCATCATCGGGTCGGCGAGATCGCGGTGCTTGGTGACCGGGTCGTCCACCAGAATGCCGCGGACACTGGCGAAGCGCTTCTCGGTGCCGATCTCCTGACCCACATCGTCGGCGGGGAACTCGTGCAGATGGGCGTGGTGGTGAGCCAATCCCAGCCCGGCGAACGCCAACCAGAGGCACCCGACCGCATGCGGGTGGCGAACGAATTTCCAAGCGAGGACGCCGAGGAACGCGACGCTCAGACCCAGGACGACGGAGCCACCCGCGAAGCGGTCGACGAGGATGCCCAGAGTGGCGGCGAGGGCGACGGGAACCAGCGGAGCGGACGCGAACTCCTGCCACGGCGGCGGCCGAGCCGGGGCCGGGAGCACTTCGGCAGTCGTCGCCATAATCCGGACTCCGGAATGTTGCGTCGACGATTGTAAACTGGCGAGCCTCACAAGTTCGGGTTGATCCAATTTTCTTTGCGGGCGGGGGCGGGGCCGGGTTTCGGGGAATCGGTGGGGTGCGGGAAGTGCGGCGGCTCGCGGTCGTGTTTGTGCTTGGTTTCGCCGTCGATGATCGACTTGGCTTTCGCCAAATCGGCCCGGTGAACCCAAAGTTCGGTGGTGCCGGGGAGGGCGGAGCCGAAGCTGGCGACCAGTTCGGTGCCGACCACGTTGCTGGTGATGCCGGCGTGCTTCAACTCGGCTTGGAACGTCTCCACGAGTTCGAGCGGGCCGGAATAAACTTGAACCACATCGTGCGGATCGCGGGTCATCGGAGAGCCTCCATCGGGTAAGGGCGGTAAGCGCATCTTACCCGATGCAGGTCTTGTGCCGTCAAGAATTCTTGCTCTTAAAGCTCATAGGTCAGACTTTCCAATTTTCACCCGGCGAAGACCCAGAGTAACCAAATCACGATGCCGAAGACCAAGCGGAGGGCGGTTTGGACGCTGGCCCACCACATGGAGGCCCGCACGGTGCGGCCGAGTTCTTGCAGCCCCTTTTTCACCTCGTTTTGCACCACGGCCTTCGGATTCACCACCCCGAACGTGAGCGTCCGCACGGCGGTCGACTTCCAGGTGCCGAGCCAGCGTTCGGCTTGGTCGAGGTACTTTTCGGTTTCGCCGTGATCGAACTGCCCAATGCGGATGAGGAAGTAGAGATCGACGGTGAACATCGGCACGAACGCGGCCACGACGGCGGCCATCTTCCACCAATGGGCACGCAGAGTACCTAACGGGACGTCAGCTTGGGGCCAAATCAGCCGCGAGCAGAGCCATTGGATGATCATCAACGCGATGGCCACGAATATCGGACGGAGGGTTTCGAGGGTGAGCAGTTCGCGTTTCTCGTTCGCCACGACGCTGAGCAGTTTCTTGCGGTGATCGACGATGGACACGCCGAGGCGGACAGCGTCCCAATAGACCCTCCGGCGGCGGTACAGCCCGATGAGGAACAGGAACGCCAAGTAGAAATCGAAGAGCCGAATGAGGTTGGCGTCTTCCAAACGAATTCACTCCTGGGGGCGAAGGCCGGCACGTTTTTGTAAGGATTACAACCGGCACGGCTTGCGCCAACTGCGCGGATCTTGCGAATCTCCGCATCGTTACAGTTGTGCGGTTGGGGGTGTATCAGTTGCTCCGGGTCGGTGAATTTTGGTTGACACGCCACTCGTAGCGGGTAATTTGATTGCACCTATCCATTCCGGCGCGGTCTATTATCGAGTTCGGAGAATTTCTGAACTCGCCCCCGGCCACCGACCGAGCGACCCACTCGCTTTGCGGTGTGCGAGACCAAGATCACCATGAGTGTCACCATGTCCGACGAAATTCTCAACGCCGATGCGTCGGCGTCGTTTCCGAACGACCGCCGCAAACGGAACATCCCGGTGGCCACGGATCGCCGCCGCGCGCTGAACGCCGCCGAGAAGCGCCGCACGAGCGAGCGAAGGCGTTTGATCGACCCGACGACCTGCGAACGCGATTACAACGATGAAGAAACCGACTTCATGAAGGCGATGGATCGTTACAAGCGGGAGAATCGTCGTCCGTTCCCGACGTGGAGCGAAGTGCTCGAGGTGATGCGGTCGCTGGGGTACCGCCGAGTCGCCGAGCCGACGGAACTGCCGGGCAACGGCCCCAAGAAGACCGTGGCCGCACCGGTCGAAGCCGTTGTCTGAGCCGGCCCAACGCCCACTACGACTGTTCGTGAGCGCCGGCGAACCCAGTGGCGACCTCCACGGGGCCAATTTGGCCGCGCTGTTGAAAGAGCGCTTCCCCAATGCCGAGATTGTCGGCTTTGGGGGCAACCGGATGGCGGACGCCGGCGTCAAGCTGCTGTACCCGCTCACCGAACTCGCCGTCATGTGGCTCGGTCGCGTTCTAGCCAATCTCCCCGTCTTTTTGCACCTCGGGGCCAAGGCGGAATCGTACTTCCGCACTCACAAGCCCGACGCCGTGGTGCTGATCGACTTTCCCGGCTTCCACTGGCACATTGCCCAACGGGCGCATCGGTACGGAATTCCCGTCTACTACTTCGTTCCACCGCAGTTGTGGGCTTGGGCCGGCTGGCGTGTGAAGAAGGTTCGCAAGCATTTCCGAGCCGTGCTCACTGCTCTGCCATTTGAAGAGGAGTGGTACCGTGAACGAGGCGTGCGCACACACTACGTCGGCCATCCGTACTTCGACGAAATCGCTAGTCAACTGTTGGATGCTCCATTCCTGGAAACCCAGCGGGCGAAACCGGGTGAAATTGTCGCACTCTTGCCGGGATCGCGGACGCAGGAAGTGCTCTCGAACTTCCCGATGATGCTCAACGCGGCCCGCCGGATTGCGGCGAAACGGCCCGGAGTGCGATTCCTCGTCGCGGCGTTCCGCGAGAAACAGGCCCTGCTGGTGCGCGAACAACTGCTCGACACCGACTTAAATATCGAGGTGCACGTCGGCAAAACGCCGGAGATCATCGAGCTCGCCACGGCGTGCATGGCCGTATCCGGTTCGGTCGGGTTGGAATTGCTCGCCCGGCTGAAACCGACCGTGGTGGTCTACCGCGTCGGCCCGGTATTTCTGAAGGTGGCGCGGCGCTTCCTCATGTGCAAATACATCAGCCTGGTGAATTTGCTCGCCGCCGAGGAACTGTATCCGGAATTCGCCGTGACACGGGATGAGTCGGTCGGTATTGCCGACCACATTTCGCGCTGGCTCGATCACCCGGCCGAGCGTGCGGCACGGGTCGAGAAGCTCCGGGAATTGCGGGATCGCGTGGCCGTGCCGGGAGCGGTGGCGCGTGCCGCTGAGTTCTTGATCGCGGAACTTTCTGCCGTTCCACCAACGCCGGTCGTACGATAACGAACATGACACCCGCCCCGACCCAAGCCGTGCAAGATTACCTGAAGGCGATCCATCGCCTCGGCGGCGGCACGTCGGTCGTCTTTCCAGCGGACATCGCGGTGTGCATGGCGGTGAAAGCGCCGTCGGTGACGGGGATGCTCAAGCGGCTCGGCGAAGCGGGCTGGATCGAGTACACGTCGGGCAGTGGCGCCAAGCTCACCGAAGCGGGTCTGCGGGAAGCGCTGCGGGTGATCCGCCGGCACCGCTTGATCGAGCTGTTCCTGACCAAAGTGCTCGGCCTCGATTGGAGCGAAGTCGACGTGGAAGCCGAGGCGCTCGAACACGCGATTTCCCCGCGTCTCGAAGCGGCGATCGCCAAGCACTTGGGCGAACCGCTCGAAGACCCGCACGGTCACCCCATCCCGAGCGCCACCGGGGAGCTGCGGCACCGCGATTTGCAGCGGCTCGACGAGTTCCTACCGGGGCAGACGTTCACCGTGCGCGAAGCCCAAGACGATAACCCCGAACGGTTGCGCCGTTGGGCCGAACTGGGCCTGACCCCAGGCCGGGTCGTCACCATGAAGCATTTTGAACCGCTGGATGGCATTTACGAATTGACGGTAGGCGGGAAGACGGTGATCCGCCTCGGCCGCGAAGGGTTGGCCGGGTTGCGCGGGGAATTGGTGCCGCCGCAGTGAATCAGCCGTGGGTCAAATGGAACTCCGCCAAGCTCGACACTTTAGCGGCGGAACGGATTGCCGTTTTCAACAGAAGCGGATCCGTGGCGATTGCAACCTCGGCGACGAGTTCGATGGGAACTTGGCCGAAGCGATCCGACAAGATATCCAGCAGCGTCTCCCGGAGCGTTTGGAGTTGCCCTTCTTGCTGGCCCTCTTGGCGGCCTTCGCGAAGGATATACTGATAGGAACTCGATTCTTTCATGCCGCTCACCCTCTGAAAGGCATTGTGAAACACCTCTTCATCATACCTCAGGCCGAGTAAAATGTAACTGGAGGTCATGATCGTCCGCCGTTTGATTTCATCGACGCCCGGTTCCCGGAGGCGACGATCCAACCGGTCGACCAACTCCCCAATTCGGCCGCGAGCGTCGTTGGTCAATAAGGCCAAAGGCAATGCCCCCAGACCGCCCGCCAAGAGTTCATCGGCATTCAACTCCCAGACCCGAATCACCGAATAGTGGAAGCGGTGGTACTCGGTGCCGTCGCCGAATCGCCGCGAAACCACCCCGGTCAGTGTGGAGGCATTCGCGTCCGGGCGGAGCAGAATGGCGACGGAATAGACGGGGCCACCGTACCGGTCGTGGAGCAGGGCGTTGTACAGCAGCAGTCGGTTCGGGAATTCGCCATCCCACGACGATTGCGGTTCGAGGTGAAGGATGCCGACCGCGGGGGCGCGGAGCCGGAACACCTTGTCGGCGCAAACTTGAACGGTGGACAAATCCACGTCCAGCGGGTCGACGGCGACGGTGGCTGGCAACCCGAGTTTCGGGGCCAACCAGTCGATCCAATCGACCGCGAAAAGATCGAGGAGTTGTTTCAGCGTGGCATCGAACGGCTTGGCCATAGACGACCATCTGTTCGAACTGTTGACACGGAATCCTACATTTCCCCGTCGGGTTCACCGATGGCCCGGGTGTATCGAGCCAGCAGCAACTGCACGGCTTGGATCGTCTGCCATTCGTTGAAGCCGATGCGGATCTCGGTGCCGTCTTCGTTGGATTCGATGTTCTCGACCGACGTGGTGATGCCGCGGTGGAGGTAATCGAAGATTTCGGCAAGGCGAGCCGACTGCGAGCCGGTGAGCTTCAACGGCAATGGCGGGACATCTTCGTCGCGGGCACGCCAGACCGTCGGGGCGTATTCGACTCGGCGCGGCAGCGATGATTCCGAAGCGAGGGCTCGACCGGCGGCAGCCAGCTCCGCAGCTTGGATCGTCTGCACGCCCCCTTCTTGCAGCGGGGTGGCGAGCTTACCCGTGCGGCGGGCTTCGATCTCTTCCATCGTGCCGAAGAGCAGCAGCGTCCGACCGATCGACACTTGATCGCCCGCACGCAGTCGGCGGATCTGGATCGTCGAGCCGTTCACACGGGTACCGTTGGTACTTTCGAGGTCGGTGAGAATGACGTCGCCGTCTTCGCTTTGCACCTTGGCGTGATACCGGCTGACCCGCTCGTCGTTGAGGCGCAGGGCATTCCCTTCCTCCCGACCGATGGTCACGGGCACCGTCAGTTGGCGATACACGCGGCCTTTGTCGACACCTTCGAGGACGAGAAACGTGACGTTCGCCATAACCGCCCCATACCTGAGTCTGTGCCTGCCGCCGACCGTCTTGATCGGAATTTCTCCGAGAAGCTTAGTACACAATTGCCTGACCACTCGGAATCTGCAACTCAAAAATGGCCACGATTCCACTTTCGTTCGCCCGGCGCATGACTTTCAGTACGGGCGCCAATGGTTGTCCGTGCTAAAAAACTAAGAACCCTGGCTCGGTGTGCCCCAACGCTTAGCCAGACCAGTTTCGACGCCCAATTGATCGCAGACGCGGCTCACCACGAAATCGACCATATCGCCGACGCTTTGCGGCAAGGTATAGAACGCGGGCATGGCCGGGAGCACCACCGCACCGGCTTCGGCGATGGCCACGAGATTCTTCAACTGAACCAGTCCCAGCGGTGTTTCCCGCGGAACTACGATCAATTTCCGCTTCTCTTTCAAATGCACATCGGCAGCACGGTGGATCAGATTCTCGGAGATCCCATGGGCAATCGCCGCGATGGTACCCATGCTACAAGGACAAATGACCATGCCGCCGGTCAAGAACGAGCCGCTGGCGATGCCCGCTTGAAAGTTGCGAAAGTTGTGGTATTTCAAAAGGTCGAAATTGAGCCCGGCGGCGTGCGGCCCGAGTAACGCGACCGGGTCGAAGTGAGCGGGATCGAGCATCACGCCCCGGCCGATTTCCCGGTCGAAAACTTCCGTTGCTGCGGGGCTGATGACGAGGTGAACCGTCCGCCCGGCTCGCAGCAGCACCTCCAGTAGGCGAATGGCGTACGGCGAGCCGCTCGCCCCGGTGATCGCCACGACCAAATCGGTAACCGCCATGGGCGTGCACTTTCGGAGAGAAATCGAGTCTCTTTACAGTGTAGGCTTTACCCGCTCGTGCAGGGTCGTCAACACGTCGGCGTCGCTGGGGCAACTCGTGGGCAACAACACTTTGAGCGGGATGGCGACTTCATCGAGGCGGTACGCGGTTCCCGGCCGGTGGATGCCATAAACGGCCGTGGGGAAGCGTACAGCGGGTACGAACGGCAGCTTGCCAGTCGGTGCGTCGAGCAGAATTACCGGGACGTTTCGGAGTGTCGTTTGGGCGTCCGGGGGTAAATCGTGGGTCGTCTCGGCACCGAGTACGACGGCGGCATCGACTTCGCCGCGGGCCAGCAATTCCGGGGCGGTGAATTCGCCGGGGTTGTACCGTGGGTAACCGGCGGCGAAGTTCACGCCGAAGGGGTAGCCGGTCTGCCAGGTCAACACGGAATCGGCCCCGGCCACGTCGCCGTAGCGGCGCATCCGGCGGGCGTAGAACCGCCGGCGCGTCTCCGGGTCGGTGTGGTCATTGAGATCGGTCACCAGTTGCAAGAGGGCTTCGATGGTGCGGTGCGCCAGCCGGCCTTGTGTGAGTCCGGAGCCGAAGAAGACGACGCCGAACCGGCACGCTTTCAGGCGCTCCGCGAGTGCCCGCCAGTCCGGCGCCGCTTCGCATGCGATCCCCTTCACCAACATTCGCAGGGTCCAGAGCGCGTCCCAATTATTTGCAACCGGCACCTTCACGAAGATCTCGGCCCGCTTCGCCGTGGCGGTTTCGCTGGAATCGATCACCACCAGCGTCGCGTCCGGTGGACAGTACCGTTCGAGGTGACGCGGGTGGGTGGTCACGGGGTCGCTGCCCCAGAAGATCACGAGGTCGGCACGCTGCTTCACTTCGCCGAGTGTGCAGGTCGATTCCCCGACTTGCTGAAGGGCCACAATCGACGGCGCATGGCCGGTGCTGGCGGTGGTGTCGATGGTGGCCCCGAGAAAATCGGCCAACGCCACGGCGGCACGTTGCCCCTCGGTCGTGCTGCGCGACAAACCGTAAATCAGCGGGGCACGGGCGGATTTCAGAATTGCAACCGCACGGTCGTACGCCGCGTTCCAAGTCGAAGAGACACCGTCGACTTCGGGCGCACTGTCAGCTTGCGACGACTGCCCGAGGAACCACGGCCGGGCCAGTTCGCAGGCTCCGTCTGCCGAGATGATCCGTTCCCCCTCGACGACGATGCGCAGGTCGTCGCAGACGCAGCCGCAGACGGTGCAGGCCACATCGGTGAACGTTTGCAGCGGCAGGGGTTGCGGCATGAGTTACGTGAACCGCCGCTGACGCAAAATCAGATAGTCGAGCAGCGCTTTATCGAAGTTCACGCTGGTATCCATCGGCACGTAATCGACGTTGGCCAGACCGCATTCGCGCTTGTACTTCGCCCGGAATTCGTTCATGCCGTCGAGGTATTCATTTCGAATTCCGCGGGCGTCCAGCTCCAAGGTATCGAGCGATTCCGGGTCTTCGAATTCCACCAACCCCGTGAACGGGAACGTCACCTCGGCTTCGTCCAAAATGTGAAACAATATCACCTCGTGCCCTGCGTGCCGCAGCCGGTAGAGGCTTTTGATCACAGGTTCGGGATCGGTCAGCAGATCGCTGAAGAGCATCACCAGCGACTTGCTGCGGGTGAGGGAGGCCATTTGAAACAGGGCGTGGGCGATGTTGGTATCGCCGGTCGGCTTGAGGTTCGACAGTACTGACAGCATGGTACCGAGCTGGGTGCGTTTGCTCTTGGGTGGCAGGACGGTGCGGAGCTCGGTGTCGAACGTCACCAAACCGACCGGATCTTGCTGGTGGATCATCAAGTACGCGAGCGCCGCCGCGAGGGAAATGCCGTACTCGAATTTCGTGAGTTGCTGGCGGTACGTGTACGCCATCGACTTGCTCAGATCCATGACGAGGTAGCCCGTCATGTTCGTTTCGGCTTTGTACTTCTTGACGTAGTACTTGCCCGTCTTGGCGTAGACGTTCCAGTCCAAATCTTTCAGATCGTCCCCGGCGACGTACTTGCGATGCTCGGAAAATTCGACGCTGAACCCTTGGAACGGACTCCCGTGCAACCCGGTCAAGAACCCTTCGACGATGAACTTGGCCCGGAGATCCAACCGCGCGACTTGCTGGATGACATCCGGCCGCAGGTATTTTTCGGAGGTGTTCATTGGGGTATTGTAGCATTCCCGAATGCTCGCCGACCCAGGGTGCGCCGAAGCGGCGACCCTGGGCTGTGGGATGTAACCCTTTCAGGGTAAAATCAAAACTCAAAACTCATTGCAGAACATTCCCGGTCGTGCACAATCTGCTGTAGAGGAGACGACGACGTGCGACGATCCCTATGGCCCGGTGTGGCTCGGCAACTGCAAAGCGAAGTCCCGGATGCGGACTTGTTGGAGCGGTACGTCCAAGGGCGAGACGACGATGCCTTCGCCCAGTTGCTCACGCGGTACAGCCGGCTCGTTTGGGGCCAGTGCCGGAACTTGCTGACCAACGACGCCGATGCGGACGACGCCTTCCAGGCCGTCTTCCTCACGTTGGCACGGTCGGCGCGAACGATTCGCCCGGGGGCGCCACTGGGGCCGTGGCTGCACGGTGTGGCCTTTCGTGTCAGCAAGAATGCCAAACGCGCCAACGGCCGGCGGACGAAGCGCGAACAGTCCACTGCACTGCCGGAAACGAATCGACCCGTTGCCGATTCGACCTGGGAAGTGGCCTTTGCCGCGGTTGCCGAGGAGGTGCAGAAGCTCCCCGAAGCGCAGCGGGCGGCGTTCATCCTCTGCTGTATCGAAGGGCGAGCCACCACCGAGGCGGCCGCCAGTCTCGGGCAGAAGCTCGGCACGTTCTCCGCGCGGTTGACGCGGGCCAAGCAGACTCTGTTGAACCGGCTCTCCAAGCGGGGAATCGGTGCCGGTGTCCTGGCGTTGGGCGGGATCACCGGGACGTCGACCGTCGCCCCGGCCGCACTGATCGTTCGCACGCTTACGTTGATTCCGTCGGGTGTCGTGGTTCCCAGTTCGATTCTAACTCTCACGCATGGAGTGACTGGCATGATGATGATCCGTCTCAAATTGCTCGCCGCCGGGGTGCTGGTCGCCACCGGATTCGGGTTGAGCGTCGGCGGTGGTTGGTCGAGTTCGGTGGAGGCCCAAGGGCCAGGAGCAGGTTCATCGGGAGGTAGTTTGGGGGCACCTCCAGGGTCTGTTGGTGGGTTTGGACAAGGGTCAGGCGAGACACCGCCGCCGGCGAAAGCACCGCCGAAGGCGGAGCAACTGAAGGCCGAACTCGAAAAGGCGAAGGCCGATTACGAGAAGAGCAAGCTCGAATACGACTCCTTGATGGACAAGAAGCGTAAACAAGACGCCGGCGAGCAGTACGCCTACGACGCTGTGCCTAACGAAGGATTGCGGACGGAAGTCTTTCAGGCCAATCTCACGGAGCGCAGAAAGGCCGGCTGGAGCTTCTTGGGGCAAGTGTCGCTCAGCGTCGGTGAGGCCAGTCCGAAGCAATATTTGGCGTTCCACAAACCGGGCCGGGTACCGGCGGGAGGCTTCGGTGGGCCAGGTAGCATGATGGGTGCGCCAATTGGAATGCCAAGCGGAGGGATGGGCATGCCGGGCGCGAGCGGGATGAGCCTGCCGTCTGGGGGAGGGCCTAGTCTTCCACCGGCAGCGACAACAATTCCCGGTGGGTCGGGCGGGCCGTTTGGATCGGGCTTGCCTGACTCCGGGGGTGGGCCAGGTGAGCTTTCGGGAAGTGACTCGGGGACTAATTTTTCAGTGCCATCTACTTTTATCCCGACTGCGCCGATGTCGTATCCCAGTGGGCCAATACCACAAGACAGCGTTCGCAAACTTCCGAGTCCAGGAAACTATCCGGTGCGAGGGTATGATGGCCCAGAAGCCAGGTATGAAGGACCGACACCAGCGGTAAACGAAATTAGGATCCCTTCATCTCCACGGGCCGGGGAAAATCGCACTCCATTGCCAGCTCCTACGGTCATTCAAGAGAAAAAGCTCAGCAAGAAGACCGAGGCCGAGTATGAAGCGAAGATCGCCGCACTCGAGAAGGAAGTGCAGAAATTTTTGGCAGGTTCGTCAAAAGCTGTCGGTGAGACGCGTCAATTCACGATTGACGATTTTGGCAATTGGGATCCGAAGGAGTTGGTCGACGTTCTCCGCAAGGTCTTGGCCGATGAAACGATCGAGTACAAGGCAGACAAGTATAAAGAATACTTCACAGCGACCAGCTCACCTGCGAGTCTCAAAGCCGTCGCGGAATGGGTGAAGAAGTTAAAGAAAAATGGCCCGCGGATCGATGAACCGAAGTGGCGGTGACTCAACATGGTATGCCGCCGGATTCTGGTTTGCGAACTTGAATCCGGCGGCTGACGCCAACCGGCTCGCCGAATTCACCCGACGGCTTACGCCGTTCGGCTCGCCAAATCAGTTCGCCGAATCAGTTCGCCTCGATTGGAAAGTAGAGTCGGAAGCGGGTGCCCCAGCCGGGGGCGCTTTCGACTTGGATGAAACCACCAGCGTGGCCGACGATCCGGGCGACGGTGGCCAGACCGATGCCGGTGCCACCGCAGTCGGCG
>JANXWE010000006.1 GCA_025351325.1 Fimbriiglobus sp.
GTGCGTGTTGAAGAGCACCATCACCCGCGTGGTGTCCGAAGAAACCCCGGAAATCAAGAGCTAGTCGACGTCTCCACCCATTCGAGCTGGGGCAGTGCCGCCGGCGTTATTCCGAGTACTCCATGCGACCGAAATTCACGACTCGCCTGATTCTCTGCCTCGTGCCGACGATCATCGCCGCCATTTTCGCGGGCTACGCCTTCTGGAAGGAGTCGAACGGACAGATCGGCTTCCGCCGGGGGATCGACCTGGCCGGCGGGACGATTCTCGTCTACGAAGTCGACCGCGAGCGGATGGACGACAAGTCTCAATCGCGTGGCGAAGGCGTCCGGGAACTGACCAGCGACGACATCAAGCAACTCGCCGAGAAACTCAAGAAACGGATCGACCCGACCGACTTGAAGAACGTCGTCGTGCGGCCCATCGGCAACAGCCGCGTCGAAATCATCTTGCCATTCGCGGGTAGCACCGGGGGCAATAAAGAAGCGGCGAATGAAGAATTCGTGCAGGATGTGCGCAACCAAGTCAAACAGACTGGCGTACTCGAATTCCGCATTCTGGCGAACATGGACGACGACCGCGAAGGCATTCTGGAAGCTCAGCGCATCCTCGATACTCCGACCGCCGGCGACACCACGATTGCAGATCGGGCCAAAGCGGGGAAGGTTCCACCGGCGCCGACGGGCACTTTCAAAGTGAAGGCCAGTGGCGATGAAATCGATGTGCGCTACGAATGGGTCGAACTGGGTAAAGAAGAGCGGGAAAGTCGTGGGTTGAGCAGTGCCTACGCCAAGACGGCACCTCCCAAGAAAAAGGGCAGCTGGGATTTTCCGCTCCTCGAAGCGAATCGCAGCCGCACGCTCATCCAACGGATTGGGAGCCGCGAGAATCAAGCGGCGTCATATTTATACTACAACCGCCCGGTTAGCAAGCAGGCTCGTACCAAAGACGACGAAGGCAAAGACTTCGAATACTTCTTGCTCACACGCGTTTCGACGGCCGACAACGTCCGCGTGATTGGCGATGTCCGGATCTCGGCGACTTCGCGTGAAGATAAAGATAATAACCCAGCCGTCGGCTTCGAATTCACCACACCCGGTGGGTCGAGATTGTTCCGCGACATGACGGAACGAAACAAGCCGACCGACGCCATGGTCCGGAGTCTCGCGGTCATCATGGACGATAAGATCGTCTCCGCCCCAACCCTCAATGCCATCCTACCCGGCTCCGGGATCATCAGCGGCGGCAGCTTCACCCAGAAAGCCGTCAACCAACTCGTGAATATTCTGCGGTCGGGCAACCTCAATGCGGAACTCAAGCCTGACCCGGTCAGCGAGAACACCGTCGGGGCGACTCTCGGTGAATCGACCATCCGCAAGGGACTGATCTCGGTCTTCGCGTCGTTCGCCGCTGTACTAATATTCATGGTCTACTACTACCGCTTCGCCGGCCTCGTGGCGTGCGTGGCCCTCTTCGCCAACTTGCTACTCACCATCGGTTTCATGGTCGCCATGAACGCCGCGTTCACGTTGCCCGGCCTTGCCGGACTGGTGCTCATGCTCGGCATGGCCGTGGACGCCAACGTGCTGATTTACGAGCGCATCCGCGAAGAACGCGAGAAAGGGGCGACGCTGATCGGGGCCATCCGCAACGGCTACGACCGCGCCTTGCCGACGATCATCGACACCCACCTGACGAGCATCTTCACCGCCATCGTCATGTACATGTTCGGCAACGACAGCCTGAAGGGTTTCAGCATCAGCCTCATCGTCGGCCTCATCATCAGCCTGTTCACCTCGCTGTTCATGACCCGCCTGATGTTCGACTACTGCATGCACAAGAAGTGGGTCACCAAACTCAGTATGAAGCGGCTGTTCGCCCGGCCGAACTTCGACTTCATGCGAATCCGCAACAAGATGTTCTTCCTCACCGCGACCCTCACGGTACTCGGTCTCGGACTCTTCTTGTTCCGCGGGGAAAAGGTTCTCAACGTCGACTTCACCCAGGGCACCGCCTACGGTGGCCGCTTGCAAGAAGGCCAAGAGCGTTCGCTCAGCGGCACCGACGGCAAAATCGGCATGGTGGAACTGCTCAGCGAAGGCCGTCAAAAGACGCGGCTGAACGTGAAAGATGTAGTACCGATGTCGATCGGAACCACCGACGATGCGACCGGGGAAGAGAAGAAAGCCGACAACATTTTCAAGATCGTCTACGACGAAGGTAACGGCAAATTATCCGAAGAGAAAGTGACGCTGGTCTCGAAGCCCGAAGGGGCCGACTTGGCGGCACGGCTGGCGAATCTGAAAATGCGGGCCAGTGCGTTGCCGGATTCGTCCGTCGAGCAGGTCTTCTTGAAGGGGGACAGCTTCGGCGGGAACAAAGCCCGGAGTTTCACGGTGCGAACCACCGAGAAAGAGCCGGAATTGGTGCAGATCATGCTCGACCGCTTGCTGCGGGACGAAACCTCGAACGCGGCCCTGATGGCCAGCACGAAGATCACCGGCGTCAAGATTTCCAACGACCCGGTCAAAGATGATAAAGGGGTCGAGAAGAACAGCTTCACGGCGACCGTCACCTTCGACCAACCGACGTCCCCCGGCTACTTCAAGCGCTTCGTCGAGCGCGAACTCAAGCTCGAAAACCGCATCCCGCCGGTCGGCTCCGCCACCGCGTTGACCATCGTCGGCATCAAGGCCGATGACAAAACCGTCGCTTCGGAAGAAGATCGCACCGGCCGGTTCGCCACCATGAAACTCGACCTCTCCGAAAACACGGAGTTCCGCGCCGCCTTCGACGCGAAAGCCAAACCGGAAAAGAAAGCCGAAGACAAAGCCGCGCTGCTGAAGATTCTCGGGGAAGCCCAAAAGTCGTTCGAATCGCGGCCGCTGCCCGAGCGTTTGGAAGTGTTCGACCCGGCGTTGGCAGCCAGCACCCGCAACAACGCCTTCCTGGCCATCCTGGCGAGCTGGGGCGCCGTGTTGGCTTTCCTCTGGCTCCGCTTCGGTAGCTGGCAGTTCGGCCTCGCCGCCGTCATCTGCCTCATCCACGACCTCTGCTTCACGCTCGGTGCCATCGCCGTTTGCCACTACGTCCACGACACGGCCTTCGGCCACTTCTTGGGCCTGCAAGACTTCAAGATCGACCTGGCGTCCGTGGCCGCTCTGCTCACCCTGGTGGGCTATTCGGTGAACGATACCATCGTCGTGTTCGACCGAATCCGGGAAGTCCGGGGCAAGTCGCCCGTGCTCACGGTTCAAATGATCAACGACAGCGTGAACCAAACCCTCAGTCGGACGGTGCTCGCCAGCCTCACGGTCTTCCTCGTGGTCGGCGTGCTCTACCTGGCCGGGGGCGAAGGGGTGCACCTCTTCTCGTTCGTGATGGTCATCGGCGTGCTGGTCGGCACCTACTCGTCGATCTACATCGCCAGCCCGCTGCTGCTGATCTTCGGCGAAGGCAACAGCCCGGCGTTGCTCGCCGCCGCCGCAATACCCGTCAGCACCACCGCCACCGCGCCGTCGGCCGTGACGAACTGAGCGAGGGAAGTGGATTCGGTCAGAACTCGCCCGTGGCAAAGATTCCGGGGAATTTTGACCGAATTGGTTTGTGGAGTTGCCCATTCGGCGAAATTGCATCCCTCACAAATACATGTGGCCCTCGCGGCGATACCGCGGGTGCTTTGCGATCGCCCGGTGGTCGGCGTGCGGCACCGCCCGGGCGGCGCCGACGGCCGCGATGACCGCGTCCAGCGCGTCGCCGCCGGGGTTCCGCATCATGACCCGGCGGAACCCGTCGGCGATGGCCACCTCGCCGGACAGCCACCCGAGGATGGCGTGCCTCGTCCGCCGCCGCCGGAGGGTCAGCGGCCCGCCGGCCGGCTGCTTGTAATTCTGGTGGGGGGCGCCCGCCCGCTTCAGGACGGAGCCGGGGCAACTCTCGACGACGACCCGCTTCGCCGCCCGCAGTTTGCGGTACTGGAACGGCAGGAGGGCCGTCCCGACCGTTCGCCGGAGCGGATCCACCACGTCCCGCATGCCGAAGAACGTCTGGTAGATGACCCGGTAGTGGAACGAGTCGAACGGGGTTTTGGCCTCGGAGTCGGACGCCCGGCGGATGTGCATCCGCGCCCGCGCCGCGACCGCCCGCCGGACGCACTCCAGCCCGCAGCCGTAGGCGTCGTCGCCCCACCCGGCGAGGAACGCGAACTGGTCGGCCCACGGGGTGCCGGGCGGGAACAGTTCGACGGGCAGGCCGAACGGGAAGTCGAACCCCCACAGGGCGGCGTCGGACGCCCGGACGAGGTCGACGAGGTGGGCTAGAGCCGGGCCCCGGTCGGCCGTCCCGCACAGCGCGGCGAGGGGCCGGAGGGACGCGAGTTCGAGGCCGGGCGGCCGCGCCCGCGGCACCAGCCCGGCGACCCAGATGTAGTCGCCGGCCTTCTTCGCGCCGCTGAAATCGACGCCGAAATACCGCTCGAAATCCGGAGGCTTCATGCCCCTATTGGTAGACGCCGGACGTTTCCGCCCGGCCGGCCGTCAGTACTTCCCCTTCTGACGCTTGGCGTCCCGTTTTCGGCGGGCGCTGTCGGCCGCATTTCGCTGGAGCGTGCTCAAGGTGTTTTGAATCCCGGCGGTGATCCCACGGCATTCTTGGTAGACCGCGTTGCCCTGTGCGAAAAGCACCTGCCGGCTTTTCAACAGGTGTTCCATCTGCTGCCGTACCGCATCGACGTCGGGAAACGGAATCCGCGGCTCGATGTGGTTCTTGACGATTTCTTCAAGGCTTTTCCGTTCCGGTACACCCAATGCCCAGGTCGCACGGTGGATGAACTCGCGCACTTTCGGCAGGGCGTAATGCACCCGGCTCTTGGCCTGATTCCACTGCGAAACATCGAGTTGCAAGGCGTTGAGTTTTTCTTCGACCCCCAGCGTCTTCCGGAATGCGGCCTCCATGTCGCTGCGCAAGCCGTCCATGCTGAGGCGGGACGCATCGATGCTCGATTCCGCGTTCAGGATGGCCTTCCACGCCGCTTCGAGGCCTTGCCACGTCTCCAACGAGAATTCCTGTCCAGACAACTCCACCACGCACCTCCCGATTCCGGCGATGATTGGGCGTAAACTTGAAACGAAGTTACGCGAACCTGAATCCCGGAGCAATAACGTTTTCGTGGGAACTGGGTGCCGTGATTCTGGAATTTTTGATCGGTACCCCGAAGGGGTACAGGAAAGTATTCCAGTCGCCGTTGAGCCTCACCTACCTGAGCATCAATTTAACCAGTATCCAGACGCCGAACAGGGCGAATAAGACGAAGAACACGGCCCCGGCCGCGATCGCTCCCCAAGTCGGCCCGAGAAGATCGAACAGCGGGCGGTACAGTTTGTCCGTCCAGTCGAGGAACGGCAGCCCTGTCTTCACCGGTTCGAACTGACTCCCACATTTGATGCAGGTGTCGGAACCCGGTCGGAGGAGAACTTGGCAGTCGGGGCAGACCCGGTCATCGAACATTCTTTCTCCCGGTTATGCGCCGCACCCGGTCAATCTCCCTCCCCGCGGCGGATCAGGTTGCGAGCGGTATACACTACCGCGTTGACATAAAATTGCGCCGATCGGATGCGGGCGATGCACTCGACCGCGTGGTCGGCGGGCAAGACGGAGGCGATCCCGCACAGCAACTTGTCCGCCTCCTCCACGCGGGTCTTGTCGGCGAGCATCTTCTCGTCGTCGGCGGAAGGCTTCCACGGTGTCCCCGCGGGCTTCGGGTGTTCCGCAGCCTTACTCTCCACCACGCGCTCGATCTGGTCGGGCTTCTTCTGCTTCCGCCACATCGCGATCAGCCGATTCCTCGGCTCGCGGCGGGGGAAGTCCGGGGTGTTCGAATCGTCCGGCAAGCCGTCCACAATCGCCCACGCTTTCGGCCAGTCGTAGTGTGCGAAGACAATAATTACGTCGCCGCGAGTTACGCCATTCTTGATCGCATACTCGGCATACGCGCCGGTGAACGAGTCCTTTTGGCGGTCGAGCCAGCGGGAATACGCGCGGCCGCCGCACATCTCGGCCACGAGTTTTTTATCCCACACCTTCGGTACGACCGCGAGGTACAAGTCCGCATGGAGGCCGGCCAATTCGTCTGCGACGCTCTGATCGTAGCTGCGGGAAATGCACCCCAAGTGGCACTGACCCTTCACCTTCGCGTCGGCAAACAGAGCGGTCGTCAATTGGATTGACTTGGGTCGGTCGGTGTCATATTCGAGAACCGCTTGCCAGATCCGGACTTGGTATTCGAGCAGTTGCTTTTCGAAGTCGCGCATGACCTGAGGATTACCGAAGGGTATTGATCCGGGCGGAACAACCTCCGGTTTCCACAGGTCGGCGTCGGCCAGCGACACCCGCGCGTCGATGATGGCGAGGTGGAGCAGGGCGTCGCGGAGGACGCGATCCTGCGGCGCGACCGCGAAGGCGAAGCGGTCCCACGCCACCCGCCGCGCCGTCGACAGTTTCAACTTCCGGAGTTGCACGGCCACTTCGCGGGTGCGGTCGCAGGCGCGGACCGGGTCGACTTCCGCCGCCACGCGGATCAGTTCGCAGAGTTGCCCGCGCGGGTCGGGAAGTTCCCACACCCGCTTGAAGCCACCGTCGACGGCGGCGAAGGCGTGGTCCGCATTCAACGCCTTCGTGTACGCGCTCGAGGGCTTGGGCGGCGTCTTCCCGGTGAAGGCCTCCCGCCCGGTCGGTGGCTGCGCCCCGTGGGCGATCAACACACCGGCCAATCCCAGCCAGACGACATACCTCATGGCGCAGCCCCTCGTACGAATGGAATGGTTTTGAAGTCGCAGACCCATGTTCCGAGAGACGCCCCGGTGATGGGATCAGACTGCCTCACCCCGCCAAGCCGCCGACCGCGGTACCCGCCACCCAGACGACGGCCGCCACCAGCAGGGCCGACCCGACGACCGCCACCAGGGCGACCGTCACCCACTCCCACAGCCGATCCCGGCCGTCGGCGGCCCGCACCAGCTCCGCCCCCGAGTCGCGGCTCTCGACACCCGCCGGAAAATGCGGTAGCAACCCGAATTCCATAGTCGCCTCCTCCCGCCGAACGACCCCGCTCAGAAGCGACGGGGGCCATAGTGAGTTTGAAGTCTGGAAAACCAATACGGCGCCCGCCGTCGTCGTTGTCGGCGCCGCGTTCGGCGCACTCTCATTTCAATGGGCGACCGATTTCCCAATGGTGCCCGAAGGGATCGACGACGCGGCCGACGCGCCACCCGTGGCCCTCTTGAACCGGATCGACCACTTGGGCTCCGGCCGCGACCGCCCGCGCGACCATCGCGTCCGGTTCCGGCACTGTCAGAAGCATCTTGACGGTACCCCCGCCGAGCGATTCGGGACTGAAGTTGGCGTGCTCGGGCGATTCGTCGCTAAGCCAGAACTCCGCTCCCCCGACTGACAGCCGAGAGACGACCGAGCCGGTGGGATCTTCCACGCGATAAACTTCCACGGCCCCGAACGCGGCCTGGTAAAACTCGACGGCTCGCGCTCCGTTCCGAACCGATAGCTGCGGAGAAATCGCGACGGTGATGCGAGTTGGTGTCGCCATGCGCTTATCAACCTCCGCCGCCGAAATACACAGCTCATGGGCCGGCGGTAGGGACCAGTGAGCTCCACATCTCCAAAAGACTGTCCGGCCCACCCGTCTTTTGCGGCGGGCCAGTCACGTTGCCGAACGGCCGGTTGAAGTTCCGAACATGCCGATTCTGCTCGTCGTACTCAGCCCAGTAGATCACATCCCGCCAGTCCGAGCGAGCACGGTCGGCGTAATAAACCAACATTGCGAGATCACCACAGGAGAGGAACACGACACATCGGAGGACGCGGGGCTGGCTGCCCACCTCGGACACCAGCAGTTCTAGCAGCTCAATCGCCTCACCGCGATCTGCGGGCACAAAGTCAGCGGCGACGCGAGCTACGATGTCCCGTTCCACTGCCAAATCCCTCCGACACGTAATCCCTTAGAACGATTTTCATCGACTATCCATTTGAAGCAAACTTCCACCCTCCCTCAAAACCGTCAACAATAAACTCCCCAAATATTCAAAAACTTGCCTGCCTACAAACTTACGGTCGTCACTCTGTCCGATGCACTTGTGTCTGTGCGTCTGATGCGTCCACAGGGGAGGGGGTGCTCTCCGTGGAAACAAGTGCATCGGTTCTAGCGTCTGAAGCAGACGGCCAATTCCAGTTCAAGATGGGCAAAACCGTGTGGCCGATAGCGGTTGTGCAAGATGTGCCGCGCTCGCTTCGGCTCGGGGCGATTATTCCCGCAATCGGTTCACGACCTCACTCGTCGAGACTCACCGGCATCGACCCGTACCCTTCGGGCTTCTGCCAGACGCTCATCACGGCGGCTTGCCCCAGAATGCGGACCTTCAATTCCCGGGTTGCTTTCCACTCGAATGGCTTCACAGCGGCCCGCAAATCGTCCTGCTCGGCCACGAGAATCACGGCCCGGCCACCCGGCTTCAACACGCGATCCCATTCCTTGGCCAGATCGACGTACAAGTCGGGAATCTGCTCCGGTTTCAACAGTTGCTTGCCGAAGGGCGGATTGCAGATGATCCGATCCACACTTTCGCCACTGAGCGGGAGTTCCATCGCGTCCCACCGTTCGACGACGGCGCCGCCGCGATTGCCGAGGTTCTCTTTGGTGCAGAAGACGGCATTGGGGTCGATGTCGCCACCCAAGTACTTCACGTCGCGCATCCGTCGCTGTTCGCAGAGGGCGATGGCTTCCGCCAAAATCGTGCCGGCCCCGCAGAGTGGGTCCAGTACCGTCATGCCGGGGGCGATCCCGGCCAGCCGCACCATGGAAGCAGCCACCGTCGGTCGCAGCGACGCCGCCACGTGATCCGTCTTGTACGTCCGGTGCCGCATGGTGCGATCCGACAGCCGCAGGCCACTCACGGCGGTCTTACCGGTAATCGTCATCCAGATTTCGAGCCAGGCATTCTCCTCGGCGGGGACCCAACCGACCGGCACGATCCCGTGCAAACCGTCGGCCATGGCGTCGAGGGCGTCGACGCGGCGGTAGCCGTGCTCGCCGGTCATTTGGGCCACGAGGTGGAACGTCGGCTTGCCCTTCACCTTGGGCCGGATGCTGTGGTGGATGCGGAAGAGTTGCGGCCAGTCGGGCTTGTTCGCAGTCCACTTCTTGATCTGCTCGAGGTCGTTCGCTTTGTAGGTGAGCGATCCCGTGCCCCACGCCAGCAGATAGATGTCTTCGGTCGTCCGCAGCTTCAACACATCGGGGTCGATGGAGCGCAACCGGAAGACGACGACGCCGCGCTCCGTCCGTTTGATTTCCCCTTGCAAGTCGCGGGTGATTTCGTCGGCGGCCACCGATTCCAAGCCCGGATGGACGTGGGCGTACAAGGCGGGCAACTCGGCATCGGCATCGGGGGCACGGCGGGCCACAACTAGCACTCCTCGCAAGCAAAAGGACATTGTATGTGAGTTCCGCTGTCTGAACGGAACAGAGTTGGCACCAGTTCCTCTCACCCCGACCTCACAAGACCAGCTTAAACTCAATGCACCAATTCGGAATTTGGCGCGAAAATTAGGGTTGCGAGTTGGGAGAAACTGCCCCAACTGGATATTTGAACGATTCACGGACAAACCCTGTTGATTCGCTGCAAGATTCTGTTCTAACTGCATGTAGGATCCTTCACAAACCACCTCAAGTCCGAGGTGATTGTCTTGTTCCTTTCATTTTTCCAAGGTGAGTCATGGCGAAGCGTCTCTCCACCAATCAACGAACGGGCTTCACGCTCATCGAATTATTGGTCGTGATCGCAATCATTGCGATCCTCATCGGGCTGCTGTTGCCCGCCGTCCAGAAGGTGCGCGAAGCGGCGGCCCGGATGCAGAGCCAGAACAACCTCAAGCAGCTGAGCCTCGCCGCGCACGGGTACAACGACACCGTCGGCCACTTGCCCGGCTGTTGGGAAACCGTGGGGGGGAACACCACGTCACCGCACGGGTACCTGCTGCCGTTCATCGAACAAGACGCCGTGCAGAAGGCCGGCTTTGTTCCGACCAACGCGGGCTACCCCCACAACATCGGGACTTACGCCACCGCGGTGATCAAGCCGTTCATTTCGCCACTCGACTCGTCGACGCCCGGTTCGGTGGTGTACGGGTATTGGGCGATCAGCAACTACGCTCACAACCACGCGGTCTTCGGAATCCCCGGTGTCGACTGGAACGCCAAGCGGCCGATCCAGCAGATTTCGGACGGCACTTCGAACACGATCATGTTCGCGGAAAAGTACGGCACCTGCGGTGGAAATGGTAGCTTGTGGGCCCACGGAAACTGGAATTGGCCGTGGATGGCGATGTACGCGATCAACGCGGACAACAACGTGCCCCAAGCGAAGCCGACCGTGGCCAATTGCATCCCATCGCGACCGCAAGCGATGACGGCGGGCGGTTGTTCCGTCGGCATGTGCGACGGCAGCGTTCGCACCGTCAGCACAACTATCAACCAAACCACGTGGATCAACGCCAACTACCCCACCGACGGCAACGTGAACGGGGCCGATTGGTGATTTTCGCATAACGTCTCGAACCGCTTCGCTTCGCACATGGAGAATGCTCGAATGTTCTTAGGTCTCAGTCGGTCGCTCGGTGTCCTTGTCGCCGGAGCCGTCTTGTCGATTGCGGCGGCCGGTTGCTCCGGGGGCCAAGCCAAGGGGACTTTGGTCAAAGGCGTGGTCACGGTGAAGGGGAAACCCGCCGCCGGGGTGATCGTCAACTTCCACTCGGGTAGCCAAGTGGCTTCGACCACGACTCTGGCGGATGGGCATTACACCCTCGAAGGGGTTCCAAGCGGTGCGGTCAAAGTTTCGCTGATGAGTGTCTCCGGGTTACCCGGAGGCGCCGCCATGCCTAATACTGGCCCTGGAATTCCCGGTGGCCCGGGTGCCCCTCCAGGTATGCCTGGTGTCCCCGGTGTCCCCGGCGGGAAGAAGCCGTCCACCGATGTTCCGAAAGGAACCCCGATGGACACCGTGGCGAAAACCCCAGAAATCCCCGGCAAATACTCCAAAGCCGAGACCTCGACTTTGAACTACACGGTCGAAGGGAAAGAGCAAACCATCGACATCGTGGTTCCTTGATCGCCAGACCGGTTCCGGGCACCCACGAGGGGTGCCCCCTACCGTTCAAACGACCATGAAGCGGCCCCGGGACATTACGGGGGCGCGTGCTTTT
>JANXWE010000128.1 GCA_025351325.1 Fimbriiglobus sp.
ACACCTACGGGTGGCTGCAGTCGAGGATCTTCGGCAATGAGCGCAAGCTTGACCGAGCGACGCCGCGTGTGCGATGAAGGCCTTCGGGTTGTAAAGCACTGTCGAGGGGGAGAAAGGGAAACTTGATCTATCCCTGGAGGAAGCACGGGCTAAGTTCGTGCCAGCAGCCGCGGTAAGACGAACCGTGCGAACGTTGTTCGGAATCATTGGGCTTAAAGGGCGCGTAGGCGGGCTTTCAAGTCCGGGTTGAAATACTCCAGCTTAACTGGAGAACTGGCCTGGATACTGAAGGTCTCGAGGAAGGTAGGGGCATGCGGAACTAATGGTGGAGCGGTGAAATGCGTTGATATCATTAGGAACTCCGGTGGCGAAGGCGGCGTGCTGGACCTTTTCTGACGCTGAGGCGCGAAAGCCAGGGGAGCGAACGGGATTAGATACCCCGGTAGTCCTGGCCCTAAACGATGAGAACTAGGTAGTAGGCTAACATGGGTTTACTGCCGAAGCTAAAGTGCTAAGTTCTCCGCCTGGGGAGTATGGTCGCAAGGCTGAAACTCAAAGGAATTGACGGGGGCTCACACAAGCGGTGGAGCATGTGGCTTAATTCGAGGCTACGCGAAGAACCTTATCCTGGACTTGACATATGCGAAAGCGCTAGCAAGTAGAAGCCGGAAACGGTAACGAACGGTATCCAGTCCGGAAGCTAGCACAGGTGCTGCATGGCTGTCGTCAGCTCGTGTCGTGAGATGTCGGGTTAAGTCCCATAACGAGCGAAACCCTTACCATCAGTTGCTAATTATAGGACTCTGGTGGGACTGCCGGTGTTAAACCGGAGGAAGGTGGGGATGACGTCAAGTCCTCATGGCCTTTATGTCCAGGGCTGCACACGTGCTACAATGGCGTGAACAAAGGGAAGCAAAGTCGCGAGACCAAGCAAATCCCAAAAAACACGCCCCAGTTCAGATCGGAGGCTGCAACTCGCCTCCGTGAAGTTGGAATCGCTAGTAATCGCGGGTCAGCAACACCGCGGTGAATGTGTTCCTGAGCCTTGTACACACCGCCCGTCAAGCCACGAAAGGGTGGAACGTCCGAAGTCACCTTCAATGGTGCCGAAGATGGGACTCCTGATTGGGACTAAGTCGTAACAAGGTAACCGTAGGGGAACCTGCGGTTGGATCACCTCCTTTCTAAGGAAATTTTAATAGTATCGTGGTTCACACCACGGATACCATCATGTAAATCACTCCCGTTCTTGTGGACATCACGCTACCATTTTGCATCGATAGAAGCCCCGTGTCCGCAAGGACGCGGGGTTTTTTTACGTATTTGCAGAAGTCACCTCCCCGTGAGAGTTTCAATGGCTTTCATTCCTCCTGGCGTCCAGTGGTATCTCGCCGACATCGTTTTGGAACACCGAATCGATGGTGATTCCCGCAACCTCGTTTACATCAACACCCACTTGGTCGAAGCCGGTTCCCCTCAAGAGGCCTACGATAAGGCCCAAAGCCTTGGCCGCAGTGCCGACGAACAATACGAAAACACTGATGGTCATACTGTCACAGTGTTGTTCCGTGGTTTGCGTGCCCTCAGTGTGATTCATGAGCCGCTCGAGGACGGAGCGGAGATCATGTACAACGAAGAAATCGGTGTGTCCGAAGAAAAACTCGTGGAATATTGTCCGCCGCGAGAACGCTTGGGAGTGTTTCTCTCCATCGAGCCGAAAACGGGTGTCCCAAACTCCATGCCCGCCATGTTTGGCTCGCTTCTGGCCAATCTTGAAATCGACGATGCAGATAAATCATTGGACTGAATATTAGTTTTCATTCTTCGGTTGAAGGCCCTTTTTCGTTTTTGAAGTTCGCAGCGGAAGGGGAGCACATGCGGCAGGCAGCAGTGGTTCCGGGTGCCACGCATGAAATCCGGCGCGTCATAGTGTTCGACACGGGCGCATCGGGCACCTATCTGTTCTTGTTCCGGTCGCTCGCGGATGAACCGGCGTTCGCCGACCACTGGTACGAATCTGCCGCCGATGCGATCTCGTCGGCCGAACTAGCGTTCGGCATCCATCCGGACGAATGGCAAGCAATTGACGATCCTCAACCCGGTTGTCAACATGATCGGGTGGCACCGGTACGGGACTAGAATTTCGCGACAAACACAACCCATAAACCAAACAGCGGCTTCCCCCTATAATTTCTTCGTGCCGTTAATCTGCCGTAGGAGCTTTCACCACCATGCCCGAGAAGGTCATCATCATCGGTTCCGGCCCCGCCGCTTGGACCGCCGCCATCTACGCCGCCCGCGCCGAACTCAAACCCCTGGTGTTGCAGGGCAACCCGGACGACGACCGCAACCGCCAAAACGGTACCTTGCCACTGGGTCAACTGGCACTGACCACCGAAGTCGAAAACTTCCCGAGCTGGCCCACCGGCGACACCCGCCAATATCTCAAAACTTCGCTTCAGCCCGAAGATATGCCCTACTGGGTCGAAAAGGATAAGCCGGCGCCGACCCACGGTATCAACGGTCCCGAACTCATGGCCCTCATGCGCCAGCAGGCCAAGAACTTCGGCACCCGCATCGAGTCCAAAGACGTCGTGGAGGTCGACCTCCAGAAGCACCCGTTCACACTGACCCTGCACGACGGCACCACCCTCGAAACGCTCACGCTGATCATCGCCACCGGGGCGCGGGCCAACTACCTCGGCCTGCCGAGCGAAGACAAGTACAAGAACTACGGCGTCTCGGCCTGTGCCGTCTGCGACGGGGCGCTGCCGCGCTTCCGCAACAAGCCGCTCGCCGTCGTCGGCGCTGGCGACTCCGCTTCCGAAGAGGCCAATTTCCTGACGAAGTTCGGCAGCAAGGTCTACATGATCGTCCGTCGCGGCGAGATGCGGGCGAGCAAAATCATGGCCGAGCGAGCCAAGAATAATCCCAAGATCGAGATCAAGTGGAACAGCGTCGTCGAGGAAGTGCTCGGCGAAGAGAAGGCCGGCGTGACCGGCATCCGCATCAAAAATTTGCTCGGCGGCCCCGATGAAACACTGGCCGTCACCGGGATGTTCTGCGCCATTGGACACACGCCCAACGTCGGTTTCCTCGATGGCCAAGTGAAGCTCAACGAAGGCGGCTACGTCCTCTGGACGACCGTGTCACGCACGTACACGAGCGTCGATGGTGTCTTCGCCGCCGGGGATGTGGCTGACGATTATTACCGCCAAGCGGTCAGCGCCGCCGGCACCGGCTGTATGGCCGCGCTCGACGCGGAACGCTGGCTGGGCCACCATAATCTGCTGTAAAACAGTATGACTCTAATTCTTCGTCAAGGCGAGCCGACTGGCGTGAGCCGTCGGTGGAAACCAGTACTCTCCAGTCAGTTTAAACAGTCGGCGATTCTGCCAGTATCGCACCGATAGCTCACGCAGTCGGCTCGCCTGGAACCAAAGGATTATACCGGAGCATCCGATGGCTTACGCTGACTTCGATATTGAAATGGCCGAGACTCGGTTGGGTGTGATCGTCCACACCGCCGACCTGTTCCCCGATCTTGTGGCCCATCCCGTTCCCACTTGGTTAATCGACCAATTGAAACGGGCGTCGACGCTGCCGTTCGTCAGCGAGAAAGCCCGCAGTGAACTCGTCATCAGCCCGATCCTGCTCGCTGTGCGCGAGATGAGCGCCGACCGGATGTCGGTTCTGTCGGGGATTCGTTTCGATGTGCAGCCCGATCAAGGCCTCGTGGGTGAATGCGATTTTCTGCTGAGTTTGAGCGACCCGCTTCCGGTCGTCCGCCCGCCCGTCATCACGTTGGTCGAAGCGAAGAAACAAGACATCGACGCCGGCCTCGGCCAGTGCATCGCCCAAATGGTAGCCGCGCGGATTTTCAACGAGCGGCACGGCAAGTCCGGCCCGGTTTTCGGCTGCGTGACGACCGCCGAAATTTGGCAGTTCTTGCGACTGGACGGACCCGATGTGAAGCTCGACCCGACCCGGCGATTGATTTCGGACGTCGCTGAGCTACTTGGGGTGTTTGAACGGATTCTTGAGCAGACGGAAACGGACTGACCGAGCAATTCTTCAGCCCGAAGGGCTGGCACAACGTAGCCCAGGGCAACGCCCTGGGTTGCGGTGCGATTAGGCGAGGTGCGACAAATCTTCAGCCCGAAGGGCTGGCACAACATAGCCCAGGGCAACGCCCTGGGTTGAAGGACTTCAATCCCAGATGTAACGCCCGTCCCATTCGATGCGGTGTTTCTCCAGGAACTTGCGGAGTTCGATTTGGAAGGTCATCTCGCTATGGTGTTCTTTCTGCCGGAGAATGTATTCGACAACCTTATCCTCGTTCGACGCGCTGACGGAGAATGCGCCGTAGCCGCCTTGCCAATAGAAGTCCGGTACACCGTGCTGCTTCGCCCAGATGGAGGAACTCTTCTTGACTTCTTCGACGGACTTGGTGAGTTTCAAGTTCTTCGAAAGAACGAACAAGATATGAACATGATCGGCGACGCCTCCGATTTGAATGGCCGGGCATTCAATTCCCCGAAGGGTTCCCGCCATATAGGGGAAGATTCCATCGCGGAGTTCCGGTACGAGCAGCGGCTGGCGGTTTTTGGTGCTGAAGATGAGGTGGACGACGTTCCGCGCGAGGGATTGGGGCATGGGCGGGTTACCGCAAGGGGAGTTGTCGCAGCCTTTCAGGCTGCGGGGTTTGCCGCACTGTAACCCAGGGCGTTGCCCTGGGCTACGCTGTGCCAGCCCTTCGGGCTAAAGATTTGTCGCACCTCGCCCAATCGCACCGCGACCCAGGGCGTTGCCCTGGGCTACGCTGTGCCAGCCTTTCAGGCTGAAGAATGACTCAGCTTCGCACGGCACGATTCCCAAGTGAACTCAAAACGTCGGTGCCACCTTCCGCACCAGATCATTGGCGACATCCAGCGAATCCAATGTCCCGGCGTCCGTCCAGTAGCCGTCGAGGGTGCTGAAACCCATGCGGCCGGACTTCAAATAGTAATTGTTCACGTCGGTGATTTCGAGTTCGCCCCGGCCCGACGGCTTGAGCGTTTTGATGACGCTGAACACGTCCGGCGGATAGATGTAAATACCGACGACGGCGAGGTTCGACTTGGGATTCTTCGGCTTCTCTTCGATGCCGATCACCCGTTCGCCATTCAGCTCCGCGACGCCATAGCGACCCGGATCGTGAACCTCCTTCAGACCGATCCAAGCCCAATCGGGTTTGGCCGTCGCCGCGTCGAGCATCGGCTTCAAACTGGCTTGGAAAATGTTGTCGCCAAGCAGCACGCATGAGCGGCTGTCGGTGCAGAAGAGTTCTGCCAACCCGAGCGCTTGAGCAATGCCGCCGGCCTCGTCTTGCACGCGGTAGGTCAGCCGGCAGCCGTGATCTTTGCCCGAGCCGAGCAGTTCGATGAAGTCGCCCATGTGCTCGGTGCCCGACACCAGCAAGATGTCGGTCAATCCCGCCCCAGTCAGCTTCTTAAGCGGATGGTAGACCATCGGATACGGCCCGACGGGCAGCAGGTGCTTGTTGGTGACTTTCGTCAGTTCGCCCAAGCGAGTCCCTTTGCCGCCGGCGAGAATCACTCCGCGAATCATATCTGCTCCTTTGGATCAGTGGTCAGTGGCAAGTGGCAAGTGGTCAGTGGTCAGTGGTCAGCCAGCAACTCAAAGCCGACGCATTGCCAGCTCCTCTCTGGCTGACCACTAATCACTGTCCACTGACCACTGCGCAATCGTAGTAGCTCAAATACTCTTTGTTCTTGATGTTCGCCACCCACGTCGCGTTGGCCCGGTACCAGTCGATGGTGCTTTGCAGACCGTGCTCGAAACGGATCTTGGGCGACCAGCCGAGTTCGGTTTCGGCCTTGGTGCAGTCGATGGCGTAGCGGCGATCGTGGCCCAGGCGGTCTTGCACGTACTTGATGAGCGTGTGCGGTTTGCCCAGCAATTCCAGCAGTAACTGAGTTAGGTGCAGGTTGGCTTTCTCGCAGCGACCGCCGAAATTGTAAACCTCGCCGGAGTGCCCACGTCGCCACGCCGCTTCAACCCCGCTGCAATGGTCGAGCACGTGGATCCAATCGCGGATCTGCATGCCGTCGCCGTACACCGGTACTTGTTGGTCGTTGAGCAAGTTCGTGACGAACAGCGGAATGAGCTTCTCGGGGAACTGGTACGGTCCGTAATTGTTGCTGCACCGCGTGATGACGGCGTGCATGCCGAAGGTGTGGTGGTACGACTTCACCAACATGTCCGATGCGGCTTTGCTGGCACTGTACGGGCTGCTCGGATCGAGCGGCGTCGTTTCCAGAAACGCCCCCGTCGGCCCCAAGCTGCCGTAGACTTCGTCGGTGGAAACGTGGACGTACTTCGCGATTCTGAACTCGCGGACGCCATCGAGCAAGATCTGCGTACCGAGGACATTCGTCCGCACGAACGGGCCGGAATCTTGAATGCTCCGATCCACATGGCTCTCGGCCGCAAAGTGGATGACATCGGTGATGCCGGCACCCAACGCGGCCCGAACGTCGTCCCGGTTCGTGATGTCGCCCTTGACGAATGAGTAACGCGGGTCGTCCGCGACATCCGCGAGGTTGGCCAAGTTCCCGGCGTAGGTCAAAGCGTCGAAATTCACCACCCTCACGGCCGGGTCGGTGGCCAGCAACTGCCGGATGAAATTGCTGCCGATGAACCCGCAACCGCCGGTGACCAGAACTCGGGACATGGATCGCCTCTCTCTGTTGCACATGATGCCGACGTCAGTTCATTAACCGAAAACCGCCTCGTTGAACAGGTCCGTTGGGGCAGAAGCGGCACTTTAAACGTTTTTGAATATATTTGACGGTTTGGGTCAGAATGCCTTGACATTGGTGTGAGAGCAAGAGTATAACTGTTTTCAGTCGCTCCGGGGCAGTCGCTCCGGGGCACACCTGGGAGCTCCGTCATGTTTCACATCCCACTTGTCCCATTGTCTGTTCTGGCGTTCCTGATCAGTACAACAGCGCTCCAAGCGGCCGAAGTCACATTCACGAAGCAGCCAGCTCCACTTCCGATGAACAATCCTCCCGCTGGTGTTTTGGCTTACACCCCGAAGTGGAAAGACTGCACTGGAGCAGCCTCCATAAAAGTCGAATGGTTCGAATTGCCCCCAAACAACGGTGCCCCCGTGTCTCGGGGCAGCTTCACGATCGATGTTGGTTCAGCGGACGGGACGTACAATTTCACGACTGGCGGGTTAACGACTGGATTGAACTACAACTTCCGAGTCAGAATTCTCAACGCGGGCAACGGTGTGTTGGCCAGTGAAACGTCCGCCACGGTAGCGGCACCCTAATTTCATGAAATCCATTCCGCACCCCACGATTTCAAGGAGGTAGTCGCGATGAAGACAATCCCCAACGGTAGTCGAGCCGGGCTGAGTCTATTAGAGCTTCTCGTCGTGATCACCATCATCGGGATACTCGTGGCTCTGCTGCTGCCTGCCATTCAGCAAGTTCGAGTGACTGCGGCGCGGATGAAAACCGCCAACCAAATGAAGCAGATTTCACTCGCGTTCCACAGCTACGCCAGTGTTGAAGACGGGCGGGTTCCATCGGCCGACGGGAAGGGCAACGCAGTGCCACATGGTGCGTTCCAACTCATCTTGCCCTACATCGACTACAACATCAGCTCCGTGCCAGGATCTCCTCTGAGTGCCCCAATCATCTACCGCAACCCCAACGACCCGACGTATTTAGTCACCACGATCGGCGACGACCAAGGCAGTTCGAGTTTCTCGTTGAATGCAATCGCCCATCGCAGCGGCATGACCCTGAACAGGATCACCGACGGGACATCGAACACGTACTCGATCACGGAGCGGTACGCCAGTTGTGGAAAATTCACCGCGATCTGGAGTTTGACGACGTCGGATGCTTACATAATTGTCGGTGGTGTCCTGGTTCTCCAACCCTACGTCGACAAAGGCGTCCGCCGCTCGACGTTCGCCGACGCGCACTTCCGCGATGTGGTTCCCGTCGCCGACCCGATCAACCGCACGGCGAATCCTTCGGTGCCCGGATTGACCTTCCAAGTCAAGCCGTTGGGAATCGATGATTGCGACAGTCGCATTCCGCAAGCCCCGCTCACAGGCTCCCTGTTGGTGGCGTATTTCGATGGCAGCGTCCGTGGCGTTCGGCCGTCGATCATTCCGTCGGCATTTTGGGGTCAAGTGACGCCGGACGGGGGTGAAGTCGCGGGGGATTGAAAAGCAGTAGCGATCAGAGTGCCCTCCAAAATTCCCAGGGCGGTCGCCGCCTGATCCGACGTGATGCACAACGGCGGGCAGAAGCGGATGGCCGTTTCCCCGCACCCGAGCAAGAGCAGACCGGCGCGGAAGCAGTGGTCGATGACGACTTCCCGGACGGCGGCGCTGGGGGTGTCGACGGCGATCATCAGCCCGCGTCCGCGTGGCGCGGTGAGCATCGGGAACCGTGCCGCGAGTTCGCGCAACCCGGACAGTAGTTCCGCACCGCGTTCGCGGGCGTTCAGCAAATATTCCTGTTCCAGCAAGTCGAGTGTCACCAACGCCGCCCGGCAGGCGACCGGGTTGCCACCGAACGTGCTGGCGTGGCTACCGGGCGGCCAGTCCATCACGTCCGCTTTGGCGATGATGGCCCCGAGGGGCAACCCGGACGCGATCCCCTTCGCCGTGCAGATAATGTCCGGCTCGATGCCCGCTGTTTCCACGGCGAAGATCGTGCCCGTGCGGCCCATCCCCGATTGAATTTCATCGACGACCAGCAGGATGCCGTACTTGTCGCAGAGGGTCCGCAACGCGGGCCAGCATCCACTCGGCAACGCGTGGTAACCGCCTTCGCCCTGGATCGGCTCCACGAAGATCGCGGCGATTTCATCCGGCGGGGCGGTGCGGTGGAACAGATCCTCTTCGAGATCGCGCACCAACTGACAACCCGCTGTCGCACAGGTCGGATTGCATTCGCGCGGGAACGGCACGTGGTGGACGTCGGGCACCAGCGGCGAGAAGCCGCGGCGGTGCGTGACCTTGGACCCGCTCAGCGACATGGCCCCGTACGTCCGGCCGTGGAAGGCCCCGAGAAACGCGATGACGCGGGTGCGGTGGGTATGCCAACGGGCCAGCTTGAGTGCCGCTTCGACCGCCTCCGCGCCGCTGTTGCAGAAGAACACTTTCTTCGGCGACGGCCCGGGCGCGAGCGCCGCCAACCGCTCGGCGAGTTCGATCTGGGGCCGATAGTAGAAATCGGTGCCGGACATGTGAATGAGCGTCGCCGCTTGATCTTGGATCGCGGCCACGACGGCCGGGTGACAGTGGCCCGTGTTGGCGACGGCGATCCCGGCGGTGAAATCGAGAAAGCGGTTCCCATCGACGTCGACGATGACGGCCCCCGAGCCTTCCGCAACGACGAGCGGATAGACCCGCGTGTACGACCCGGAGACAAACACCGCATCGCGGGCCAGCAAGCCAGTGGCAATCGGGCCGGGAAGCGCCGTGTGAATCGACGGTACCGTGAGATGATCGAAGCGGAACATGGGTAGCCCTCCGAACGTGAGCGAAAGGATTCGTCAACGGAGTTCGACAATCTGTTGACCAGCGACCAATAACTGTTGAGGTGATTCGTGGGTGCGGGTGGTAGTTGGTTGTCAATTAGGGATTTCAAGCCGATTGCAGTACCTCATGGTCGGTCAATCGGGCGGCATAGACCAATGAGGCGTCGATGTCATCCCGTTCGAGGAACGGGCAATCGGTGAGAATTTCGTCGAAATCTGCGCCGGCTCCCAACAGTTCGAGAATATCGACCACGCGCATTCGTATCCCCCGGATACAAGGCCGTCCGCCGCATTTGCCCGGTTCGAATGTGATGCGATTCAGCAGTTCGGACTGTGTGGCCATACTGTCTCCGTTTCAGGTTGTTGAGTGTACTACAGCTCACGTTGGAGCACCGACAATGCGGGCTCGACTATTCGCCCTCCCGATTCAAGTGACGGCCAGCGCGAGTTGGAGGCGAGCTTGGATCGCGGCCCAATCGCGGTCGGTCACATGGCCCAACAACACAGGTCGGGAAGCCAAGATGGTTGTGGTATATACACGGAACACACTCGGGTACCTCAACCCGGCCATTTGCCAATCCTGGACTACGTAATCCGTCGGGGCGTTGGCTTTGGCGATCTGTCTTGTCAACAGCGATAAGACCACATCCGGACGCACGGAATGGTACAGAGCAGTCGAAATCACCACCGCCGGGCGATTTTTGGACTGATGCGCACCGGGGAAGTAAGCCACGACGACATCACCGGGTTGGAATATCGTCATATCCTTCGTCCTCTGGGTGCTCACGGTCGAACTGGATCATTGATGCGCGAGCAACGTCGAGTTCGTCTTCTGGTGTCCACACGTCGCTAGACTCCGTCGAAAGCGCGGTCGCGCAATCACGGCTCAGTGACCGAACCAATTCCTTCACTTGCGAGATCTTATCCGCAGGAAGTTCTTGCAACGCGAGCGTGATCTGGGCAATTTCGGTCGAGCTTACCATAGCCTTCCTCTCATGCAATTTTGAATGTCCAGTCAATTCTCATCCGTATTGTACACCATACCCTCCTAACCAACTCACGCCACCTCGGCACTCATCCCTTGGGCCATGACAATGCCCGTTCCGTGGTTCACCGTCCAGGCGTACTTGTGCGTGATCGCTTCCACCAAGCCGGCGGCGGACGGGTGGCCGTTGCCACTCTTTTTGACCCCGCCGAACGGCAGGTGAACCTCGGCCCCGATGCACGGCAGATTGACGTAACCCAAGCCGTACTCGCACTCCTCGCGGAAGAATCGCATCTTGCGGTAACTCTCGGTGATGACCGCCAGCGACAGCCCGTAGTCGGTGGCGTTGGCGATCCGAGCCGCGTGTTCGTCATCGTCGAAGGGGACGATGGCCACGTGGGGGCCGAACACTTCTTCCTTCAAGCAGCGCGAATTCGGGTTGTCGCGGATCGCGTAGACGCAGGGGGTCACGAAGCAACCGGGCTGCGGAGCGAACTCGCGGCTCTCGAAGATCATGTCGAGCGATTCGGCCTTGGCGAGTCCGTTGTACATCAGCGTCTTCTCGACCGCCTTTCTGTTGATCAGGGGCCCCGCGAAGCTGGTGGGGTCGAACGGATCGCCGAAGCGGATGCGGTGAACCGTGTCGATGAACCCCTGGATAAATTCAGCCGCAACGGACTTGTGAACCAAGATCCGGCTGGCACTCACGCAGCGCTGGCCTGTGGTCTTGAAGGCACTTAACACCGCCGCCGGAACGGCGAGCTTCATATCCGCATCGTCGCAGACGATCACGGCGTTCTTGCCGCCCATCTCCGCCGCCACGATGCGATCAGTGAAGCCCGCGGAAATCTGCTGGATGCGCTGCCCGACCGCCGAACTGCCCGTGAACAGGATCGCATTCACATCGGCGTTTTGAACGAGTTGTTCCCCGACACTCCCGTTCCCGTGGACGAGGTTGATCGTGCCGGCGGGGAAGCCCGCTTCCACAAACAGTTCCACGAGTCGCTGCCCGATGGCGGGCGTCTCCTCGCTCGGTTTGAACACGGCCGTGTTCCCTTCCAGCAGACTCGGCCCGAGCATCCAAAGTGGCACGGCGAACGGGAAATTCCACGGTGTGATGACGCCGACAACGCCGCGCGGCTTGCGACGCACGAAGGCGTCCTTCTCGGCAATCTCAGATGGGATCACGTCGCCGATGGGCATCCGACCGGTGCCGAACACATACTGCACCATGTGCAATCCTTCGACCACTTCGGCCCGACACTCATTCAAGATCTTGCCGCATTCGCGGGACATGAGTGTGGCGAGTGCATCGGTGTCGCGCTCGATCAAAGCCCCGAGTCGGTGGAAGCAGTCGGCCCGATGAATCCGCGACATCCGCCGCCAAGTTGGGAACGCCTGCCGTGCGGCCGCGACCGCTTGGGCGACCGTGCTTGGATTCGTGGATGGAAAGTGGCCGACCACTTCCGCGAGGTTAGCCGGATTCGTGCTCGCGAAATCCGCCGCGTGCGCCAGCCATTCGCCGGCCACGAGATTTTGACCGAGAATGGGAGTCGTCATCGTGCAAGCTCCGAGAATAGCTGAAGTGAACTTTCATTTTACACGGTCGGAGCCGATTCCGTGGTGAGCAAGTTGTAATCGACCGTCAATTCTTCCCCGGCGGCGATGCTCCGCAAGGTGAGGAAATAGTTGCCGCTGTCCATTTGTCCGAGGTTCGGTGTGTCGGAATGATTGAGGAACAGAACCAGATCGACGACCTGAAACCCGCGCGGTGGCAGATAAACCATGTCATCGTCTTTGAGGCAATAGGTGTCGACCAATTTCCGAGCATGTGCTGGTAGTGCATCGAGCGAAGTTCGAGGAACACCCGGCCACTCCTCGGCCGGCGAAAAGAGATCGGTGATCCCGGCCGGGATGTCCGCCAAGGCGAACACCCCGATCCCATGTAAAGCCGATGGTGCCAACCCGATCCGCGTGTTGGCAATGGTGCGGAGTAGTTCGACGGGGTTCATAGTTGCTCCTCGCGTCGCAGTTCAAATTTCGCCGCACCCGACTCGAGGCGTTCACCAACTCGACGGAAGCCAACCTTTTTAAGAACGCCGACCGAAGCCGGGTTGGCCCACTCGGTTTCCGCTTCCACGATGAGTACGCCTGGTTGTTGAAATGCCCACCGCATCAAACCACCGACTAGTTCCGTGGCAAAGCCACGTCGCTGAAATTGGGGCAGCACCGAATAGCCGGACTGAACGCGTCCATTTTGCGGCAGCCCGAGGAAACCCCCGCCACCGACTAACGTGGGCTGTTCGTCACCCTCGATTCGCGCCAGGGCATACCACCCGAACCAGCCGACGGATTCCGGCGCCGCTTCCAGCCAACTCAGAAA
>JANXWE010000148.1 GCA_025351325.1 Fimbriiglobus sp.
TTCGTGTTCGACCCCCGACTCCAAAATCGGGCGATTGAGATGCGGGCGAACGGACAATATCTTGCTCGGCATAACTTTCTGCTACGAAGATTCGACTGATGCCGAACTGCGGTTTGTTGAGGAACATTTGCGTAACGCCATGTGCGTCATTTCGAGAGCTAACTTTCGCTCCGGATCCAAAGGGATTGGGTTGCCGTTGTCGTCGCGGATCTCGGTTGTCTGGTCGGATGCGGGCGGTTCGCTCTCCACCGCGCAACCGACAACGCCGGCGAGAAGGACGATCCCGAGCCGAGTCCATTTCCGATTGACCATGTTTGTTCCTCGATTGAGCCGCGAGTGAATCACTCGAACGCCACTATAACACCTCTGGAACCGAATCGTGAGCGCCGGTGATCCAGTTGTGACACGTTCGTGACAATTCAACTCCGCTGCACACGAATCGACTCGACTTCCAACTGGAATGGCCCCGCTTGTTTGTCGCTGATTAAGAAGCCCAAGGCGTTGATCTCGGTCGGGTCGACTGGCCCGGCGCCACGCACCGGTTTGCCGAAAGAATTCGCCTCGAACGAGGCCAGAGGCAGTTTGAGTTCGATCCACTCGTCTTTCGTCGTCGGCACCGTGGCCCGGTAGGCGAACGCAACTTTGGACTTCTTGAGATACAAGTTGAGCGAATACTCGCGGCCGTCGCCACGCACTTTCACAACGAGCGTATCTCCGAGTGCCAGACCGAGTTCCTTGGCGACCGTCCGTACCGAGGCGAAACCCCCTCTGTTTTCCAGAGAGATGTTCCCGAAGAACTCCAACGTCTGCCGGTCGGAAATGTTGCATCGGCCTTCGGAGATGCCACCCATCACGTCATCGTTGACGTTGTGCCAACCCCCGGCAGTGGCGAAGTCGAACAACGTCCGGTTGGGCACCGTCTGGCTCGGCTTCGCCGCTTGAAACAGGGCGCTGCAATCGTGCTCCAAGATGCCACCGATCACTTCGCACTTCCAAGTGGGACTTCGTCGAACCACTTCGTCGGCGAGGATGTCGATCTGGCGCCAACCGAGGCTTTGCAAACGGCGAATCGAGGTGCCGTAAACGACGATCTCGATCCCGCTCCAGAGAATCGCACCGGTGCACATCGGGCATGGTTCGGCCGTCGTGTACAGCACGAGTTGGCGACCGTTGATTTTGGCACCGCGCTCCGCCAAGCGGTTGATGGCATCGATCTCGCCGTGCCAAGTCGGATTGACCGAAGTTTTGTTCCAGCCCTCGGCCACGATCTCCCCGGTGGTGCGATCGACGATCACGGCCCCGAACGGGAAATCGGGTACGTTGGCCGCCAGCTCGATGGCCCGGCGCATGAACGGTTCGTGGGGGAGGTCGCTCATGATTGAATCCAGATTTTCGGGAAGGGAATTGATCGAACCCTGAAATGAGGTTAGTCGGCACCGGTGGAGAATTGCTCGAAAGTGTGAGAAACGAAGTGCGGGATACGAGAGTCGAATTCGTTTCGCGGCTTTCCTGCCGATTACGGGACGAACTCGACAGCTCGGCCATTCGACGGCTGGCCGAGAAGGCCGTGATCGGACGCGGTCGGCAACAGTCGCGGCACGACTTCAAGGATCGACGGTCAGCCGCACGTAGGCCCCCCCGTTGGGAAGCATTTTCAGCACGAGTCTGTCTTTTGAGGTGACGAATTCTTTGCGAATCTTGAGGCCGGACTTCGGTGTATCGTCGTCGGACACAATCTCGGCGCGGTAGCGGCCGGGTGGCAGGAACGCCAGCGGAACGCCGAGATTCCGCTCGAGGTGATCGGTCATGGCACCGATGTGCCAGTCCGAGCCGCTTCGGCGCGCGAGAACCACAAATTCGCCGACTTTGGCATCTAGCACTTTTATGTCGTCCCAAGTCGTGGGAACGGCCACGAGAATCGGCAGCCCCGGATGGCCACGGTAGGCGGTCGGGTAGTCGGCCACCATCGACAAGTGGTTCTGGTAGACAACGTAGCCGGCCAGCGTGCGGGCCGGTGTCCCCATCACCAGCGGGGCGTCGTTGCGGGGCTTGAACGCCTCGGGCTTGACGGTGCGAAACGACCCCTGGTGGAAGTCGAGCGGCCCGGCCAGCATCCGGGTGAACGGCACCGTCACTTCGTGATCTGGCGTGATACCCACCTTGTCCCACTTGTTGTATTCGAGGTTCATCACCCCTTCGTGGGAGAGCAGATTCGGGTAGGTTCGTTCCAGGCCGGTCGGCTTCGGACAACCGTGCAAGGTGACGGTCAGTTTGTTGTCCGCCGCCAGTGCCACCGCCTTCCGCACGAATCGGTTCATCTCCTGGTCGTCGCGGTCCATGAAGTCCAGCATCACACCTTCGACACCCCACTCCCGGTAGAGCGGGAACGCCTTCCCCATGTGCGCTTCGGCGGCCTGCCAGTGCATCCACAAGCGGATGCGAACCCCCTTCGACTTGGCGTACTTGAGCACCTCGGGGAGGTCGAGGCCGTCCACGCCCTTCGTCGGCTCGGCCCCTTTGTACGGGACTATGGGGCCGCCGTACCACGCCGTGTCGCCGACGCCGTCGAGCGAGTGGTAGGGGATGCCCGCCTCGGCGCAGAAGTCGATGTTAGTACTTGGCCGTGGCCGTGTTCACCCCCGGTTTGAAGCCCACCTTCTCTTCGTAGAATCCGTTCCACCACGGGAATGTCGTTTTGCCGGACTTGACCCACGACGTGTCCTTGATCGCGCACGGCTCGTTCAAGGCGAGGATCATGTCGGACTCGACCAGCCGGCCGACGCGGTCGCCGAGCATTACCACCCGCCACGGCGAGCCGTGCGGCAGCCGGTGCCGGACGGCCACGCCGGGTTCCTTCGGCAGCGGCGACAGGCGGGCCGAGAGCAGTCCGTCGACTGCGGGGGCGAGGTACAGCCCGGCGTACTCGTTGACGTTCGCCTCGGTGATCGCGGCCCAGGTTCCGCCGGGACATTCGAGCAGGAGCGGGAGGCCGAGCAGCCAGTCTTTCGGCAACTCCTTGACCGGCTTCGGCTGGTAACGCTTCTCGTAGGAGGTGGTGAACCCGTTGAGCGGCAGGGCGAACGCCCTGGCGTCGGCGGGGACTCGGAACTCCGTCCGTTCCTGCTTGACGGCGAGCGCGTCCCACCCGTCCTGCTTCGGGAAACGGTAGCGGAACGCGGCACCGTCGTCGGACGCGCGGAGTTGGACTTCCCATCTCCGCTTCGTACCGGTCGATTCCCGCAAGGCCACCGTGACCTCGGTGGAATCGATGCGCACGGCCCGCCGCTTCCCCGTGACCTGGGTGAACTCGTCCCGCACCGACTTCGCGTCCACGGACACCACTTCGCACGGCCCACCCAAGGTGGTGCCATCGTCCAACTCGACGCCCAGCCGGGAGTGGCCGACGATCTCCTTGCCATCGAACGTCACCCGGTAGTGCGGCACCGCGTCCGTTTCGCCGGCCTTACGGAGCGAGACCTCGATTCGCACCCGCTCATTGGGCGAAATGCCGACAACCGGGAATGCGGCTATGCTCTCGCCGCTTGCCAACACGAGTATCGACAGAACGAACGGGCCGATGCGACTCGTCGAAATCTCCGGGGACGGACAATTTTGTGTACCTGTTTACACCATAGAAGACAAGGCGATACGCGCTCGCTGCATTGGACTCTTGACGATGATTCACTCGCCCTGCATTCGCCCAATTGCAGGTTCGGATCGAGATGAGACAACCGTCGCCGCAGTTCCGAATTCTGCCAGAACCGAACACGCCTACCGAAGTGTTGTCAGTATTGTGCTAGAGGAAGCGCCTCAATCATCAAACAAATGATTGGTGTCAGGAGTTGTGTGCAAGGTCTCATACGCAATCAAAACGGAGACCGCCGGTTGTGATCCGGTGATCACCGTACTGTCAATTCAGTAGCCCACAAATAGCGTCGTCAGAGGCGTTCGCCTCGCGATGCGTTGCCGAAAGCGGGATACGAGAGTCGAACTCGTTTCACAGCCTTGGGAAGGCTGGGCACGACCGGTATACCAATCCCGCAACACCACGAATCTTAAGCGTTCGCTCCGCCGCGGCAAGTGGAACTTGCTGGTCATTTCTTCGCGGGTGGCACCAAGTACTTGGCGAAGCCTGCCGATTCGACTACGGTCTCCTTCGCGTCGTCGGACTCTTTGGCCACCAAAACCATCGTGGCCCCCGGGTCACTTTCGATCACCGTTTTGGCTTTGTTCGGCTCCATCACGCTGGCGACTTTCGTCAGGGCGTCGGCTTGCCAGCCCTTGGGTGCAATCACGGTGGCACTCCTGCGACCGGTGAGGCCTAACCCCGTTTTCGGATCGACTAGGTGCGAATAGCGGACGCCGGCAATTTCGACGTGCTGGAACAAGTCGCCGGAGGTCGAAACGGAGGCGTTGACCAACTTCAACTGACGCGCGGGTTGATCCTGGGTGATCGAGGCTATTTCCACATCCCAGGCATCTTTGTCCGGTGGGGCGTCGCCCACGGTGATATCGCCACTGGCGGCGATCAATGCTTGCGGGCAGCCGAGTTTCTTCAGCACCTCCAGCGCGGCATCGGCGGCGTACCCCTTGCCGATTCCGCCGAAATCGAGCCGCATCTTCGGCTTTGCCAAACTGAGCGTGCTGGCGTTCGGATCGAGTTTGATCATTTGGTAGCCGACGAGCTCCTGAGCGGCTGAGAGGTCTTTCGCGTTCGGGAGTTCCTTGATTTTGCGGGCGACACGCCACAGTTTCACGAGCGGCCCGACGCTGATATCGAATGCCCCGTTGGAGGACTTGGCAATGGTTTCGGACTTGTTGAGCACGTCGAGCAAGTCGGCCGAAATGCGGATGGGCTTGCCCGGTTCTGCGTCGTTCTTCAAACAGGCCCGCATGAGTTCGGACTTCGGGTTGTAGTCGCTCATCACCAGTTCCAGTTCGGCGACGCGGGCAAAGGCGGCTTTACTGGCTCGTTCCGCCGCCAGTTTGTCGGGGGCGTACAGCACCATCCGCCATTCGGTGCCCATGTGGATTTCGCGGAATTCGTGCCGAACTCGTGTTTCTTGCGCGTGCAATGCGGCGGAGAATCCGATAATATAGAGTGCTGCAAGGATGGTTCGCATCGTGACCCCGCCCACATTGAAGGTTTGTCAATAATGACCTCACGCTCACTCCTTTGGATTCTACCACTGTTGGGTTTGATGGCGGCACTCGGCTTCGTGTCGGCACAAGACAACGGCATTCTGCCGGTGCCTGCGGAACCAAAAGTGGCAGCGAAAGTCGACCTGCCCGCCAAGTCGTTCGCCGAGACGCTCGAAGAAGAAATCCGAATCCCGGACGAGAAAGATGCGGACTTGTTCACCCTCGAAAAGCAAAAGACCACTTTCGAGATGGTCTACGTTCCGGCTGGCGAGTTCCTGATGGGTAGCCCGGCCACGGAAAAGGATCGCGGTGAGAACGAAGGCCCCCAACATAAAGTGAAAGTGAACGCCTTTTGGCTGGCCAAAGTGGAAACCACTTGGGACATGTACGACCTTTGGTACCGCAACAAGGATCTGCCACGAAGGGACGAAGCCGACGGTGCTTTTGAAGCCAAGAACAGCGGCGGCAAACTCGGGCCGGACGCCATCACGCGGCCGACGAACCCTTATGTCGATGATACTTACTCCCACAGCCGCGCGGGGAAGCCGGCAATTTGCATGAGCCACCACGCGGCGATGGTCTTCTGCCAATGGTTGCGCTTGAAGACGAAGCGTGGCTACCGCTTGCCGACCGAGGCCGAGTGGGAGTACGCTTGCCGGGCCGGTTCCGCCAGTCCGTTCGGCTTCGATGAGTCGAAAGAGAAGCTCGGCGATTATGCTTGGTTCAAAGACAATGCGGCGACCGACGACCATCCCGACGGCACCACGCATGAAGGTGGCAAGAAGAAGGCGAATGCGTTCGGCCTGTTCGACATGCACGGCAACGTCGCCGAGTGGTGCCTGGATCAGTACGACGCGAAAGGGTATACCGAACAAGCCAAGAACGAGCTTGCGGTCGCCGCGTTCACTAAACCCACCGAAAAGAAGTGGTCACACGTGGTGCGTGGCGGTTCGTGGATCGACGGGCCTGCGAAATTGCGTTCCGCCTTCCGCTGGCCATCCGAAGTTGACTGGATGCGGAAAGACCCGCAGTTCCCACGCAGCGTCTGGTGGCTCACTGAAATGGATATGATCGGCTTCCGCGTGGCGTTGCCGGTCGAAGAGTACCCCGAGTTGGTCGGCCTCAAGCCGGCGGTTCCGAAGAAGGGCCGCTAGTTTGTTTTTCCTTTCCCTGTTCCCTCCCGAAGGATCTCATCCCATGTCCGAGTCCACCCGTCGCGATTTCGTCGCGGGCACCGCCGCCGTCACGGCCACGGCCGCCGCATCGCAAATGTTCTCGGCGTTCGCCGCCGGGAACGACACCATCAAAGTCGGCCTCATCGGCTGCGGGGGCCGCGGGAGCGGCGCCATCGGCGACTGCTTGGCCGCCGACAAGAGCGTGAAGTTCTGGGCCGCCGGGGACGTGTTCCTCAGTCAAGCGGAGAACACCGTGAAGGCCTACAAAGAGAGCAGCGGTGACCGCGTCGATTGCGCCGGCCGCGTCTTCGGTGGCTTGGATGCCGTCGATCAAGTCCTCGCCAGCGGAGTGGATCTCGTGATCCTCGCCGCTCCGCCCGGTTACCGGCCCCCGCACCTCGAAGCCGCCATCAAAGCGAAGAAGCACATATTCTGCGAGAAGCCCATGGGGGTCGACGGACCCGGCATCAAGAAAGCCCTCGGCCTCGTGGAAGAAGCCAAGAAAAACAACCTCGCGATCGTCGCCGGCACCCAGCGCCGCCACGAAGTTGGCTACATCAAGACGATGGAAAAGATCCACGGCGGAGCCATCGGCGATATCATCTCGGCCCGTTGCTCGTGGAACGGTTCCGAGCCGTGGTTCAAAACCCGCAAGCCGGGGCAGTCGGACGTCGAGTACCAACTGATGAACTGGTACCACTTCGTCTGGCTCTCCGGGGACCACATCGTCGAGCAGCACGTCCACAACTTGGACGTCATCAACTGGGCGATGAAGGGCCACCCGCTGAAAGCCGTCGGGCAAGGGGGCCGAATTGGTCGCCGCGACTTAAAAGATCCGAGGAATGGCGGAGTCGCGGGCGTCGGCCACATTTACGACCTCTTCTCGATCGAGTACGAATACGCCGGCGGCGTGCCGATGTACAGCTACTGCTCGCACGTGCCCGGCACGACGCAAGACGTGTCCGAAACGATCTACGGCAGCAAAGGCACCAGCCAGATCAGCTCGTACAAGATCGGTAAAGACACGATCCACAAGCGGGATCGGGCAGAACTGTCGCCGTACGTGCAAGAGCACATCGACCTGATCCAGAGCATCAAAGCCGGCAAGCCGCTCAACGAGTTGCAAAACGTCGCCGAGAGCACCCTGACCGCGGTGATGGGGCGGATGGCCGTGTACAGCGGTAAAGTCGTGACGTGGGACATGGCTCTGAACAGCACCGTCGACACGATGCCCAAGGACATAGACTTGAAGTCGGCCTTGGCGGTGCCAGCCGTGGCCGTGCCGGGCAAGTACAAGGTGTAATGTTCTGTGAGTGGGGATCGGCCGGCGCCGGTCGATCCCCTGTCCCGGAGGGCTGCGATGTCCACGCAAATGACGCCGGAAGTCGAAGCGAAAAAGCCGGACGGATACCCGTTCCACATCGGCACGCGCCCAGTGCTCCACCGCGATTCCGCAGGCACCGTGGTTGGCCACCATTACGAACCGCTGACCGAGTGGGACTACCTGCATCCGCAGGAAGAGGATCGCTTCATGTCTGCGGATCTCCACTCGACGACGCTGCACTATTTGCGGCAAGCGCTGACCATCGGCCTGAGACACCAGCCGGAGCTGAAGACCTACACCGAGTTGCGGATCGATTGGCAGCGATCCGACATGGAGCCACATGGCCCGGATGCGATCGTGTTCGAGGAAATGCGGCCGGGATTTGATCGGGCCGAAGGGACACTTCCAGTCGAGGATTTCGGAGCGAAGGTCGTTGCTGTGTTCGAAGTCACCTCCCCGGCAACGCGGCACATTGATTTCGGCGACAAATTCGACGAGTTCATTGTTCTTGGGATTCCCTATATTGTCGTCGTCGACGCGGCGGCACCGAACAAAAAGCCGGCCATCCTCGCCTTCAAGCTCATGAAGAGCGGCTATCGCATGATGCTCGACTCCTCCAAGCTCGGCGTGCGCATCCCGCCGCTCGATCTCTGGCTTCGTTGGGAGTCGGATCGATTGATCATGGCCGACCATCTCGGCAAAGACATTCCTGACGAGTTGGAACTGGTCGAAGCGTACGATGAACAGAAGGCCCGGGCCGATGCTTTGGCGCTGGAACTCGCCGAGCTCAAGGCCAAATTGAACGACACCAAATAATCAGCCAGCGGGTGTGACCGCGCCAAGCTTCGTTTATAGTCCCAGCACTTTGTCCATCTTGTCGGCGACGCCCTTCAGGAACCTCTCATCGCCGCTGCCGACTTCGGCCGTGGTTCACAGCACCGTCGGTTCTGTTAGATTTCATTCCGTGTTCAGTCACCTCTCCGGAGGCCAAGACCATGTCAATCGGACAACTTCGACGCCGTTTCAAATCGTCACTGCTCGGTGTCGGACTGGTGACCGGCATCGGTGGCTGTGGGTGGATCGATCAACCGCCGGTGGCCGAGGAGGCAGTCCCCGATGCTCGGGGGGTTCCAATTCGACCGACCGACGAGCAGAAGGCCCGCTTGCAGTGGATGCACAATCAAGCGACTGTGATCTTCATCAAACAGCCGGGATTCGGCAACGGCCGGCTGGGCTGGCCTAAGCTGGACTATGACATCGTCCACGCACAAAAGCCTGACTCCACGAAAAACCCAAACCGCGATGTGCCGAACTGGTTTCAGACGCCTGATGAGACTCCCTTAGATAAAGAGATCGTTGCGTCTCGAGGCAATTTCAATCAACAGGTGAAGCGGCTCCCTCTCGACAACATGTTGGCGCCCCTCCAGTTCCGACAAGTGCAACTCATCGGCCTGCTAAGACCGGCGAAGCTAGTCGTTTACGAAACGGACTACGTCACAATGGGCATGGATTTGGCCAGCATTCTGACCCGTCCGCTCGACGCGTTTGAATCGTGGGGTCTGAAGAAACTCAAATCCGGTGATGATCTCTACACCGCGAAGCTCAAGACGGGGGAGGTGCGAGTCATCGGGCCCATCTACGCCGGGGCCAACTGCATCGGCTGCCACTCACAACCGGGAGAGATGCTCGGCGCTTTCTCTTACACATTCGATCTCGGCCAGCCCAAACCGTAAGCAAGAACTGAACAGAATCGCAAACCGGCGGGTGTGACCCCCGCCGGACTTCGTTTACAGTCCCAGTACCTTGTTCATTTTGTCGGCGACGTCCTTTAAGAACTTCTCGTCGCCGCTGCCGACTTCGGCCGTGGCCCAGCCGGTGTACTTGATCTCGGTGAGGGCCTTGAGCACCTCGGGCCAATCTTCGGTGCCTTCGCCGATATCGACCCAGCCATTTTTCCCGGCTTTGAAGAGATCGTTGTTGAACCCTTTGAAGTCGAACTTCAGCATCCGCTTGCCGAGCTTGCGGATCCAGTCGGCCGGCTGCACGCCATACTTCACCATGTTCGACACGTCGAAGTAGGCCCCGACGCTCTCCGACTTGAACTGATCGACGTACTCGATGAGTTGCTCCGGCTTCGTCAAGAAGTTGTTCCAGACCACTTCGATGGCGATCTTCACACCGGCCTTCTCGGCCACTCCGATGGCCTTCTTGACCTCGGCCGTGGAGCGTTCCCAGCACTGCTCGTACGTCACCTCTTTGTTGACGACTCCCGGTACGAGCAACACCGTGTCGGCCCCGACGATTTTCGCGTCGGCGATGCCACCGAGAAGCGCTTTCAGCCCCTTGGCCCGGACTTTTTCGTCCGGGCTGCTCAGCGTGTCGCTCCAGTGCACCGAGTCGATGACCCCGTGGACGAGGATGCCCGTCTCCTTGGTCGCGGCGACGACTTCATCCAGTTTCAACCCGGCCGGGCTGTTGATCTCGACGCCCAAGAAACCGAGTTTCTTGATGGCGTTGAACTTGTCAGTCGGCGTTCCCTTCACGCCGATCATGTCGTACTTCACGGCCTTCTTGAGCTTCGGGGCCTTCGGCGGTTCGGCGGCCAGCAGCGGGCCGGCGGCCAAGGCCACGGCGCCGGCGGCGAGGAATTCACGGCGGGTTGCGATCATGGGAGTTCCCGAGTGCAGGTGAGGGAATCGTGACCACACTAATCTATCAGATCGGTGTCGCGCACTGAACTGATAGATTAGAGACGAGTTGAAAAGTGTTTCACGTGTCTTTCTGGCAATCAACAGTAGCTGCAATCTCGACCGCAGGTAAGACCTCACCCCCCGGCCCCCTCTCAGAAGCGGAGAGTGACTGTGTTTGTTGTCAAGCCATTTTCGCGGACCAGGGTTGTTTGGTACGGAGGATGGCGTTGGCGATCACCAAG
>JANXWE010000175.1 GCA_025351325.1 Fimbriiglobus sp.
CTACTACCCGTACTCGTACTTCCCGCACAACTACTGGCCGGCCCAATCGCCGCAATGGCCGGAGCCGAAGGGTCACCCGTACGTCCGCCCGCCGGCGTACCAAGCTTACCCTGCGTTCAAAGAACCGGGCTGGCGTTACGAGCTCTGGGAGCCGATGCGCCATTACCGCGGCAACCACTTCTGGCTCGACCAGTTCTAATCAGAAGTTATCCGCAACGCGTAGCCGAGCGCGGAACAGGAATTAGCAAAAGCCGGACGCGGGTGCGTTCCGGCTTTGTTGCGTTCGGAGCGGGGTTGCCGATCAAACCAATGGCACCGCCGTGGAAGTCGGCATCTCAATTGAAGGGGGTGCCAGTGGCAATTGGACTTCCGGCTTCCACGGTTCGAGGCGAACCGTCGGAACCCCCGATTCTGCATCCATTTTTCGGAGCGCTTCATGCATCCGACGCATATCGTAGCCGTGTGATGCCGCGAACGCTTCCTTAGCGGCACGGACTTGCTGCATGACTTCATCTTCGATCATGGCTTGTCTCCTAGTTTCCTCAATTCATCCGGGGTACAAATCAACGGTGGCTCATATCCGAGAGTTCGAGAAATCGATTCGACCCGTATTCGCAAGGTCGCGTTCGCAATGTGGGTACAGTTCCATGTTAGCAGATAGTTCATCTCATGCACTGTGGAAAGAGCGATGTGAAACGCGTCATCTGAGGCCTTCGTAGGAAGTGGCACATTCCACATCAACTCTTCAGCTAACCCCAAGACGTCTTCGCGCTGATCCAATACCGGCACGCCTACCAAAGCCGCCAACCGCGCTGTGGCCGCTTCCGGATCGCCAGCTTGGCATTCGAGCTGGACGAGCCGGGAGACGTACAGGTCGAAATCGCCACGTTTTAACCACCATTCATGCGTGATCTGTTGGTGTGCCGCGATGATCAGATCCCGGCTCGGCCTCGCGGTCAAGTAGCTCGGAATCGTCGTCTCGATGTAAACTTTGGGCTTCATGACGGAATCGTACCAACTCTCCCATCAAAACACCTCGATCATCTGCTCCCCGCCGTGGGCGGGGTTGCCGATCAATTTCTGACCTTGCATATCAATAACCCAATCCATGCTTTCCAGTGGGATTTGCCCGATCAATACGGGCAATTCGTCGCTGACTTCGGTCACATCCAGGATGCAGTCTCGGCCTTGCACCGTCAGGCGAGCCGCGCGGTAGACCTGCATCGAAACCACACCGCCGGCGGTCATGGCGTTCCGAGTTCGCAATGGCATCAACCCGAGTTGAGCGATCAATCGTTTCGGCATGAGTAGCCCCGTGGCTCCGGTATCCACGAGCGCGTCGGGGATTTCGACCTTGCGGACTTGATCCGGTGTCAACGTCCCGGCTTGCACGCCCGCCAAATCGTTTAGATTCTCGACGAGTACCTTTACCATGACCCTACCCATTGTCGTTTCCCCGGTGTGTCCGTTCATTCTACCCCGCCGCCCGCAGCGTACCGACGATCTCGCGCACGCTCCCCGCACCCAACACACCGAGCGCACCGGGCAACTCGTCGACCAACCGCGCGCTCAAGCCCGGATCGTAAAAGTTGGCGGTGCCCACCTGCACGGCACTCGCCCCGGCGACGAGGAACTCCAGCACGTCGTCGAGGGTGCCGATGCCGCCGACGGCGATGATCGGCAGGCCGGGCACTTGCTTCGCCACTTGCCAGACGCAGCGCAGTGCCAGCGGTTTGATGGCCGGGCCACTCAAGCCGCCGACGCCATTGCCGAGAATCGGTTTGCGCTTCCGCCAATCGATGGCGATTCCCAAGAAGGTGTTCACGCACGACACGGCGTCGATGCCACCGTCTTGGGCGGCTTTGGCGATCTCGACGATGCTGGTGACGTTGGGCGTGAGCTTGGCGATCAACGGCACCCGTGGGCAGGCCTCCCGGCAGCGCTGGACGATCCGCCGGGTGACTTCCGGATTCGTGGCGAAGTCGAGTCCGCCCGAAACATTCGGGCACGACAGGTTCAATTCCAGCCCGGCCAACCCGTCGCCGGCTTCGCCGACGCGCCGCGCCATCTCGACGAATTCGTCTTCCGTCTTGCCGGCGATGTTGCCGAGGATCGCCGTCGGCAATGTCCGCAGATAGGGCAGGTGGTGGCCGAGGAAATGTTCCAGCCCGTCGTTGTCCAAACCGATGGCGTTGAGCATTCCCGAGGCGGTTTCGATTGTTCGCGGCGGGGCGTTCCCGGCTCGCGGCAACTGGGTGACGGTCTTGGGGACGATGCCACCGAGTTTGCTGAAATCGACGAACGGGGCCATCTCCTTGGCGTAACCGAAGGTTCCCGACGCCACGAGGATCGGGTTGCGGAAGATCAGGCGACCGAGGGTCACTCGCAAATCGGGCATGGTCAAATCTCGAACTTCGGTTCCGATATTGTAAGCAAGGTCGATACGTGTTCATCCGGGGTCGTTCATGGCACAAGCGCGAATTCCTTCCCTCGACGGCTTGCGGGCGTTATCGATCGCCTTCGTTTTGGTGCAGCATACGGTTCGGTCGACGGGCGATCACTTCGTGAAATACACGACCCACTTCGGATCGCTCGGCGTCTGGATCTTCTTCGTCATCAGCGGGTTCATCATCACGAACTTGCTCCTGCGCGAAGCGGACCGCGGGCCGATTTCCCTGCGCCAGTTCTACCTCCGCCGGGGGTTGCGGCTGCTCCCCGCACTCTTCGCCTACCTAATATTCGTGGCCATCATTCAAGAGTGCGTCGTCGATCTCAAAGTCCGACCGATTCATTTCTTCTCCGGGGCGTTCTTTCTGGTTCCCTACATCCCATGGTGGCACCACCCGTGGGCGACGGGGCACTTGTGGTCGCTGGCTGTCGAGGAGCATTTCTACATATTCTGGCCACCGCTGTTGGCCTGGCTCGGTGTCAAGCGGGCCAAGTGGTTAGTGATCGCCGCCGTCCTGGTCATGCCGGTCTTCCGCGTCTGTTGGTACAAAGCGGAACTCTGGTACAACACAGAACTCAATCCCTTGGCGAACTCGCTCTTCGGCATCGGCGATTTGATGGCATACGGTGCGCTCGCCGCCATCTGGTATCACCGGCAACCCGAACAAATGCTGCGTTGCGTGAGGCGCTCCGTGACTCTCGGCCGCATCGTCGCCGTGGTCGCTATCGGCAGCATTCTTTACCTTCGAACCACCCGCGTTCTCCCGATTTTGGATGTCCCCTTCGGTATGACGGTCGTCGGGTTGGCAGTGACGTACTTGCTGCTCAGCGTCTGTTTCGCCGAACGGGCCTCATTACTATTCCGACTGCTCAACCTGCCTGCTGTCGCCTGGGTCGGCACCATCTCGTACAGCCTCTACCTCTGGCAGCAACCGTTTCTGTACGACTACTCTCCAAAGAACCAGTGGTGGCAGCAGTTCCCGGTGAACATCTCATTAGCCGTGGCGGCGGGGATTGCGTCGCACTACTCGGTGGAGCGACCCTTCCTGAAACTCAAGGGCCGGCTGACGCGGCGACACGTTTCTTAACGTGTCGGGGGATCGGATGGCAGAAGATTCAAGGTTAACCCGATGCGCAAGCATCGGATCATCTCGATTCGCCCCGATGCTTGCGCATCGGGTTAACATGCGTGTAGAAAAACTCAGTGTCGGACATTCGATCCCCCGGCACGTTAAGAAACGCGTCGCCACAACGATCCAGTAAACTCAATGGCCGGTCACCACCAATACAATTGAGCAACCCTTCCCCGCACAGGTTCCACCGATGTCCGAATTCCGCATTGAATCCGATAGCATGGGTCTGATCCGCGTGCCGGCGGATCGCTACTACGGTGCCCAAACGGCCCGGAGCCTCACACACTTCGCCATCGGCTCCGATGTGATGCCACGGCCACTCATCCGCGCCTTCGGCTTGTTGAAGAAGGCGGCGGCGCTGGTGAATTCCGGACTCGGCCTGTTCCAAGCCAAACCGAAGGATTTGGTGCCCATCAACGTGAAGGTGCCCAAGATCATGCTGGCCTGCGATGAAGTGATCGCCGGGACGCTCGATGGCCACTTCCCCTTGCGGATCTGGCAGACCGGCAGCGGCACGCAGACCAACATGAATGCCAACGAGGTGATCGCCAACCGGGCCGCCGAACTCTGCGGCGTGCCACGTGGTGACAAGTACGGTGTCCACCCCAACGACGACGTGAACATGTCGCAGTCGTCGAACGACACCTTCCCCACCGCCATGCACATTGCCGCCGTCGAGGAACTCGTTCACCGCTTGATCCCGAGTGCATCGGCCCTTCGCGACGTCTTCGCGGCGAAAGCCACCGAGTTCGCCGGCATCGTCAAGATCGGCCGAACGCACCTGATGGATGCCGTGCCCCTGACCCTCGGCCAAGAGTTCAGTGGCTACGTCGCCCAACTCGATTACGGCATCGCCGCGATCCGGCAGAGCTTGCCGATGCTGTACGAACTCGCCCTCGGTGGGACCGCCGTCGGCACCGGACTGAACGCCCACCCGGAGTTCGCGGTGCGCAGTGCCAAAGCCATCGCCGACCTCACCGGTTTGCCGTTCGTGACCGCCCCGAACAAGTTCCAAGCACTGGCGGGCCACGAAGCGATGGTGTTCGCCAGCGGTGCCCTCAAAACGCTGGCCACGGGGCTGTTCAAGATCGCCAACGACATCCGCTGGCTGGCGAGTGGACCGCGCTGCGGGCTAGGCGAACTGACGATTCCCGAGAACGAACCGGGCAGCAGTATCATGCCGGGGAAGGTGAACCCGACTCAGAGCGAAGCGATGACGATGGTCTGCGTGCAGGTGATGGGCAACGACGCCGCCATCGGCTTCGCGGCCAGCCAAGGGAACTTCGAGTTGAACGTCTTTAAGCCGGTGATCATCCACAATTTCCTGCACAGCGTCCGACTGCTCAGCGACGCGTGCCGCAGCTACCGTGAGCATTGCGCCGCCGACTTGCCCGAGACCGATTACGAGGCACTGGAATACGTCACCAACCCGGACACCGGCCGCGTGGAAGTGGATCAAGCGAAACTGCGGCCGAAGTCGCCGATGAAGAACCGCAAGGGGATCGACGCCAACCGCAAACAGATCGCCGGCTACTTGGCCAACTCGCTGATGCTGGTGACGGCTCTGAACCGCCACATTGGCTACGACGCCGCTGCAAAGATCGCCAAAGCGGCCCACCACAACGGCACGACGCTTCGGGAAGAAGCGGTGGCCAGCGGCCTGCTGACCGGAGAGCAGTTCGACGCCTGGGTTCGCCCCGAAGCGATGACCGGCCCCGGAGCTTGAACGCAACGCGGTAGTGAGGTTCTATTCCACACGGGTCAATTTGAACTTTTGTGGCGAAATCGCCGATGAAATTCAGGGTTAACCCGATGCGCAAGCATCGGAAACCACAGACGATTCCACATTCGAGAACATCATATTGCAGTCGACCCGTCGTTCCGCACCGCCGATGCTTGCGCATCGGGTTAACCTGTTCACATCGGCATTACACTGCTCAAAACGAAGAAACCGGTGAAGACGCCAGCAAAACCAAAATTGGCACAACTCCGATCAAAACGATCCGAACCCATGACTGAACAATAGTTTATAACTGCAAGACAATTGTCATTCTGTCTGGTGTTCTTGTTTCCGCAGCTTCCGTTGGTTCCGCAGAGGGGAGGGGGGGTGTTCTCCGCGGAAACAAGAACAGGCGTCAGAGTAGTACTCTGACCGCTTGACGCGTCGGGTGTACGACACGGTTTGGAATGACACGGCGATTGCCGTCGTGTCACTATGACTCCGTTGACGGCGTTCGCCGGTCGCTTGGCCGGCCCGGCGAACCACCCTCGCCGGGGTACACCTGGTCAATAGCTACACCGGTACGGTTAGAGTTGAAAACAACACACCCGTCGGCATTTTGGAAGTCGGCAGTGGTACGCTTGCGACAGATTCAAGCCTTGTCGTCAACAAAATCTTATCGTTCGTGGGTGGTAGCATTACAAGCTCTACCACACCGGGCATCATCCACGTCACCGGCACAGCAAGCGGGGGAGCTCAAGCAATCGTAAGGTCCAGCGTGAACCTTGGCTCTTTTCTGAATATCGAAGGTAACGGCGTGCAGGGTGCAAAACTGACTCTGACGGGCGGCACCATCTCCACCAACAACAACAGTCAGATCAACGTAATGAATCACAGTGAGTCGAAGAACTCAAGCAGCGTTACGTTCAACGGTGGGTTTCTTGTAGTCAACTCCACGCATGACGTCCAAGTCAATTCGCCACTCACTGCGAAATTGATCGAAGTTCAGGGCCTCGACGGAGTATTCAAGGCCCACAGTGCCGTCACAACGACAGGGGGTGATTTTACTCTCTACAACGGTCAAGTATTCGTCGATGGAGGTGTTCAGTTTAACATTAACATCAACCCCAACATAGCCGCCCTCCTGGTGGATGGTGGGACGTTCAGAATTCTGGCGAACACAACGTCCTCGATCTTCACGGTGAACGGTAGATTTACTCAAACGGGCGGGGAACTCAGTCTCGGAGATAATCAGTCATTCGCCACAATGCGTATCACAGGCAAAACCGACTTGACTGCTGGGAAAATCACTCTCGCCGATGTCGGTACACCTGAGAGCGATATGATCGAGTGCTATGACCAGATCACGTTCGGAGCTGCTTACGCCTACGCTGTCGCTACGGGTGGCGTTTCAACCGGCGCGATGTTCCTGCCTTTCCGGGCAACTTTAGGATTCGTCGGAACCCCCATCGTTGTGGGCTACACTGTGAGTTCAGCCCCGTGTCTTGGCAGGTGGGTCATGTACATCACAAAGAACTGACTTGAGACCGTCAAGATCTCAAAGAGAAAGCACAGCTTTGATACGAAATTCGGTAGTGGCCTAGGCCACTACCCGAAATTCAGATTCGAAGTCGAAATCGTTGGATTTACGTGGATCACGTAAGGACTGATGTCGTGAAAGCGGATTTATGTATCAAAGCCAAGAAAGCACCTGAAACCAGTACGGTTGATTGACAATCAACCGTGCGTTGGGGGATTGTCTTGAAAACATTACTTTACCTGGCGATTTTACTAGCAGTCGTGATCGGGTTGTGGGCGTTGTATCTGTCCGATGCGATTAGTAACGGCAAAGTTCTGAGTCCGTCCGTCCGACCAACCGCCGCTCAACCACCGTTGCCGAAGCCAGCCGAAAGGAGAAAACTGCCTCCGCTGTCGAGTTGCAAAGCGATAATTGGCGATATCAAGTCGAGTACGAAAACGACGATCACCATCGAAGATTTCAACAACTCGTCGTTGATAAGCACGTTCCCCTTGCATGAAGTTTTGATTGAGAAATTGAATGCCAACTCGTGTGAAACAAATGTCCAGTCATTCAGTGATTTACTCCTAAGTGCTGAAGCTACGGTTACTCTGCATACAATCGTTGAGAACTCAGTCGAAGTCTGTGTTTCAATAAGAGTCACCGAGCGGTGGAAAGATCGATTAGCTCCGCTTCTTATCTCGCACAAAAATGCGGGTCGCAAGCCATATCGAGTGCCTAGACCAACCGAAACAGGCGACATGCTTACACCTCTCCCGAACAAATGATTGGCAGGGAGTTACTTTCTGCAGAGGAGTGGGGGTGCTGTCGGAAAGTGAACCGGTTCCCTAAGATTCACCCGGTAACCGTTTCCCCGTTTGGCGACCGCCGACCATGTTGATCCACAATACCGCCACCGAATTGCTCGCTCTCCAAACGGCCGGGCAAGTGACCGCCCTCGATATCACCAACGCGTTTTTGGCATCGATTGCAAAACAAGAGCCGAAAATCCAGGCGTTTATGCGGGTCGACGAAGCGGCCGTGCGGCAGCAAGCCGAGGCCATCGACGCCAAACGCAAGGCCGGGAAACCGCTCGGGAAACTCGCCGGGGTGCCGGTGGCGGTGAAAGATGTTCTTTGCACCAAGGGGATTGTCACCACGTGTAGCAGCAAGATGCTCGAGAATTTCGTGCCGCCGTACGATGCGCACGTGGTGGCGTGCTTGAAGAATGCGGACGCGGTGATCCTCGGCAAAACGAACATGGACGAATTCGCCATGGGGTCGTCCACCGAGAACAGTGCTTACAAGAAGACGCGCAACCCCTGGGACACGGATCGCATCCCCGGCGGCAGCAGCGGTGGCAGCGCCGCCAGCGTGGCCGCCTGCGAAGCCCCGGTTTCGCTCGGCACCGACACCGGCGGCTCGATCCGCCAGCCGGCGGCACTCTGCGGGATCGTCGGCGTCAAGCCGACCTACGGCCGCGTGAGCCGCTACGGGCTGATTGCCTTCGCCAGTTCGCTCGATCAAGTGGGCCCGTTCGCCCACGATGTCACCGATGCCGCGCTGCTGATGGAAGTGATCGCCGGGCACGACCCGCACGACGCCACCAGCGTCGACGACGCGGTGCCGGCCTATACGCAACTGATCAATTCTCCGGTGAAGGGACTGCGCATCGGCATCCCCAAAGAGTTCTTCGAGGAAGGCCTCGATTCGGAAGTGGAAGCGCTGGTGAAGGCATCGCTGAAGGAGTACGAAAAGCTCGGAGCGACCTTAGTGCCATTATCGTTGCCCACCGGCTGCAAGTACGCCGTGTCGGTGTACTACATCGTGGCAACGGCCGAGTGCAGTAGCAACTTGGCCCGTTTTGATGGCATGCACTACGGCCACCGCACCGCTCAAAAGACTGACTTAATTGCCACCTACAGCAAGAGCCGGGGCGAAGCCTTCGGCAAGGAAGTCCAGCGCCGCATCATGCTCGGCACCTACGCCCTCAGCAGCGGCTACGACCACGAATACTACTTGAAGGCGTTGAAGGTTCGCCGAAAGATCAAGAACGAATTCGACGAGGCGTTCAAAGTCTGCGACGTGATCATGGGGCCGACGTCGCCTACGCCGGCATTCAAATTCGGCGAGAAGACCGACAACCCACTGGCGATGTATCTGAGCGACATCTACACGATCAGTTGCAACCTCGCCGGCATCGCCGGCATGAGCATCCCCTGCGGTTTCACCGCCAGCGGCCTGCCGGTGGGACTGCAACTGCTCTCGCCCGCCTTCGACGAAACGAAGATGTTCCAGATCGGCCGGATGTACGAAGGGGTGACGGACTGGCACACAAAACGAGTGGGGGGTTGAACGATGGACAGTTCGACGAACGTGGGCACAGGAACCGCCAGCTCCGCCATCGGTCGCTACCATGACATTCTTGCATCAGGCACGATTGCGGCGGATTCACAAAATCTGCTCGACAATTTGCAAGAATCACGCGGACTGTTCTACGGCACACGGCCTGTCTGCACCGTCCTCCGACCGCGCTTCCTCACTCCGGGGCAGTACGCGTTTCTCCGCGACCGGGTGAAGGTGCTACTGCCCGCGTTTCAGACCATTTACGACAAAGCCCTCGTGGACCCGCTCTTCCGCAAACAGTTCGGCATGCTCGATTGGGAGGAGCAACTCCTGCCAATTGAACCACGTTTCCGCTGTCCCAGTCCGACGAGCCGATTCGATACGTTCTTCGTGTCGGAACGGGAATTGAAATTCACCGAGTTCAACACCGAAACGCCCGCCGGTGCCGGGTATTCGGATGCCCTCGCGGACGTCTTCTACGGGCTGCCGGTCTTCCAAGAATTTCAGCGGCAGTACGATTGCAAACCGATCCCCGGCAAACCGGGGGTCTGGCACGCCTTGCTCGACTCGTTCGCCCAGTTCCGCGGCTTGAATCATGAAGCACCGCGGATTGCAATTCTCGATTGGCGGGAAGTGCCGACGTTCAGCGAGTTCGTCCTCTTCTACGACTACTTCCGCAGCATGGGGGTCGAAGCCCGCAACGTCGATCCACGCGACGTGGAATACATCGACGGCAAACTGATGAGCGGTGGCTACCACATCACACTGATCTACAAGCGCGTGCTGATTTCGGAACTCATCGAGCGCGGCGGCGTGGATCACCCCGTCGTCCGGGCCGTCCGCGACGGCGCCGTCTGCATGGTGAACACCTTCCGCTGCAAGATCCTGTTCAAGAAGGCCAGTTTCGCCGTGCTCAGCGACGAAGCCAACGCCGAGTTGTTCACCCCTGAGCAACTCGCAGCGATCCGCGACCACATCCCTTGGACCCGCGTGATCGAGGAACGCAAAACGACGCTTAATGGGCAGGTCATCGACATGATCCCGTTCGTGAATGCGAACAAGGATCGCTTCGTGCTGAAGCCGAACGACGACTACGGTGGACGAGGAATCGTGCTCGGCTGGACGGTCGATCAACCGATCTGGGAACAGGCGGTGAAGCAAGCCCTCTCCGCACACTATGTCGTGCAACAGCGAGTGACGCTGCCCTATGAGCCATTCCCCGGATTTGAACAAGGGAGCTTGCAGGTCATCCCGCGGATGCTCGATTCGAATCCATTCGTCGCGTTCGGTACCCACATGCACGGTTGCCTGACGCGAATCTCAACGGAACCGCTGTTAAATGTGTCTGCCGGTGGCGGCAGTACGGTGCCGACATTTTTGATCGAGGAACGTTAACGACCCGCCTCGAAGAATTCCCGCACATCGCTCCCCAAGTTATCCCAAGCCGCTTGGTAAGTCGTCTCCAAGGGCAGCGGTACATAGTAACCCGCGTCGAGAAACAGCGGCGCTTCCGGTAGCTGATCGCCGACTGCGAGCGGTTCCAGGTATGATGTTAGCGGTTCTCCAGCATCGTAAGACACGACGGCCAACGGCGGATCGTCGCCGGGAATTGGCTCCGCGAATTCGAGCCAATTCCCGGCAATGATCCCATGGAGACCGACTCTGTCGAACGAACCTGGCGGAAATAAATCGACGAACACCACGCTGATGCCCTGTTTTAAGAAGTCACCAACTTTACCAACGAATCGCTGGACAGAATGATCCCGATCTTTATTTCCCGGTGAAACAACTTCGATCACAGCAACGGGTCGGCCTCGAGCGTGCCGAATTATAATTCGATTCCCCCTCCGGGCGAAAGCTTCCGCTTCCGTCTCCAGTTGGGCCACGCGTTTGATACTTGGTGGCGCTTCGGCCACCGCCAATCCCCCGCGAACTTCGGTAGAGCGCGGGCGATCCCCACGGGCATGGCTGGAAATATCCGGTTCGTAGGTCATGACACGCTGATCCGTCGCCGCGACATAACCCACCGGAAGCACGCCACGATTGAGTGCGTTGCGGATTTCGATCGTCCAACCTTGGTGGAAATCATGGAAGGTACCCGCGTTGACACGAGTCCAATCGTGAATCGGCATCGAGATTATTCCTCCGGTCATCCGTCCGGGTTATCGAGCACAAGTTGCAAACGCTCGGCAAGAACCGTCGGGTATTTGGCCGGCCAAGTCTCGTCGATAAGCCCCACACCAATCATATCTCGCAGGTGAGTCCGGTCTTTGTCGCGGTGCGAAGTGAGCTTCATCCGGACGAGTGCTTCGAGGGTCAAGTGGCGATAACGGCCGTCTTCGCTCGATTCGTATTCCATCACATCCGCAGTCGGGGCGGGATCCACCGGACGCACTTTTTCGTTGGCGAAGAGGATGTGAACGGCGTCGCGGGCTTTCTTGCTCGGCCCGTCGAGGAACATGTCGATACTGGCTGCATGGCGGTAGACGAAGCCGGCCGCTTCCATGGCGACTTTGGCAGCGGGCATATCTTCCCGCCTCAAGAGAATGTCTACGTCTTGGGTGTTCCGCACGGCGGCGGGGTCGATGCGGGCCACCCAGGCCGCAACGGCGTTGCCGCCGATGACGGCGTAGTCGATGCCGGCAGATTCCAGCGCGGCCGTGGCTCGGCGTAAGCGGTCTCGGACTGCTTCCACGGCGGTCACCATCCTATCCCAGACTTCGGGTCCGAATGCGATCATCGGGTTAATCTACACAGGCTTGGCCGGCAAAGACGAACGGGCCGCAAAAAAGCACATGCGACGCAAAAATTGGGATCGAAGAGTTCGGTCATGCTTCATCGATGCCGACGGATTTGTAGCGGTCGGCGGACATGATGAACTTCTTGATCTGGAACGTCGGCGATCCGAAATTGATGAGCAATCCGTGTTCGATTCGCGAAGCGCGCAAGTAGCCGAGCAATTGGGCGGTGTGTTCGTCGGCGATCGACTTCGGGAACACCGGGCCGCGGGCCTCGATGACGCGGTAGACCT
>JANXWE010000186.1 GCA_025351325.1 Fimbriiglobus sp.
GAGGTTGGTCATGACTGACGTGAAAACCGGCAATAACGTCGACAGCTTGTACTGGAAATACGAAACGTTTCTGAAAAAGTGCGAAAGCCGACTCGGGGCGCTTCTCGGCTCCAATGGAGCCATTTACGCGATCCGAAAGAATCTGTTTCCGGGTGTTCCTCACGGGACTATCATCGACGATTTCTACATTCCGTTGGAAGCAAAACGTCGTTCCGGGTGTAGGATTATTTACGACACCCGAGCCGTCGCTTGCGAAGAAACGGCCCCGAGCATCCGTGCGGAATTCCATCGTCGATCGCGGATCGGTGCCGGCGGTTTCCAAAGCATCGGCATGCTCTGGCCGTTGCTGTCGCCTGCGCACGGATGGGTCGCGTTCGCGTTCTTCTGCCATAAAGTCCTCCGGTGGATTTGCCCGTTCCTGTTGCTCACGATGGTCGTCGCCAACTGTTTCATGCTGGATCTGCTGGTCGGCCAACTTGTAATGGCGCTGCAGGCTCTCGGCTACTCGTTGGCCGTGGTCGGAAACTGGTTGCCGAAGAAGCCCAAGATATTCCGACTGCTCCGCTTGCCAACGATGTTTGTCATGATGAACGCCGCGCTGTTCGTGGGATTCTTCAAGTGGTTATCCGGTGGTCAGTCCGGTGCTTGGAAACGGACGGCTCGTTCCGGTGAAATGCCAGCACTGACACTGTCGGAACAACAGGTGACGGCATGATCGGTTGGCCAGAAGCATTGGGAATCGCGACCGGTGGTGCAGTAATCGCAGGGGCTTTGGGTTACGCGGGACTGCGCAGGAAGGGCTTGGATCGTTGGTTGATCCCGCATCTACTGTCGAGGGGTTCCAAGAGGAAGCCAATCCCCGGCGAACCGATCGACTTGTTCTTGGCCGTCTGCGATCACTACGAACCCCAGCGGGGGGGTGCTTCGCACGATAAAGCAAAAGCTCGTGTCCAGCAGTGGGTCGACGAGTATCCGAAATTGTTCGACCGATTCCGAGATTCGGAAGGGAAACCGCCGCAACATTCCTTTTTTTATCCGGCCGATGAATATCATCCGGAACTAGTGGACATGGTCGGGAGTCTATGTCGGAGGGGGTACGGGGAGGTGGAAATCCACTTGCACCACGACAACGACACGGCCGATAACCTTCGGAACACACTGTTGGATTTCAAGACGACACTGCACCAGCGGCACGGGCTTTTATCCAAGGATCGCGAAACAGGCGAGGTGGTCTACGGGTTTATTCATGGGAATTGGTGCTTGGATAATTCTCGGCGCGACGGTCGGCATTGCGGGGTGAACAACGAATTGGATATTCTGCGCGAAACGGGCTGCTACGCCGACTTCACGCTGCCATCGTCCCCGAGCGAGACGCAGACCCGCAAGGTAAACAGTATTTACTGGGCGGTGGATGACCCGCTCCGGCCGAAGTCACATAATACAGGGGTTGACCTGGGAACCGCCCCAAAGCCCCCAAACAGCTTGCTGATGATCCAAGGGCCACTGCTAATTGACTGGAAACAGAGAAAATTCGGAATTATCCCTAAAGTTGAAAATTCATGCTTGCAAAAGAACCAACCACCTGATAAAAATCGTACTGAATGTTGGCTGAATGCGTCTGTGTCTGTGGTCACGAAGCCTAATTGGCTTTTTGCTAAACTTCACACGCATGGTGTCTACGAACCAAACCAAGACGTACTCCTCGGCGAGCCGATGGTACGATTTCACGAAACGTTACAGGAGCGAGCTGACCGGAACCCCCTCTTCCGGTTTCACTACGTGACGGCCAGGGAAATGGCGAACATTGCCTTGGCGGCCGAGTCCGGAGTTGATGTCCCAATCAGCGCCGCTCGTTCACTCCGGTACAGCCCCATCGGGTAATGTTTTACTCGGTGTCTTTTTCTCGAGTCTGTTTCTCTAGGAGGTGCTTCATGATCCGCAAGTTCCTGTTGACGGCTGCGTTGGCCGTCACCGCTGCGCTCGCCGCACCCTCGGCCAGCCAAGCAGCGTTCACGTTGACCATCAACGCTACAGTCATTACCGACAATATGGCTGGTGACTTAGATCCGACTGTTGGCACCATTTTCTATTCGAATGCGTTAGGCATCAATGGTTACAGCATCGTTGGCATCACAGCATCGACGACCAGCCCGACCACCTTTGGTGGTTTGTACTCGGTTAGTGTCAATGCAACTGTCCGCGGTCTCGGTACCCAAGTGGCTCCGCTTGTGATTTCTGCTGACTCTGGTGGTTTTGTCTACGCTGGCGGATTTGTCACTGTAAACAACTCACTGGCTCGATCATTCCTTTCGACAGGTAGCGTGACCGGAAACACGACCATCACACCAGGTGGAACGACTTCAACTGCAACCGTAACATCCGGCATTAGTGGCGACACTAGTTCACTTGTGACCAGCACAGCTGCTAGTTTCTCGTTGTCAAACAAACTGACAATCACGGGTCTCACCGGCACAGGTCGGTTCAACGGCTCCTTGGACTCGGATGTGAGCCCAACACCAGCTCCAGCTGGCCTGATTCTCGCGGCTCTCGGCCTCCCAGCTTTCGGGCTGCTTCGCCGTAAGTTCAGCAAAGTCGTTGCCTAAGCTAATACGACTTTCGCAGTAAAACCCTGACGCCTGAGCGACCGATTCGCTCAGGCGTCTTTTTTGGTATAGAGTGTAGCAGAACTCCTTCGATGTCCATCTGGGTACCTCCCATGCGCGTCTCTGTGAACTGGCGATTTCTACTCGGATTCTTGGTCGCCTTAGTGGTGGGCTTCGCGGGGCTCCACTTCTTGCACCGCTACCAAGTTCGACAGCAAGCCGGGGCGTTTCTCATCCAAGCCGATGCGGCACGGGATGCGACACCAGCCAACACCGAACGAGAAATGGCCTATTTGCAGCGGTACCTCGTCTCCCGTCCCAATGCCAATGAAGAACGGGAACGCTTCGCCCGCTTGCTCGGCGCCAGTGCCAAGTCGAGTAAGCAACTTCAGAATGCGTTCATTGTCATCGAGGATGTCCTCCGGCGTGATCCCGCCCGGGACTCGCTACGAAAGTTCGGCGTCGAGATCGCGCTGAATCCGAATCTCCAGCTCACTGCTGAAGCCAAAGGCCATTTGGAGATCCTCCGCGGGAAGAAACCGGACGACGGCGAACTGGAAAATCTCTACGCGTACTGTTTGGGGCGGGATGGGAATTTCCAAGAGTCTGCCGAGCTTTACGAGCGGGCGTATACCCACAAACCCGATCAGATCACCGCGTACGACAGCCGGGCGTTTCTACTCCGCGAAAAGCTCTCCAAGCCGGACGAAGCGGACAAAGTCATTCGCTTGATGGTCGAGAAGAATCCGGATTTGTACCTCGCTCACTTCCTGCAAGCCCGCTACTGGCGGAGTTGCGGAAAACTCGAGGCGGCCGCAGCCTCAACGGCCTTAGCTCAGCGCAAAAGCCCGAACGAACTCCCCGCGGTTCTCTTCTCGGCCGAACTGTCGCTGGAAATGTGTCGCAAACTCAGTCAGACACGCCGCCCGGAAGACATCAAAGTGGCCGAGGGAAAATTGGCGGAAGCCCGTCTCGAGTTGGAACGGAACATCCCCTTGCATGCCAAATCGGCCGATCTGCACTTGCTCTATCTGCTCAAAGCCCGGATGGAACCGACACCCCGTGCCGCGGTCGAGGCGCTTCAAGCGGGTCTTCGAGCGAGTCCCGACAACCCGGATTTGCTCGAATCGTTAGCGGACTACCAAATTCAGTCCAAGGACTCGGCTGAAGCCGTGGCCGCGCTGAATAAGCTGGAAAAAATGGGCATTCCGCCGGATCGACTGGCATTCAACCGCGCGAATCTGCTCATTCTGAAAGAAGACTGGGTTCTCGCGGCGGAATCATTTGAAACGGTGCGGCGCAACTCCGTGGGCAATCCCCAGCGGTTGCGATTGGCCAGTTTGCGAGCCGGCGAGTGTTATGAAGAGATCGGCGAGACTGACCGGCGTTTGGAAGCGTTCACCCGAGCGATCCCCGACGACTCCTCCGATCCGATTTGGGTTGCCGCGTTGATGGGCCAAGCACGGGCTTACACGGCAATGGGTCGGATCGAAGATGCTTTGGTGACCTATCAAAAATTGGTCGACCACGAAGAACTCGGCAAGATCGCCACGACCGCCTTGGTGCAAGTCGCCCGGCTCCAAGTTGTGCTCGTCCTCCGAACTGTGGATCCGGCGAAACAGGATTGGAAATTAGCGGAACAAGCCGTGACACTCGCGGTTCAAACGTTCCCCGAAGAGATCGAAGTTTTACTGATTCAGTCCGACCTACATGTGTTGCGGAACCGGCCGGCCGAAGCGAGCAAAATTGTGGAAGCCCTCTTCGCCAAGTGGCCCAAAGATCCGGCGGTTTGGATCGCCAAAGCCTCCCAGCAATACCGCGAGGTCTCCCATGAGGCCGGGGTCGCGTTCCTGGAACGCGGCCGGCGGGAACTCGGGGACTCCGTGGAGATGCGGCTCGCCCAAGCCCGATTCATGACGGATCCGAAATTCGCGGACGCCGGGAAAAGAATGGCCGCATTGGGCGAACAGACGGACAAATTCACCAAGAGCGGTTGCCGTCGACTGTACCGCGGGTTGGCCGAATTGGCCGGTCAGTCGGGCAACGCGGAGCTGGCGGCGACGTTTTGGGATCGCGTGGTCCAGGTGCAACCGAGTGACTTGGCCGCACACCTGATTCGCTTCGATCGCTTTCTAAAGGCCGACGACGAAGCCAACTTGGAGCTCGTCTTGGCTGACATTCGCCGAGTGGATGGTGAAAACGGTGCTTCCAGACGGGCGTCGTTGGCGTACCACCGGATTTGGGATGCCCAGCGGAAAGCGAAACAAAACCTCCCCAATGCGGAGATTCTGGACGAAGCCTTGGTGCTGTTGGACAGCTTGGAACGCGACCGGCCGAATTGGTCGCGGGTCCCGCTCGGGAAAGCGCGCGTCTGGGACTTGCGGAACAACCGCGACGAAGCCTTGACCCAGTACCGGCGGGCGGTCGACCGCGGGGTCTCCGATCCACAAATCCTCCGCCGACTGGTGGAACTCTTGGCCGCGAAGGGGCAATTCACCGAAGCCAACGACGTGTTATCGAAACTGCCCGATTCGGCGTCGGGCAGCGCCGATACACAACGACTGGCGGCTGAAATCTCCCTGGAGACGGCCAACCCGAAGCGGGCGCTGGAACTCGCGGCGAAGGCGATCCCAAGCGATTCCAAGAATCCATCTGATTGGCTTTGGCTTGGGCGCGTACGCGACCGAGCCGGAGATCGTGCCGGGGCCGGTCAAGCGTACCAACAGGCTGTGACGCTGAATCCCAAAGCGCCGGACGGCTGGCTGATGCTCATTCAGAATTTGGCCACCGCGAGCAAAACGAACCCACCCGATTTCGCGGAAGCCAAAGCCAAGATCGAGCTGGCGGCCAAAGAGGTGCCCGAAAGCGTGCGCACCTTGCTGTTGGCCCAATGCAATGAACTCATCGGGCAATACAAGCAGGCCCAAGAGCTGTATCTCAAGGCTCGACTCGAAAAGCCGAACGATCCACGCGTGCAATACGCCGAAGCCGATTTCTTGATGAAAACCATGCAGTGGGCCTCGGCTCGAGAGGCTTGGGAACGGTTGATTCCGTTGACGGGAGCCAGCGCCGAAGACAAAGCTTTCGCCAAAAAAATGTTCGCGATTTGCTTCGCGGCCGACCCGGATTACGCGACCTCGCAGAAGGCTGTGGACATACTGGAGATGGTGCCGGGAGGTGAACTGAAGAATCCGATCACCAATGAAACCTCCGCTCAACGTCTCACCCGCGCCCAAGCGTTGGCCATGCAGCGGGATCGCCCCAGCAAGCTGTTCGCAGCCGGACTGTTCGAGGGCGAACGGGCGAATCTGACGCCGGCCGACCGATTCATGCTGGCGAAGCTTTACACTCAGTTGGGCGAGCGGAAAAAAGTCCGCACCACGATGCTCGAATTGCTGACGACTTCGGAGCGAAGCCCCCTTCAGCTCGCGTATTTGACGTTCTTCACAACATGGTTAACGGATCTGCAAGACTACACCGAAGCCGCCATTTGGCAGACGAAACTGGAACAGCTACAGCCGGACGCTCCGCGCACGGCGGAGCTGCAAATTCGCATTTTGGCGGGCAAGAAAAACTTGCCGGCTGCGAAGGCCGCACTGCAAAAACTGGCGGACAAACCGAACGCCCAGTTGGGTGCGATTGCGCAGCTGGCCGAACGGGTCGGACTGCTGACGGAAGCCGAAGAGTACTACAAGAAATTCGAAGTGGCGAATCAGGCGAAGCGACCTGAAGTGGTGCTCGCCCGTGCCGAATTTTACGGCCGCAATAATCGCTTGAAAGAAGCGATGGAGATCTGTGATCGCGCTTGGGAGAACTGCTCGCCGCTCGTGGTCGCGCAAGCCTCCATATCCATTCTCGCCTCGGGCGAGCCGGGGGAAATCCGCGAGTCGATTGTGCGAGTCACCAAAAAAATCGATGAAGCGACTCAAACCAAAGGAATCCCGAAAGCGGCTGTGCAGTCGCAAATGGCCTTCCTGCGGAACCTGGCGGGCGACTACGACGGGGCGATTACCATTTTCCAGTCGCAAGCGTCTGCGGATCAACCGGGAGTTCCCGGAAAGCAGGCCCGCGCCTTGGCATTGAACAATTTGGCCTACCTAATGGCCGTGCATCGCCGTCAACACGACGACGCTCTCGCTCAGATCAAAGTGGCCCGAGGCCTGATTGGAGATAACGCTGACCTTCTCGACACCCAAGCACTGGTGCTGATGCATCGCGGAACGAAAGCCGATTACGAAGAGGCCCGACCGCTGCTGGAAGGAATCGTGGCGGCGGCCCCCAGTGGTGTGGCCTATTTCCATTTGGCTCTCCTCGAAAAGAAACAGAACAAGAAAGCGGAAAAACTGATCGCTTGGCAGGACGCCAATCGGCTGCTGCTGAAAGCGTCAGACTTGCACCCGATGGAACGTCGCGACTACGAAGCGATGAAATCTGAGTTAAAGTGAAGCGTATCGGCAATCCCGATTATCCGGGTGGTCTGGGATGTTTTGATTCAACTAGGAGAATAGATAAGCCCGATAATGCCGGTACTGTGGCTTAGTCCATCCGGTTCGGGAGGCAGTGATGAAAACGCGATTGCAATTGTTGGGTCTCGGAGTGGTGGTGCTTTCACTCGCGGCGGGGGCCTCCGGTTGTCGGACGGCTGCCCCGCCCATGGAAAACCTCCAAGCGCCTCGAGAACTCGATAAGGTCATGCACCCGACGTATCGAGTCGAGGCCCCCGACGTTCTCCTGATTGAGGCGTACAAAGGCGTTCCGAAGCCGCCGCACAAAATCGAACCACTCGATGTGCTCGGACTGAAATTGGCCACGCCGATCCCGGATGAGCCGTTGCAAGGTTTGTTCACCGTCGATTCGGACGGAACCATCGATCTGGGGACGACCTACGGCGGCAGTGTTCCCGTGGCGGGCTTGACCGTTCCCGAAGCCCGTATGGCCATCGAGAAGTTTCTGGCCGTCACCAATTTGAAAGACCCGAAAATCACGCTGAACTTATCGCAGACACGATCGGTGCAGCGGATCAGCGGGACGCACTTGGTTCGGGCCGACGGTACCATCGGCCTCGGTTCCTACGGCAGCGTGTCTGTTGTGGGGATGACGTTGGCGGAAGTGAAGAAGGCTGTGGAAACACACCTGACCCAGTACTTGCTCGAACCGGAAGTGTCAGTCGAAGTTCAAGGATTCAACAGTAAGCTGATCTACGTGGTGCTCGATGGGGGCGGCTCGGGCCAATCGGTGATTCGGCTCCCCTGTACCGGGAACGAGACCGTACTCGACGCGATTTCACAAGTGAATGGACTGTCGTCGGTATCGAGTACGAACCGGATTTGGGTCGCCCGCCCCGCCCCGGTCGGATCGGAACCGCAGATTCTGCCCGTGAATTGGAATGCAGTCGTCAGCCTGGGGGAAACGTCGACGAACTACCAACTCTTGCCCGGCGACCGTGTCTTCGTCGCCTCTCAACCGATGGTTCGTGTCGATACCTATCTCGGTCGCGCTTTGGCTCCGGTCGAACGTGTGCTCGGTGTGATTTTACTCGGGAGCAGCACATCGAGATCGCTGCGCGGCCAAAGCTTGAACGGCAACGGCAACGGGTTTTGATCGCACGAAGTCGTACCTTCACGTTACAATAACCCCGTCGCCAATTCGGTGACGGGGTCTTTTTCATAGGAACCGAATTATGGCTCTCTACAAACCAGTCGCAGTGGCCTTCTTCGCTCTGATCGCCGTCGTTAGCTCCGCCAGCGAAGCGTTGGCCCAGCCGGTATTCCCGGCCAGTCGGCCCACCTTCAGCCCGTATCTCAACTTGGCACGCTCGGGGAGTTCGCCGACACTCAACTACTACGGGTTGGTGCGGCCGGAAATCAATAATCGACAGAACATCCAAGCGATTCAGTCGGTGGCCGCATCGAACCAACGCTCGATTGGCGACTTGGTCAACGGTGGGGAGATCCCGACGACGGGGGTCTCCAGCCAGTTCCTCAATCATTACGTCTACTTCCAAAATCAAGGCAGTGGCAACCTCGGTCGCGGGCAGTCCGGCCGCAGCAACTTCGCGGGTGGTTCGATGGGCAACAACGGTGGATCGATGGGGAACAACGGCAGTGGAAACTTCGGAACAGTCGGGGCACCCCGAGGCGCGAACTCAGGCGGTGCCGGTAGCGGGAATTTTGGCGGCGGGGCAGGACGGGGCCGGTGAATTAGCCCGATTACAGTTCCTTCAGTTTCGTCCAAGCGTCGACCGCTAAGGTTTGCTTGGCCAAGATCTCGTCGAGTGGACTTCTCGGAGGGAGGGCTTGCCAAGCCAGTACAGCCGTGGCCAGCTCTTCAACTGACGTCACATAAGCCAGGTAGCGTCCGGCGAACTCGCTCCGTAAGGGTTCGAGTTTCGCTCGGGCGGCCACGGTCACTTCTAAGATCGCTTCCGCCTCGGCAATCGCCTTCGGACTGTTTTTACCCAAAATATAGTCGATTCGTTTGACCCGATCAACCAACTTGTTGAAACGGCTGGGTGTGAGTTTGGCATCGTACTCGGTCAAAATCGCGACGATGGCTTCGCGTTCCGAGTACGTTTGTTCCGGAACCGCGATAGGCGTTTCCACATCTCCCGAACGCTCAAGTGGTTGCCGGAGCAGATTCCAAGCCGACGAGTAGCGCATGGCACCGAGCAAACCGAGGTGCAAAATCACGAGCAGAACCACGAGTCCCACCGCACTCGTGTAGCGATTCGGTCGGCGATTCCGGTCGAACCAATAGGTGAGCATCACGCCGACGAGTCCGCCGATCAAATGCGCTTCGAAACTGATACCGGGGGCGAAGCTGAGCAGCAAATTGAAGCCGACGGTGAACGTGAGTTTCTGAGACCATTCCCGGGCCATGTCGGGAGGCAACTGCTTGCGATAACGGAGGAACCAGACCGCAATGGACAGCAAGATCCCCCAGAGGGCACCGGACGCCCCGGCCAAAACGGAAATGCTCCCGTTGGTATGTGGGTGGAGTGCAATCGCCCCGATGCTGCCGGCCAAACCGGAGCCGAGATAGATCGCGGTGAACCGGGCAGTGCCCCATAGTCGCTCCGCAACTGAACCCAGTGTGGCGAGCATTAGCATGTTCACGAACAAGTGAACCAAGCCGATGTGGACGAAACAATTCGTCCAAAGTCGCCACCACTCACCATTCAGTAAGTTTGGTGCCGAGATTGCTCCAACCTTCAACAGTGTTTGCAAGACTGCTGGTACGCCAACTCCCTGCCAATATTCTTTGCCGACACCAGCTCGAGTTGCGAGTAAGGCACCAGACAGAAACCACAGGACGTTGACCGCAAGGAGCACTTTTGTGACGTGAGCCCGCCGTCGCTCGAACAGTGGTTGACCAGGTGCCGACGGGCCGGTGGAGGAATTCACATCCATCGGGATAGTATGAAACTTTGTTTGCAAATCGGCGACCTTCCGACGCGCGGTTACACCCGTCTGGCGCGATCTTGCGCTTGCGGCGAGGGCAGTTTCAGATTCCAGGCGAGCTTCGAGAGCGCGAGTGAACGGATCAACCAGTAACTCAGGTCGATCTCCCACCAGCGGAGTCCGTGCCGGGCGGAAGTCGGGAACGCGTGGTGCGTATTATGCCAACCTTCGCCCATCGCCAGAATCCCGAATATCACGTTGTTGCGGCTCTCGTCTTCGCTGTGGAACGGCCGCGAGCCCCAGATGTGGCAGACCGAATTGATGCTCCAAGTCACGTGGTGGACGAGCAAAATGCGAACCAGCCCACCCCAGAGCAACCCCGTCCAAGCTCCGAGCCAAGACCCTGCCAAAACGCCACCCAGAACCGCCGGAATCAGCAACCCGAGCAGTGCCCACACGGGAAACAAACTGCTGGCAATTCGCAATGTCGGGCTGCTCCGGAGGTCGGCAACGTACTTGTCGAGGTTGGGCGGATCGGCTCGAAACGCCCAACCGATGTGGGAATGCCAGAAGCCGCGGATGAACCCGAGTATGCCGCTGCCTTGGTGATGTGGCGAATGCACGTCGTCCGGATCGTCGCTGTGTTGGTGGTGCCAGCGGTGCAAGCCGACCCAATGGATCATCGACCCCTGAACCGCCATGGAACCGAACGCCGTCAGGACGACCTTGACCGGCAGATAAGTTTCAAAAGAGCGGTGCACGAGCAGGCGGTGGAAGCCGACGCCGACACCGATTACGGTGAGGATATAAAACCCAAGGAGCAATCCGAGATCGGCCCAATGGAAGCCCCCACCCCACATGAGGATGAGTGCGGTGACCAAGCCGGCGATGGGGATTGTCACCCCGAGCAGCGTCGCGATGCGTCCTCCGAGGGAGAGGCGACCATGGGTCGGTAATATTCTTTGGGTCGTGGTGGATGGGGCAGCAATGCTGACAGCCGGCAACTTCAGTTTGACGTTCAAAGAAAACTCCCAGGCTCGGCGAAACCGAGCGGCCTGATAAAAACGATGCCCAGCGAACTAAAAAATAAACCGCCGATGGTTCAAATCGTGCAACAAGCATGCCAATCTATAGTCCGATTGGTTCACGGATTTCTCAAGTGACCGTCGTCGAATCGGGTGGATTGCCAGAAAGAGTCATTGCTAACAATAGCATACGTTTCGCCGTTCCAAATCCGAGCGTATTTCCGCCGGGGAGAAACGTGGGCCAACCCCTCGTCGAACTGACCGAAAGTGGATTATTTTGCGCCGCCGGCGGTTTCTACATCGACCCGTGGAAGCCGGTCGGGCGCGCCGTCATTACGCACGCCCACTCCGATCACGCCCGCTGGGGCTGTCAGACTTATCTGGCCGCCGATCCCGGCCGCAGGCTACTCGAGATCCGCGTCGGCCCGGCCGACATATCCACTCTTCCCTACGGCCAATCCGTCAATCATCATGGCGTGAAGTTGTCGTTTCACCCGGCGGGTCACGTGCTCGGTTCGGCCCAAGTCCGGCTCGAACACGACGGTGAAATCTGGGTGATCACCGGCGATTACAAATTGGAACGCGACCCGACGTGTCCGCCGTTCGAACCGGTGCGGTGCCAGACGTTAATCACCGAATCGACCTTCGCGTTGCCCGTGTACCGCTGGGAACCCCCCGAGGTCCTGTTCGCCGGCGTGAATGCCTGGTGGCGGGCCAACCGCGACGCCGGTAAAGCCAGCATCATTTACGCGTACTCTCTCGGTAAAGCCCAGCGTGTGATGGCCGGCGTCGACGCTAGCATCGGCCCGATTTTCACGCATGGTGCCGTCGAAAAACTAACGAGGGCCTACCGCGAAAGCGGTGTGGAATTGCCACCGACAACCGCCGTGGGCGAAGCGGCCAGCGGCGGAAAGAAAGCCTGGGCCGGGGCGCTGATCATCGCACCCCCCTCGGCCGATGGTTCGCCATGGGTGAAGAAGTTCGAACCGGCGTCGTCCGCGGTGGCGTCGGGTTGGATGCAAGTGCGCGGTGCCCGCCGACGCCGAGCGATGGATCGTGGATTCATTCTTTCGGATCACGCGGACTGGCCGGGATTGCTCGCGGCGATTGCCGCCACCGGGGCCACGCGGGTATTGGCCACGCATGGTTTTGCCTCTGTGTTGGCTCGCTATCTGCGCGAACGGGGCACCGACGCCGACGTGATCGTGACCCGCTTCGGCGACGAGGAAGAACCTCAGACCCCGGAGGCGGAACCGTCGTGAAAGCTTTCGCAGAACTCTTCGCCGCCTTGGACGAAACCAACCGTACCGGCGAAAAAGTCGCAGCGCTCAGCCGCTATTTTGCCGCTGTACCATCTTCGGATGCGGCTTGGGCGGTTTATTTTCTCAGCGGTCGCAAGCCGCGCCAAGCGGTACCGTCCAAGCGGTTGCGGTTGTGGGCACGCGAGATGGCCGGCGTCTCGGAGTGGCTCTTCGACGAGTGCTACCACAGTGTGGGTGATGTGGCTGAGACAATTGCCCTGCTGTTGCCCGCTGCGGAACAAGCCACCGACCGGCCGTTGAACGAATGGGTGGAAACGCGGTTGTTGCCGCTGCGGGAACTCGCCGAAGACCAGCAAAAAGCAGCGATCCTGGCGGCGTGGGCCGAACTCGATTCCCGGCAGCGCTTCGTTTGGAACAAGCTCATCACCGGGGAATTCCGTGTCGGTGTCTCGCAACTTCTGGTGACTCGAGCCATCGCCCAAGTGTCCGGATTGAAAAGCGATGTCGTGGCCCACCGCCTGATGGGGACGTGGGAACCGAGCGCCGGATTTTACCAAAGCCTCGTCGCCGTCGATGCGGGTGACGCGGCGTTGAGTCGGCCGTATCCGTTCTATTTGGCCCATCCGCTTGAAGGTTCCCCGGCAGCACTCGGTGCCCCGGACGACTGGCAGGCCGAGTGGAAATGGGACGGCATCCGTTGCCAAATTGTCCGGCGTGGCGGGCAGTCGTTCGTCTGGTCGCGCGGCGAAGAACTGGTCACCGACCGCTACCCCGAATTGAAAGCCCTCGCCGAGAAGTTGCCCGATGGCACCGTGCTCGACGGCGAGATCCTGCCTTGGAAAGACGGCGCGGTGTTGCCCTTCGCCGACTTGCAGAAGCGCATCGGCCGCAAGATCGTCGGCAAGAAATTGCTCGCGGATGTGCCTGTGATTCTCATGGCTTACGATCTGATCGAATTCGGTGGGCACGATTTCCGCGAACGGCCACTGTCCGAGCGTCGAGCCAAACTCGAAGCACTTGTGAGTGAAGTCGCCGACCCGACGCTCGTCCTGTCCGAACAAATCGCCGTGACCGATTGGGGCGAGCTGGCGGTGATCCGATTGGCCAGCCGGGAGCGCCGCGTCGAAGGGATGATGCTGAAGCGGCGCAGTTCCCCGTATCGAGTCGGCCGCGTGCGTGGCGACTGGTGGAAGTGGAAGGTCGAACCGTTCACGGTCGATGCGGTGCTGATTTACGCCCAGCAAGGGCACGGCAAACGGAGCGGGCTGTTCACCGACTACACCTTCGGCGTTTGGGACGGTGA
>JANXWE010000215.1 GCA_025351325.1 Fimbriiglobus sp.
CGCGGGGCCATCGAGTGCAAGAAGCCGAAGGACGACCTCCTCGCGGTCGCCGATTCGCCGCAAGTCTCGCGCTACTGGGAAGCCCATTCGCAGGTGCTCGTCACCAACTACCGCGAGTTCTTGCTGCTGGGCCGCGACGAAACCGGCAAGCGCGTCCGCTACGAGCATTTCAAACTCGTCGACACCGAAAAAGAGTTCTGGTCGAAGGACGCCGCGAAAATCGTCGCCGAACTCGGTGACCCGTTCCTCGACTTCCTGAAGCGCTGTCTGCTCCGTCCGGCCCCGATCACCGAGCCGAAGGCGGTGGCCTGGTTCCTCGCCAGCTATGCGCGGGAGGCGAAAAGTCGCATGGAGCGTGCCGGCGATGTGCCCGCGCTGATCAACGTGCAGAAGGCCCTCGAACAGGCTTTGGGCCTGTCGTTCGACACGGCGAAAGAAGAAGAAGGCCGGCGGTTCTTCCGCAGCACACTCGTGCAAACGCTCTTCTACGGCATTTTTTCCGCGTGGGTGCTCTGGCACCGGAGCAGCCCCAAACCGGGGGATCGCTTCCAATGGAAGCTGGCCGCCGAGCATTTGAACGTGCCGGTCATCCGCAAGCTCTTTTACGAATTGGCCGAACCCGGCAAGCTCAAAGAATGGAAGCTCGATGAAATCCTCGGTTGGGCCGGCGACGCCCTCAACCGCGTCGACCGCACGGCCTTCTTCGCCAAGTTCGACGACGCGCAAGCGGTGCAATACTTTTACGAACCGTTCCTCGAACAGTTCGACCCGGAACTGCGCAGGCAACTCGGCGTCTGGTACACCCCGCCCGAGATCGTGTCGTACATGGTCGGCCGCGTCGATCAGATTTTGCGCGACGAGTTGGGCCGCGAGGACGGCTTGGCCGACGAATCGGTGTACGTCCTCGACCCCTGCTGCGGCACCGGGGCGTATTTGGTGGAGGTGCTGAAACGGATCGAAGCCACTTACACGGAAAACGGCGACGGCGATTTGGTGGCTCTCAAACTCCGTCGGGCGGCGACGACTCGCATCATCGGATTTGAACTGCTGCCGGCACCGTTCGTCGTCGCCCATTTGCAATTGGGCTGCGGCTACAAGAAAGTGGCATTGCAGCCAATGACGCGGACGCCAAGAGGCCGTGCATCTATCTCACCAATGCGCTCACGGGTTGGGATCCGAAATTGGATGCGACCAAAAGTATTTTTGAAGAATTCAACCAGGAACGCGAAGCCGCCGAGAGAGTCAAGTGGAAGCATCCGATCCTCGTGATTATTGGCAATCCGCCGTACAACGGCTTCGCCGGAATCGCCATCGATGAAGAGCGCACCCTCTCCGTCAATTACCGGGGCACGCCGAACGTACCTGGCGGTTTGAAACCGCAGGGGCAGGGGTTGAACGATCTCTACGTCCGTTTCTTCCGCATGGCGGAACGCAGCATTCTCCGCGAACTCTCCGGCGGGGAAGCCGCTGAAGGGATCGTCTGCTTCATTTCCAACTACTCCTGGCTCGATGGCATGTCGTTCCCGCTGATGCGCGAGAAGTATCTCGACAGTTTCGATTCGATCTGGATCGACTCGCTGAACGGCGACAAATACAAGACCGGCAAACTCACCCCCGACGGCGCCTCCGACCCGAGCGCGTTCAGCACGGCCCAAAACCGCGAAGGCATCCAAGTCGGCACGGCCATCGCCACGATGGTGCGAAAGGCCAAACACAAGTCGCCGGCGAAGGTATACTACCGCGATTTCTGGGGCGCGGGCAAACTGAAGGATTTGCTGGCGTTCGGTCGGAAGTGGGCCAAGAGAAAGTACGCCCAAGTCGAGCCGATTCGCGAACTCGGCTTGCCGTTCCGGCCGATGACAACGACGGCTGGCTACACGGCTTGGCCAATAGTTCCAGACTTATTTCCAAGTTACTTCACTGGTGTCAAAACCAGCCGTGATGATGTACTCGTTGAAATTGACCGACCAGAACTAGAATCGAGAATGGAGTCCTATTTCGACAAGTCGATATCGGATGTTGAAATGCGGAGTGTCGCACCACGACTGATGGCGAATGCGGCGCGATTTGACGCAATTGAAACCAGAAAGTCTTTGTTGCACAGAGGCTATCTGCCAAACAATATTGTTCGTTTCGCATACCGACCGTTTGATCTGCGATGGCTTTACTGGGAACCTGATACGAAACTTCTAGACGAGAAGCGCACGGATTATTTCCCGCATGTCTTTCCAGGAAACTCTTGGTTCGCTGCTGTCCAACAAAACCGTAAAGAATTCGATCCGCCGTCGGCTCTTCAGCAATTAGCATCACTCCACATCATCGAACGTGGAGCCAACATTTTCCCCATGCTTTTGAAGGAAGACACAAACGGCCACACACTCTTTGGTGGTGACACGGGCCGCCAGTGCCACGATTTCGGAGACCACTGCGCGAATTTGTCGGATATCGCAGTTGACTACTTGAGTGGTCGTGGGAACGTTATAGCGACGCCCAGCCTGTTTTTCCACTGCTTGGCGATGCTTCACGCGCCGAGCTATGCAATCGAGAACGCCGATGCGCTTCGGCAAGATTGGCCGCGTGTGCCGCTCCCGAACGATGCCAAACTACTCAAGAATTCTGGCGAACTCGGTTTGAATCTGGCGGCTTTGCTCGATGCTCAAAAACACGTTCCCGGCGTTACTTCGGGCAAGCGCCGCAAGGAATTTGGCATCATCGGCGATACGATAGTGTTCACGGCTGACCTCGCCGTCACCGCTCACTGGGGCATCGCCGGCAAGGGAGGCATCTGCATGCCGAGCAAGGGCAAGGCCGTCGAGCGTGCCTACACCCCGGAGGAACTCGCCGCCATCGGCGACGGGGTCGCCCAACTCGGGGAGACCACTT
>JANXWE010000220.1 GCA_025351325.1 Fimbriiglobus sp.
CGACACCCTGGCGGCCAAGGTCGGCGACTGGGGCTACCAGGGCGTCGAACTCTGCTGCTGGGGCGATCACCTCGAAGTCCAGCGTGGCCTCAGCGACGACGCCTATTGCCCGGCCCGCCTCGAACTCTTGGCCCGCCACGATTTGCATGCCCCCGTCTTGGCTAACCACAAGGTCGGCCAAGCCGTGTCTGATGTGATCGACGAACGTCATCAAGCGCTCGTGCCCGATTACGTTTGGGGCGATGGCAAGCCGGCTAAGGTGCAGCAGCGTGCCGCCGAAGAGATGATGGCCACCTTCCGTCTCGCCGAGAAACTCGGCGCCGGAGTCGTCAGCGGCTTCACCGGCTCGCCGATCTGGTCGTACGTCGGTGGCTACCCGGCCCCGAAGCCAGCCGTGATTGCCGACACTCTGAAACTCTTCGCCAAACAGTGGAACCCGATCCTCGACGTGGCTCGCGATTGCGGTGTCCGCTTCGCGTGCGAAATCCACCCCGGCCAACTCGCGTTCGACCTGCACTCGGCCGAAATCGTGCTTGATGCCCTCCACGGCCGCGAGGAATTCGGTTTCACGTTCGATCCGAGCCACTTTCACTGGCAAGGGGTCGAGCCGATCGAAGTGCTGCGGCGCTTCCCGGATCGCATCTATCATGTCCACGTCAAAGATGCGACACTCTCCTTGAACGGTCGGTCCGGGTTGATGTCGGGCTATTGGCCAAGCGGCGATCCGCGCCGGGGCTGGCAATTTCGTTCACCTGGTCGCGGGGGCATCGATTGGGACGCCATCTTGCGCACCCTTAACGATATCGGGTACGATGGCCCCATCGCGGTCGATTGGCACGACCCCGGCCTCGACCGCGAATTCGGCGCCGCCGACGCCTTGCAGTTCCTCAAGCGGTTGGAGTTCGACCCGCCCGCCCGTGGCCCGCAAGTGTTCCGCGGCTGAGTTTCAAAGGTTCAAGAACCGTCCCCGGAGTCCTTCCATGCCCACCCCGATCACCCGTCGTACTGCAGTCAAACTGGCGGCAGTCGCGCTCACGGTCCCGGCCGTCTACCGCTTCAGTCGAGCCGCACCGAGCGAGACGCTGTTGCACGTCAGCGTGGGTGCGGGCGGCATGGCCGGTTCCGACATCGGCTCGTTGAGCGCGAGCAAGAATCTCAAGCTCGTCGCCGTCGCCGACGTGGACACGAACGTCTTCGAATCGAAAGGCTTTGCCGAACTCAAAAAGAAGTTCCCCGATCTGAAGGTCTACCAAGACTGGCGCGAAATGTTCGATAAAGAGACGTTCGATTCCGCGAACGTCTCGTGCCCGGATCACATGCACGCGGCCCCGACGATGCGGGCCATCCAAAGCGGCAAACACGTCTACACCCAGAAGCCGCTGACGCAAACCATCTACGAAGCCCGCCAACTCACGCTCGCCGCGTCCAAGGCCAAGATCGTCTCCCAGATGGGCATTCAAATCCACTCCGCGGCCGAGCACAAAACCCTGGTGCAAGTCATCCACGGCGGAGCCATCGGTGCGGTCAGTGCCGTCCACAGTTGGAGCAACAAAGATTGGGGCGATGCGGCGAAGAAGCCCGACCGCCAAGACGACGTGCCGAAGAACTTGGATTGGGACAAGTGGCTGGGCGTCTCGGCGCCGATTCCGTTCATCGGCGGCGGCTACTACCACCCCGGCAACTGGCGCAAGCGACTCGCCTTCGGCACCGGCACCTTCGGCGACATGGGGTGCCACATTCTCGATCCCGTCTTCGGGGCCATCGGCGTCGGCAATCCCAAGAGCATCACCAGCACCGGCGACGCCCCGAACGAAACCAACTGGGGCCTGAACTGCCAAGTCGAGTTCGTCTTCCCCGGCAGCAAACACACCACCGAAACGGTCAGCCTGACCTGGTACAACGGCCAGAGCAAGCCGACCGCCGAAGTGTTGAAACTGATCGAGCCGCACAAGTTCCCCGGCCAAGGGTCGATCCTCATCGGCACCAAGGGCGTGCTCTTCTCGCCGTACGGTGGCGGGATGCCGATCTTGCTCCCGTCGGACAAGTTCGTCGATTACAAAGTGCCGAAGATCGGTGGCGACAACCACTACGTCCAGTTCGTCGATGCCGCCCGGGGCGTCGGCAAAACCAGCGCCCCGTTCGAGTACGCCGGGCCACTGACCGAGATGGTGCTACTCGGTTGCCTGGCCACGCGGTTCCCGAAACAGGAACTCAAGTGGGACACCGCAAAGATGGAAGTGACGAACCTCCCCGAAGCGAACCAGTTCGTGCGGAAGACCTACCGCAAAGGCTGGGAAGCCAAGGGACTGAGCTAAGCACGAAGTCAAGCCGGGTGCGTCCGTTCGCACCCGGATCATGTCGGTTACTTCTTCATGTCCATTTTGTCGTCGTCGGTATCCTTCGAGGGCATGTACGCCTTCCATTCCAGCCCGAGTGATTCCACCCGGGCGCGTTTGGCGAGCACCTCCCACGGGGTGCCTTTGTTCTCGGTGGCCAGTCGGTCGTAGAGCAGTTTCGCTTCGTCCGCGAACTTGCGGAACTCCTTCTTGCTCTGCATTTTCTCCACCGACACCAACTGCAAGCCAAGGGCTTTGTCGAGTTGTTCCGGGATGCTATCTGTCAAGATTTTCCCGAGCGCCAAGTTTGCTTCGTGCAAATAGGCCAACCGCGATTTCGCCTGGGCGAGAGCGTACACGAAGCTTGCCTTCCAGGCCTTCGATTCTTCCTTGTCGAGATCGGCTAGGAGCGGTTCGAGTTCTTTCACCAACTCGTCGAGATCGTCGGTGATTTCCGCCAACGGAATTTGTTCCTTCTTGATCTCGTCCTTGACGTTGTTGCTCGTGTCGCCGGCGAAGGTGGTGCGGACGCCGCTGAATTTGCCGCTGCCACCTTTCCCGCCCCACTTGTCGCGGATTTTGTTCATTGCCATCACCGTCTTGGTTCGCAGCGGGAGTTTGCTGGAAGCTTTGAGGGCCTCCTCCATTTCGGCACCGAGCGTTTCGAGTTTGTAGCTCACGAGCGCTTCGGCTTGGAACGGGAAGATCCGGTCCGGCGCTTCCGCTGCGAGCTTGGCTTCACCCTTGATGTGGATCGGCTTCAAATCGAGCAGGGCGAAGACGTCCTTGAGCTGGCTCGGATCGATGGTCTTGGGGGCATCCGGGAAGTCGAACCGCTTCGCCGCAGGTTCCTCAGCGTTGTAGGCCACGGCGTTCATCAGTTCGCCCATGCCGAGCTTGGGCACCGGTGGCTTCATCTTCACACCGACGTAGTCCACAAGGATTGGCATGGTCGCTTCGACCCAACTCGCTGCGGCAAAGGGATCGTCCGGCTTCGCCGATTTCACTCCGCCATGCCCCTGCTTAGCCGCGACCCGCAACGCATTCAAGAAGGCACTGCCGGCGTAGTGTTCGCCGTCCGACGTTTGCAGTTCGGCCGCATTCTGACCCGCACTGCACGCCGTGATCACTTGGATGTTGGCCCCGGCCGGTGCGGCGAGCAGAGCCTTTTCCAAATCTTCGCTCATCGGCTCGCTGCCGGGCCGCACGATGTTGCCGTCGGTATTCGCCCGGCAGACGTCGAACACGACGAGTTTTTGCTGCGCCGGACACGACTTCACCACGGCGAAATACGCTTCGAGCGACAACAACGAGCCTGGTTCGTTCAGATCCCCTTCGACCGGGACGAGGTAGGCCTTGCCGTCTTTGAACGTGGCGTGTCCCCCGAAGTAAAAGACCACATGATCCTGCTCGCGGCTGCTCTCCGCAAAGCGCTTGGCAGTTTCGAGCAGCACTCCTTTGAGCATGGGCCGTTGGGCGGTGCTGGCCGTGAGCGTCCCTTCGGCGTCCGTGAGCAGAAAGAGTTGGTTGTTCTCTTTGTCGGTGGGCACGCGAAACTGGAAAGCGAGTTGCTTGGCGGCCTCGGCGAGTTCCGAGCGACCGTTGCCGTTCGTGCCACCGTTGACGCCCCCGTTCAAGGTGTTGCAGTACAAGTACTTGGTGACGCTCATGAAGAGCATCCGCCGGGGGTACACCGCCGAGAGATTCACCGCGGGTTTGTTCGCAGTGACCGCAGGAGTACTCGCCACATCCGCATCGATCGGCTTCGGCTTCGATTTGCCGTCGACCATCGGCATCCACTTGTCTTTGAACAGAATCCCCGCCGCCACGCCGACTGCGAGCAGCAATCCGAACGCGCCGAGCACGATGAACTTGAAGCTGTTTTTGCTCTTCTTGTAGCGGCGTTTGCGAGTGGCGGTGGGTGGATTGGCGAACGATTCGATTGCCGGAGGAACGAAATCCTGCGCGGGCGGATAGGCGAATGCGTTCGGCGGATAGCAAGGTGGCGGTGCATACGGATAGCCTGGCGGTGGGCCATAACCATAAGGAGCCGGCGCATAACCGGGCTGAGGCGACAACGGGTACGGATAGCCCGGTGGCGGTGCATAGGGGTAGCCCGATACAGCTGGGGGCTGCATCGGCGGTTGGCCGTACGGCGGTGCGACCGGCGCGGTCGGCAGTGTTTCAGCGGCAGATGGAGATTCTACAATCCGTTTGGGCGGCACGGCTGGGCCAGCCGAGCGGGCGACGGCACCGCACTTCTTACACTTCACGGCCTTCCCAGCCCATTCGGCCGGGATGCGGAGCACCGCCTGGCACCCCGGACACTTCGCTTGGACCGTCGGCTGCATAGTTGGGTCTCCGAATCACCGCTGCGGACTGAGCGGATATTGTAGCTTGTGGAATTCTGAACTGCTCGGGTTAAAGTGAGAGGAATTGAATCCCATACGTTAACCCGACGCGCGAGCATCGGTAGCCACCGCTATTCCTCCTTCGAACCTGACCTTCGACTACATTCGGGAAATCCAAGTTGTACTGCCGATGCTCGCGCATCGGGTTAACCCCAGAGACCGCAAGAAGGTCGCGGAACAGTCTTGAACTCGATTCAATCGACCATCGACGCCATCTACCGAACGGAATCCCGGCGCATCTTCGCGACGTTGGTTCGGCTCCTGGGCGACTTCGACCTTGCGGAAGTCGCACTGCAAGATGCCTTCACCAGCGCGGTCGAGCAGTGGCCACGCGACGGCATACCAGAGAACCCGCGTGCTTGGTTGATCTCGACTGGTCGTTTCCGAGCAATCAATATCCTCCGCCGTCAGGCCAAGTTCGCGGCATCGTTGGCCCTCATCGCTGTGCATTCCGTGAACCAGAACGCGACGGAGGAAACCACCCAAGATTTTGAAGACGACCGGTTGCGGCTCATCTTCACCTGCTGTCACCCGGCGCTGGCCCCGGCGACGCAGATTGCCCTGACTCTCCGAGAAGTTTGCGGCCTGAGTACTGAAGACATCGCCCGTGCCTTCCTGACGGCACCGGCGACG
>JANXWE010000311.1 GCA_025351325.1 Fimbriiglobus sp.
GAAGGCTATGCGTTGTCGAAGTGACTTTGGCAAACTCAAAAACAACTATTTGAGCGGTTCCACCAGTTCGTTCGTGACCTTTTCGACGCCACTGGTGGTTTGGGCCAATTCGACGGCCCGCGCACGAATGAGCACGTTTCCGACTTCCCCACGCAGGCGCACCTCGTTGCCCTCGGCGATCACGGTGATGGTCGTCCCTTCGAGGGCTTTGTCGGTCTGAAACCGCAAGCGGACGCGATCTTCAATGGGGAGCAACGCACCGGTTTTTGTGGCGGCCAAAGGCCCGGCTAACTGATTGGCCGGGGGCATGGCGTCGACCACTTTTTGGACGCTCTTCGTACCGACCCGCGTGAGCACTTCGGCATCGGATTTCTTGCTGAAGCCGAGCGCCCCGCCGACGATGCCGAGGAAGAGCAGGATCACGAAGGTGTTTTTCACGGGTGCGGCTCCGAAAGTAGACTCCGCTAAAAGCCTAGCACACGAAAATGAAACTGGTGTTGATTGAGTCTGGGAAACAGAAATGGGCTGCGGAAGAAATCCGGACGATCCACAAACGGAGAAAGCCCGGCCAAAAGGCCGGGCTTTCGAGATTCTTGCAGCGACGATTTACTTCTTGGCTGGAACCATCTTGGCGGCGTCTTTCGCGATGGCTTCGATGTCTTTGTCGGAGATTTTGCCTTTTTCGAAGCTGTAGTTCGAGACGACTTTGCGGTCGGTGTAGAGCACCACGGTCAAGTCGGCGTCTTTCGAGACGTTGTACTTGTTCGGGCCGGCCGGGGTGTCGATGGCGATGGTGACGTTCTTCAACTTGGCTTTTTCGGCCATCGTCTTGAGTTCGGCGCCGAGTTTGTCGTCGTCAGACAAGAACACCACGAAGCAGCCCATTTCGGCCTTGCTGTTGGCGGCGGTCACTTCTTCGAGCTTCGAGATCAACTTCTGGGTGCCTTCGCAGGTCGCCGAGCGGGCGAAGACCATGGCGACGGGATTTTCGCCGTGCTTGCAATACAAGCAGGCCTTTTGGCCGGCGCTTTCGCCGTTGATGTTGAGCGGGTGGAATGGGCCGGGGAGCTTTTCGCCCGACTGCGGGCCAGACTTCAGTTCGGCGGCGATGGCCAAGGAACCGGTGAAGGCCACGAGGGCGGCGAGCAAGAGCTTGCGAACCATAACGAAATTCCCCAAGACAGTGAAGAGGGTGCAGTGTCGTCCGCCATCGAACGGCGAACGAACTCATTGTAGACGAACGCTACCAATCATCTATTCGTAAAATCCGGGTACCCTTGCATCAATCTTCGAGGAGTTTCTTGAAGTCCACTTGATAGCAGGTCGTGTTCCCATTGCCGGTGAACAGCGTTTGGCCATCGGCGCTGAATGCCAATCCTTGAATCGGCGAGTCGAATTCACGGGCGACTAGCAGCCGACCGCTGAGAAGATCCCAGACCCGAACGGTTTGGTCGTCGCCGCCGGAAAGTAAGTAATTGCCATCGGGGCTGAACGCGACCACGTTGATCCGTTCCTGATGTCCTTGCAGGGTAAAGACTTCTGTTTCGCTGGCCAAATCCCAGACGTGGACGTGATCGGTGAGGCCTGCCCCGACGAGGAACCGACCCTGCGGATCGAAAGCGAGAGCATACACCCCGGTATCGAACGTCGCCACTTTCAATTTGGTGGTGAGATCCCAAACGCAGACGGCCCCGTCCCGTTCGCCCGTCGAGAGGTAATCGGCACCGCCCACGGCGACCCGGTTTCCGTCGGGATGCACGGCCACCGTTTCCAGAGTGCAACCGTCGGCCGCTTCGATCAAAATGAGATCGGCTTCGGTGCCTTCGGGGTTCCAGATCCAAACCAACCCGTCAGCGGGGCTGCTCTGGACGAGGAATTTGCCGCCGGGGCCGAACGCGAGCGATCCCACCGGCGGTTTGGTGGCTTCGAGAATCTTCGGAGCCAGCTTTGGTTGCGTGAGATCGTACAAGCGGGTGCGATGATCGGTTCCGCCAACCGCGAGCCAGCGACCGGTGTCGCTCGCAGCGACGGAAAAGGCAGGCCCATCGTGACTCGGGGCCACTTCGTCGCCGGTGGCCAAGGCCCAAACACGGAGACTCGTCCCGCCCGTACTCGCCAGCAACGGATTCGCACCGGGAACGACGGCGATGCCGTGGCGTCCCGTCGGATTTGGCCCGGCGATCAGCTTGCCATCGCGGGTGTCCCAGAGGTGAATCACCCGGTCGGCACCAGCGGAGGCCAAGATCGAGCCGTCGCGGTTGAACGAGAGGGAGCGGACTTCGCCGACGTGCCCTCGCAGAGCGTGGCGGACTTTGCCACTCGCGGCATTCGACCATAAATAAACATCATTCTCCGAATCGGCCGTGGCCAGCAGTTTGCCATCGGGGCTGAACGTGACGCCCAAGACCTGATCGGCATGACTATTGAGCAACATCACCGGTTCGGCACTGGTTCCCGGCCGCCAGACCCGGGCCGAAGTATCCCAACCTGCGGAAACGAGTAGGCTACCATCCGGCGCCCAAGCTAAGGCGGGAATGCGGTCGGTGTGGCTTTTCAAGGTCGCCAGCAATTTGTGGGTGTTGGCATCCCAAACCTGGACGACGCGATCTTCCCCAGCGGAGGCAATCCGGTCGCCCTGTGCCGAGAATTGGATCGCGGAAACGGCGTCGGCATGAGCGGCGAGTTCGCCAATTTGACGTTGGGAGCGTACATCCCAGAGGCGGATGAAACCATCGTCGTGCCCGCATGCCACCGTGCGACCATCGGGGCTGAACGCGAGCGCCGAGACCCAGCCCGGCTGCGGAATCCGGTACAAAAGTTGACCTTCCGCCGTATTCCAAATTAGTAGGTCGTCGTTGCCGCTGGCCAGGAAATCCGCTTCGGGGCTGAAACACCAAAGCGTTTCGATGTCGCTGAGGAAGGAACGCTGGAGAGCACGGCCATCGGCCGACCAATGTCGGAGGATTCCGGCTTCATCCACCGACCAAATCGTGCCATCGGGGCCGAACGCCACGGCGGAAATATCACCTTCTGTGTGGAATCGCGGCTCCCCGAAGGTACGAGCGATCAGCGGACTCCGCAACAAAGTTTCATCGCCGAAGTCAGCCGCGAGGGTGCGGGTAGGGGTCATGCCTGAATAGCTCCCGGATGTGGACGGTCTACAGCTGCCTCAAGATCAACAACTGTAGCTTATCCTTGAAGGGTCGGTGTCAGAATTCCGTCCAACTCGTGAATTCTTCTGAGTAAAACTCCTGCCCGGCATGAACTGGCCAGCAGAATAACCGAAAATATCGGCATTTTCATACCCTCGTCTCTGTGAGGCATCCGTGTCCGCTGAATTCGATTTCATCCGGTGGTTGCGGGCGAGAACCCCTATTTCGACAGGTGTGCTCGTCGGCCCTGGTGACGATTGTGCGGTTTTGCAGCCGACTTCTAGACAATTGCTGGTCACCACGGATCTGTTGACCGAAGGAACCGATTTCATCCTGGAGCAAGCATCCGCCCGCGCGATTGGCCGCAAGGCCATGGGGGTGAACCTCAGCGATATTGCGGCCATGGGCGGGCGGGCGACAACCGCCCTCGTCGGCTTGGTGCTGACGCAATCGGGCACGACGGAACAGATCGCCCAAGAACTCTACTTGGGTCTGGAAGAGGTTGCCAACGAATTCGGGGTGGCCATCGTCGGTGGTGATACCAACAGTTGGGCCGGCGGACTGGTCGTCTCGGTGACCGTTTTAGGAGAAGCCCTTCGCTCTGGCCCGCTGTTGCGTTCTGGGGCCAAATTGGGCGATGCACTTTTCGTGACGGGGCCTTGTGGCGGGAGTATTCTCGGGCGGCATTTGAACCCGCGACCACGGTTACGAGAAATCGCCCACCTCACCGCCTTGGTACCGATCACTTCGTGCATCGACATCAGCGACGGACTTTCTGCCGATTTACAGCATATTCTCGACGCCAGCGGCTGCGGGGCAATCCTCGACGCGGACGCGATCCCGATTCACGCCGATGCGTACGAATTGGCAAAACAAACGGGAAAAACCGCGTTGCACCACGCTCTGACCGATGGAGAAGACTTCGAGTTGCTCTTCACCACTTCGAGTGAATCAGCCCTAAAATTGGCCGGGGAACCGTGTGCCATTCGGATTGGAACCTGTGTCGAATCGGGCCTTTGGCTCCGCGATTCCACCGGCGTGAATCCGTTGCATCCGAAAGGTTGGGTACACGCCTTCACGGAGCCGGAATAGACTACTAGTGAATGTTCGGAACGGGAGAAGGAGGTAGTCGATGCACGTATTACTGGCGAATCCTCGCGGCTTCTGTGCCGGGGTGAACATGGCTATCGACGCCCTGGAGACGGCCATCAAGCACTTCGGCACGCCCATTTACGCGTACCACGAGATTGTCCACAACCGTCCGATCGTCGAGCAATACACGGCGAAAGGGGTCGTCTTCGTCGATCACATTTCGGAAGTGCCCGAGCATGGCACGGTTCTTTACAGTGCGCATGGCGTCTCGCCGGAAATCCGGGAACAGTCACGAATCCGGAAACTACGAGCGATCGACGCGACTTGTCCGCTGGTCACCAAGGTTCACACCGAGGCCATCAAGTACTCGAAGGAAGGCTACACCATCGTGCTGATCGGCCACGAGGGGCACGACGAAGTCATCGGCACGATGGGCGAAGCCCCGGCCGCGATGGTGCTGGTCGAAGACGTCGACGACGTGAACGCGATGCAGTTGCCCGCAGACACGAAGTTGGCATTTCTGACCCAAACGACGCTGAGTGTCGATGAAACCAAGGGGATCATCGCGGCGTTGCGGGCAAAGTATCCGAACATCGTCGGGCCGAGCAAAGACGACATTTGCTACGCCACGCAGAATCGCCAAGAAGCGGTGACAGAATTGGTGCCCGAGGTCGACATCGTCATCGTGCTCGGGAGTCAGAACAGCTCGAACAGCAACCGCCTCGCGGAGATCGCCAAGCAAAAGGGGCGGAGAGCGTACCTCATCGATCGCGTCAACGAGATGCAGGAAAGCTGGTTCCAAGCGGAAGATCGCGTCTTGGTGACGGCTGGGGCGAGTGCACCGGAAGAACATGTGCAAGACTGCGTGGCCTTCCTCGTGGAACGGTTCGGGGCCACGGTCGAGAACCGCGTGATCCGGGAGGAGCATGTCAAATTCCCACTACCGCGCGAGTTACGGGTACTCGCGAACGTCGGATGACCCCGACCAAACGCCCGTATCGACTTCGCTCGTTGCACCGGAAGATGTCGGCCGAGACGTGGGATCGCACGGTGCCGTGCCGTGCGGGTTGGAAGCGGGAATACTACGGCAGTGCCGCCCACGTGCGGCCGTCGTGGGCAACCTGCATTTACGAACTGGCCCTTTCGCCGCGCCCGGTAGTATGCGAGTTTGCGATGCGCACCGTGACGCCGGAGGACCGCCCGGCCTTGCTCGCTTCGTTTATCGATGCGTTCCGGTATGCCCCCGAGTATTGTTCCCACACGATGGTGGCGTATCGCCGAGCGGCCCGAAAGTATTTCGACGGGTTCTTCGGCGACAATCGCGGTCGATGGTCACCGACCGCGTCGTGTTGTGTTGTCGACGGTGATCGCATCCTCGCGGCGGCGCTGATCAAAGAGCGGGAAACCATTCCGCTGCTCGATTGCGTGTATGCTCGCCCGGATCGGTTTCGCAAGGGTTTGGCGACCGCCGTGACGGCGTTTGCCGAGAATCGACTGTTGGCAGATAAGGAACGCAAACTGAAGAGTTGCGCTCTGCTGGCCAACGGCGCGAGCACCGCTTGGCACAGCCGCTACGGCTTCGTGGAGTTGCCGAACTGGATGACCGCCCAATCGCGGTACTTCAATGCCATTTGGGAACTCGAACGCCGTCGGAAGTGGAAGCTGATCACACCCGAAGAAGAAGTGCTGGCCTTGGCGGATCTCGAAGTCTGGAAGCGCGAACACGAGCGCATCGAGTTGCTCAAAGAGTCAGATTTCCGCAGCGCCCTGCCGATGATGGATTGAATTCGTTTCCCCCGAGCAGACGCATGGCCATTGATTTATCGGTTGGACAAGTCCTTCTGTTTGCCGAATCGACCGGGCCGCGCGTGGTCGCCAAGTCGGAGGGGTTCCCGTTCGTCTGGGAAGAGGCCGCACGGTTGGCCGTGGTTCGCTTCGGCACCAAACCCGCCAATAGCTTGGTAACCTCAGCGATTTTCGCCCTGCCGGTGGGGAAGTCGCACGCCGCCGTGGTGCACGTCGCCGAGCAACCGTCGGGTGTACTCGGGTTCCGGTTTTTACTGCTCAACAAACTACTCTACGAAGCCATCGGCGATCCATTCACCATCGCGGATACGTTCCCGCCCAATTGGTTCGCACGCGGGGAACTGCCGACGCTCACATGGATTCCCGAGCCGTTGCCACCGCGCAAAGTCGAGGCGATTCAAGAGCTGTTGAAGACGGGCGATGGGCCGTTCCTACTCGGCAGTACACAGTCGTTACTCGACGGTGGACGCATCTGCTTGAAACAGTCCGATGCGTCCGAGGCGACGTTGCGCACCATCTGGCAACTGCTGCCGACGCGGAGCCGCAGTGAACTCTGGCCGGCGACGCTGACGTTTTCGGACGAACTCGGGTTCGACATTTGGGCCATGCCCGACCCGCCCGCGAAACTCCCGGCGGGTTGCCTGACCGAAGAGCAAGCGAAGGATTACCCCGAAGGCCGGTACGAACTGGCCATGCAGATCGCCGTGGAATCGAACAATCAGTCGGAACTGGATCGACTCTTGGCCCGCCGGTCGAGCCAAGAAACCCTCCGGCTCGCCGCGCTGATGCTCGCCTTCGCCGTGGTCATCGCCGTCGGCGTGAAGGTGATGACGTGGCTCTGAGTGTGTGGCGACACGTTGAGAAACGTGTCGGGGACTACTTTCACTAAACTCCGTTTATGATTCCGATGCTTCCCAGTGATTCGCTGAAGATCACAACCATGCGTAGTGAAGGTGATGATGTGGCTCTAGCCCCGGCGAAAAGACGCCGAATGCGCCTCCGATTCGGAGGACCCTTGGCTTCCGGTTCGTAGGGCACCCACAAGGGGTGCCCTACTGCTGCGAACCGTAC
>JANXWE010000034.1 GCA_025351325.1 Fimbriiglobus sp.
CGCGGTCCTACTACCCCAAAAGGCGTAGCCTTCTGGTTTGGGCTGTTCCGCTTTCGCTCGCCGCTACATACGGAATCACTTTTGTTTTCTCTTCCTCCAGGTAATGAGATGTTTCAGTTCCCTGGGTTTGCTCGGGAATCCCGGGATCAAAGCTCGTTTAACAGCTTCCCCGGGCTTTTCGCAGTTTTCCACGCCCTACAGCCTTCTAGTGCCTAGACATCCCCCACACGCCCTTAATAGCTTGGCCACATTGTCCGATCCCTCGCTCTGCATTACTGCATCACGACTGACCGAACCGATTAGCAGCTATCAAGTTCTTAACCACTGATCTCTGGGATAGAGATCGTGGACGATCTTAATTCTGTTTTCTAAGGCTCGTTGAGAATCACTCAAAACTCGGTGACTCACCATCTCGGCATCTTTCGATGCTTCAACAGCAAGCCGCTTGTATTGATGCGACTTCATACCCTACCAAATTGTCAAAGAACTTCTCAATTCACTCAGGCTTTCACCCAAGCTGATTGATCTCACTCAACTTGCGTCGAGTTCGATTCCTCGGATGAGTACTCGTTAGCTTTATCGGCTGAACCAGTACTCCGACTTTCGTCGTTCCGCAAACCGAAGCCAACTTCACCAGTTGCAAGTGTTTATCACACCTGCCTTTGCGTCGTTGACTTCAGTTATATTAGTCGCGGCTCCCACTCTGTCAACCCGGCTCGCGTTATTTTTCTTGACAGGTCGTTTCCGTTCTGGTTCAGACCTGTCTCGAACTCGCTCCGCCATGATCAACCCCTGTTATTTAGGGTGTGGCCCGCGTGTGTATCATCGTGTCGGTCGCATTGGAGGAGAGGGGACTCGAACCCCTGACCCCCTGCTTGCAAAGCAGGTGCTCTACCAATTGAGCTACACCCCCGAATGCGATCGACCTTCGATTCCGCTTCTGGGTGTACCAGGATTTGAACCTGGGACCTCAGCTTTATCAGAGCTGCGCTCTAGCCAACTGAGCTATACACCCGATCCGAATGTCAACCATCAACCCGATCTGCACTGCCGTCATCCGCAACAAACGCAAAAGCCAAACCGAAGGGTTTGGCTCTCAGCCGACACAAATTGTGACCGGGAGAGCTACCTGACGTGCAGGTGGTGAAGAGCTGGGCGGACAATGGAGTGAATCATAGGCGACGATCTTCCCTGTTCTTCATTGAGCTTAGGAATCTTAAGCGCACCCCCCGAACTGTCAACAGGGCCTTGCTTTTTTTTCCCGTTGCTACTAGCCGTGTGTCGGCGCAGTTCCAATGCAGCGTAAGTACTTCCGTTCAATGGGCCTTCGCTAAAAATTCTTTTTCCGACCTTGCAAATCGGGTACAATACCACTCTATTTTTAGCATTTGGAACACGATTATGTCTGCCGAATCGCCTGGTACCCGGTTGCGTCACGCTTGGATCAACGGCCCGGTTCTGCTGCCGGGGGTCTTCAGCCCGTTGGTGGCGAAAATGGCCGAACGGCTCGGTTTTCAAGCGATTTATCTCTCGGGCGGGGCACTTTCGGCAGGTAGCGGCTTCCCCGATATCGGACTGTTGACCCTTTCGGAATTCGTTGCCGAGGCCCAGCGGATCACCCAAGTTTGCACACTTCCCCTTGTTTCCGACGCCGATACCGGCTTCGGGGAAGCGTTGAATGTCGAACGAACGGTGCGTCTGCTCGAAGCGGCCGGTGTTGCCGGGATTCACTTAGAAGATCAGACGTTGCCCAAGCGTTGTGGGCATCTTTCAGGGAAATCGCTGATCCCTCCGGAAGCGATGGCGTCCAAGATCCGCGCCGCCGTGGCATCGAAGCGCGATCCCAATTTCGTGATCATCGCCCGGACCGATGCCCGCGGCGTGAACGGTTTCGACGACGCCGTCCGCCGGGCGAAGCTTTACGTCGAAGCGGGGGCCGACGCGATTTTCCCGGAAGCACTCGAAAGCGCCCAGGAATATCAGGACTTTGCCGAGGCCGTGCCGGTGCCGTTGCTGGCGAACATGACGGAATTCGGGAAGAGTCCACTGCTCGACGCGGCCGAACTGGACCGGCTCGGCTACAAGATGATTCTCTTCCCGCTCACGGCGTTCCGCTCCGCGATGCAAGCCACCGAGGAAACGCTGATTGCCTTGAAAACTATCGGTCATCAACGCGAGCGTGTTCCCACCATGATGACCCGTGCGGAGCTGTACGACCGCCTCGGTTACACCGACTACGAAGCTCGTGATCGCAGTTACTTCGGCGACGCGACGTAGGGTTATTTCTTCGCGTCGATCACCTCCAGTTTGATGTCTTTGAATCGCACTTCCATCGGCCCGCCGCTGTGGACTTGAAACGCGATGACCCCGCGTTTGGCGAGTTTGTCGTCCTCGTAGTCGCAGATCAAATTACCGTTGATCCAGAGCTTCACTTTGGGGCCGATGGCTTCGACGATGTAGTCGTTCCACTCACCCTCCTTGACGAACTTCTCGCCGCCCTCTTTCACCAGCAACCCGCGGCCACTTTCTTCGTAGAGCTTGCCCCACCAGCCTTTGCCCATGTCGGCTTGGGGGCCACGCATCTCCCCGTTTTCGATGGGGACGCTGCGGAATTGGATGCCGCTATTCTCAGTGTTCGGGGTCAGTTTGGTCTTCAGCGTCAGCCGGAAGTCCTTCAAGTCCATCGTCGATTTCACGAAGTTGTTCGCCTTCAGGCCCGCCTTGGTTTTGCCGACGATTTCGCCGTCGTCCACGCTCCAGACATCTTTATCGAAGTCCCAACCGGTGAGGTCCTTCCCGTTGAAGAACTCCTTGGCATTCTCCGCGTCGCCCAGAATCGGCACCTGGGCGTTGAACTTCAGGTACGCCACCAAGTCGCGTACTTGCAAGTCGCTCAGCGGCTTGGTGATGTCGTCGGGCATCATCGACAACTCGCTCGGCGTCCGCTTGTCCACATCGGTGGCCCGGAGCGTCAGCGTTTCGGTGGCCGTGACCACGGTCAGGGTCGCTTGGTTCTCTTCTTTCAAAATGCCGGTGATCACCCGGCCATCGAGCAGGTCGAACTTGATGGCGGCGTATTCTTTGGGGATCACGGCCGAGGGATCGAAGATGTTTTCGAGCAGGTAATTGAGGTCGCTTCGGTTCGCCCCGGTGATCTCCGGGCCGACCTTGCCACCGACGCCGTACAGCGTGTGGCACTGCATGCAAACTTTTGAATAGATCGCGCGGCCGGCACCGAGGTCGGCCTTGGCCAGAACCGCCGGGTTGAGCTTCCGGCTCCAATCGCCGATCAACTTCTTGCGATCCGCAGGCGTATCGCGGACGAGTCCCCAGACGCTGGCGATCTTCTCGTTGAGTGCCTTGTCGTTCAAGTTCCGGAGTTGGCGAATGGTCTCGGCGGGGATGTCGGCATTCGGGATCGTCTTCGCCGCCAGCCCCGCGAGTAGCTCTTGGGCGAAACCGACTCGACTGGCCAACGTAGCAATCGCATCACGCTTCTCGGCGGGGGTCAGGTTCTTGTACAGGTTCAGCAGTGCAGGAGCTGTTTTTGGGTCGTCGAACGAAGCGAGCGCGCGGATGGCCTGCGGCCGCATCGGTGTTTCGGTGAGCAAAGTTTGCAGGACGCTGGGAAGCTTGGCATCGCGGACGTCGAGCAAGGTGGTGAGTGCCGCTTGGCGGTTGGCGAGTGCAGCTTTGGTGTCGACGAGGATTTTCCGGAGCGTGTCGAAGGCGGTGACATCGCCGTACATCACGGCGAGAGCGAGTGCGGCACTGCGGACTTCGGCATTCTCGCTATTCATCAGCGTTGGGGATACGGCATCCCAACCCTTGGGAGCATTGGCTTGACGCTTGCCTTTGACCGATTCTTGGAGGCCGTGCAAAAGGGCGATTTGATGCGGTGCGGTCTTCAATTCCTCAAGTTGTTTGATGAGCGCTTCGAGAGCTGCAGGCGTGCCGACCGACCCGACGCGACGCGTCGTGAATTCGTAGAGTTGCGGGATCTCCGACGAGTGCATCGAATCGAGCATGCCATAAGGTTCTTGCTCGATCATGGGCTCAACGCCGTACCAATAAAGCATGGGCAAGAGAGGATCGGCAGCTTGTGTGATAATCCTGAAATGCTTCTCCTTGGTGAGAACGTGAAGTGGAGCATACCTTTTGGTGACAGGAAGCTGCAGCAGGGCGCTCGCAGCATATCGACGCGGGATGGGGCCGAGGGACTGCAGTGTCATCCCGTAGCCGGTGAAAGAGGGAGCGGGTTTGGGCCAATGGCTTCCGAGGATGGAAAAGTAGAACGCCCAACCTTTGATGTGATCGTCTTTGGCATGCCTGAGTTGTTCGAGCGTTTTTTCATCAAGGAGATCGACGTTGTAAAGAGTCCACATTGCACGCAGGCTTATCGCGGCGTCGTGCTCCTCAACAATCATGGCTCGAAGCGCCTTCCGGGCCTCCTCGCTCCGCTTCGCGTCGCGGCTAATGTTGCGTTCCTGCAAAATCCTCCTTGCATGGCGGGCATACCAATCGTTCGCGTCCAATTGATACTTCACCAACTCCGTATCGCTGCACTTCTGCAAATCGAACGCCTTCACCGGTTTCGTACTCTCGTGCTTCACCCGATAGAGCCGGCCGTTGGTGCGATCCCAGATTTCCGGTTCGTTGCGGTGGCAAATCTGTTGGTCGTACCAGTCGCAGAAATAGACGTTGCCGTCCGGGCCACTGTGGATGGCGACGATGATGCTCCATTTGTCATGGGTGAGCAGGAAGTCGGGGTTGCGATCCCCCTCGTAGCTGCTCCCTTTGGGCGTCACCTCGTCGACGTTGATGCGGTGGCCGTGCAGGTTCGCCATAAAGAGTTTGCCGTTATATTCCTTCGGCCAAGCCCCGCCCTGATAGATCATCAAGCCACTGTGGGCGTGCCCGCCACCGACGTCGCTGCTCTTCGCAAGGTCGCCGGTGTTCCACTGGTTGCCGACGTAGTGCCGGTGCTTGGCAATGGTCTTGATGTCGTCGTAGGTGTACGGGTTGAAGTGCTGCCCCGCCTGACGTTGATACCGGCCCCCTTGAACGATGTGGTACAGGTGCGGGATCACGCAAGCTTCGATGAAGAAGTCGCCGTTGGCGTTGTAATCGAGGCCCCACGGGTTGCTGGTGCCCTCGGCGAATAGCTCGAAAACGTGCTTGGTCGGGTGATATCGCCAGATGCCCGCGTTGATCTTGGTTCGCTCAGCTTCTTTCGCCCCCGGCTTGCCCACGGCGCTGTGCGTGAAGACGCCATGACAGCCGTAAAGCCAGCCGTCCGGCCCCCAAACGAAGCTGTTGAGCGTCTCGTGGGTGTCTTGGTAGCCGAAGCCATCGAGCAGGATCTTCGGTTCCCCGGCCTTTTCGGTCTTCGGGTCAATGGGGATGAACACCAAGTACGGGGCCGCACCGACCCAGACGCCACCGAAGCCGAATTCGATGCCCGAAACGAGGTTCAATCCTTCCATGAAGACGGTGCGTTTGTCGAAGGTACCATCGCCGTCGGTGTCTTCGAGAATGATGATTTTGTCGCCGAGCTTCTTGTCGGCGATCACCGGCCCCGGTTCCGGGTGGCGCTTCGGATAGGTGTACGCTTCGACCACCCAGAGCCGGCCGCGGTCGTCCCAACAGAAGGCAATCGGCTGATGCAGGTCGGGTTCGGCTGCGATCACGTCGACCGAGAACCCCTTCGGGACGGTCATCGCCTTCGCAGCATCCTTCGGGCTGAGGCCGGCGTACTTGTAGGCATCCGCTACCGGCGCCGGGCGCTCGTTCACCTTGGGTTTCTCGGTGTGGAAGCGGAAATCGTCGAAGTTGATGTGCCCCCAATGCCCGGTATGCTTGTCGACGATTCGGACTTGGATCTCCTTCCCCTGGAATTTGGACAAGTCGACCGCGACCCGCTTGAGATTCTCGGACTCGTCGCCGCCGGCGCGGAAGATCACTTCCTTTTTGGCCACGTCGATGATTTCGACGCAGGTCTCGAGCGTGTGCGGCCCACCGCCGACGAGGAAGCTGCCCCAGTCGTGGGTGACTTTGAACGGTACGCTCGTCAGCGTCCCCTGCGGTTTGTCGCCGTGCTTTTCGAAGCCGCCGATCCAATATTTGCCTTGGTGCTCGGACTTGTTGTCAGCGCGTCGGGCCACGACGGTGTCGCCCAGAATCGGTTGATCCTGGAACGCGTCGCCCGCCGCCGTCCAATCTTGGAGAGTGCCGGTTTCGAAGTCGAGGTTCAACGCCTTGCCATCCTTCCCGGTGGGTAGCACCCCTTCGGGCGGAGTCGGGTCGGCACTAGTAACAAATGCTAACGTGAGCAGCAAAGCATGCATGGTCAAGTTCACACGGGTCGTGGGGAGGAATTGACCAGAATACCCGACCGAGCGGCCGAACGGAAGAGCCTGCGTGCGGAAATGAATCACCCTTGAGCGGTTGGGGGTCAATGATTCTTGCAGTCTTTGTGACACCCAGAGGAACGCGGATGCGCGGATGATGCCCTGGACGAAGAGGATCGGAAAGAAATCGATCTTGTCCGATCCTTTTCATCCTGCCTTTTTCCGCGTCATCCGCGTTCCTCGGATTCTGGGTTTGGCGCACCTGACTGACCCAAGTTTCGGCAGGACACCGCTCAAAACGATGAAACTGGCAAAGCCAACAGGACTCACCAAAATAAACCTGACACCGAACAAAATGACCCGAACCTATGACTGGCCAATCGTTTAAAATAGTGGGGCAATCGTCATTCTGTTCGCTGTACTTGTTTCCATTGGTTCCGTTGGTTCCGCAGGGGGGAGGGGGGTATTCTCCACGGAAACAAGAACACGCGTCAGAGTAGTACCGGGATGGGCCAGCGCGACGCCAGAATCCGTTGGCGCACCCCGCCTTCGGATTGACGCGCCGGGGCGAGTTGGTTAAAAGGCCAGCCTCAGTCCACAAACTGAAGACGAGTAGTCGAACCGACCACAGTTGTGGGCCGCGGTCATGGAACGCTGCGGCCTATCGACGGAACCGCCAGAGGAGGGCGTATTGTGAAGCGAACGATGTTGCTGTTGGGGGCGCTGGTGGCGCTCGGTCTCGGATTGTACCTCACGGGTCAAGTGTACGCCCAATCGCCGGGCGCGACTTCCGTACCAACACCTGGGGCGGGAGCCGCGTCCAAGCCGGCCCGCACCGACCCGACCCGCGTGGCCGTGTTCAACGTGGCCAAGGTGATGAAGGACTTCCAGAAGTGGCAGTACTTCGCCATCACGATGAACAACAAACGGATCACGGAGGCTGGGAACCTGGGCAAGCTGCGCAACGAAATCGTCGAACTGACACAAAAAGCCGAAAAAGAGCCGCGCAAAGACGTTCAAGACGAACTGGCCCGAGCCATCGTCGGGAAGCAGCGAACGTTTGAAGATCAGGAAAAACTCGCCCGGAAGTCGCTCGACGAAGAATCGGCCGCCCACCTCAAAGCTCTTTACATGGAGATTCAACGGGCCGTCGCTTCCATCGTCGAGGCCAATGGCTACGACGTTGTGTTCGCCTACCCAGACGCCACAACGGCCGAAGAAATGGCGTCGGCCATGATGGTGGACATGAAGATGCGTCCCCAAGCCGCCATGCCGTTCTTCGTGTCGAAATCGGCCGACGTGACGGAAACGCTGATCGGGACTTTGAACAAATATTTCGCCCCACCCGGCGCGATTCCTGCTGCGTTGCAAGTTCCGGCAACTGGGCCGGTCGTGCCGACTGCGGGCCAACGGTAAAGTTGGAAAATGCGGGTTCTGAGTAAATCTGGAAATCTACCCGGTCGATTACTATAACATCGCTGGGTGGATCATTCCTCACAGCCACGAACGGAGTCAGGGCAAGTAATTGAGGCTGAGTGCCTCCGATGATTCGAACGGCCTAGGATGGCATGGTGACAAGGCGGACAAGATGCTAAAAATGGGCTATCGATACCAGCGGACACTCAACCGACCGGCCATAATCTCTGGCCCGGGCTTGGTTACCGGCGCACCCGTTCAAGTTCGTTTGCACCCGGCACCGGAACACACCGGTGTCGTGTTCGTGCGCTCGGATCGTCCCGGCTATCCGGTGATACCGGCTCGGGCGGAATGGGTCACGAGCACCCAGCGACGCACCACTTTAGGTGGTGGCGAGTCGGCGGTGACCCTCGTCGAGCATCTTTTGGCCACTTTGGCCGGACTCCGCGTCGACAACTGCGTGATTGAAGTCGATGGCCCAGAACCTCCGGGATTGGATGGCTCGGCCGCCGGCTTCGTGAATGCCGTGTTGGATGCGGGTTACTCACTCCAAACAGCCCGACGCTCGGTTTGGGCCGTTCAAGAATCCGTCGTGGTTCAACAAGGTGGTGCAACTGTTGCGGTTCACCCGGCCACCGACGATGCCGCCAACGAACTGATGGCGACTTACATTCTCGATTACGGCGCCGATTCGGACATCCCGCGTCAATCCCACACCATGAAAGTTTCCCCCGAATCGTTCGCCCGCGAAGTCGCGGATTGTCGGACATTTGTTCTCGAACGGGAAGCCCTCACACTCCGCTCCGTTGGAGTTGGTCGCCACCTCACCGCCAAAGACTTACTGGTGTTTGGCACGAATGGCCTGATCGACAATAAACTTCGGTATGCCAACGAGCCGGCCCGCCATAAAGTGCTCGATCTCATTGGTGACCTCTCGCTTTGCGGGGTCGATCTGATTGGCCACGTCGTGGCTTATCGGTCGGGGCATTCGCTCAACGTGGTGCTCGCCAAGGCTTTAATCAGCCGGGCACGCGCCGCCGGCGCCGAAATTGCTCAAGTTCCGGACGTTCCTCCGGCACTCCGCCGAGCGATTTTTCCCGGCCGACGTCAACGGGTGGCTTAATGGGCTTGGCACAGCTCGAAAAAGAATTTACGATCATCGCCCGGCTGGCACGGACGTCAGCCCGGTCGACAGGTTTTGAGGCTAGGACGGCATGACCCGCTTTCGTATGGCCGTCATCGGCGTCGGCCACCTCGGGCAACATCATGCCCGGATTCTCTCACAGTTCCCAGACGTGGATCTTGTTGGCGTGGTTGACCACGACCCGAACCAAGCAGCGAGCGTCTCTCGGAAGTTGCGTACCAAACCATTCACATCGCACGTGGCACTGCTCGGCGAAGTCGATGCCGTGTCGATTGCGACGCCGACCGCGTTCCATCATGCGGTGGCATCCGATTTTCTACGCTGCGGCACCCCGGTGCTGGTGGAAAAACCGGTCTGCAAGACCGTGGAAGAAGCCGACGAGCTCATTGCGCTCGCTGAAGAAGCGGACGTCCCATTCCAAGTGGGCCACATCGAACGGTTCAATCCGGCGTTCGAAGAGCTGTTGAAACGCCCGATCACCGCCAAGTTCATCGAAGCCGAGCGGCACGGGCCGTATACGGGTCGTTCTGTCGACATCGGTGCCGTACTCGATCTGATGATCCACGATCTCGATCTGCTGCTGGCACTGGTTGGTTCACCGGTGAAGGACGTTTCCGCCGTCGGAGCGACCGTGTTCGGTGGCCATGAAGACATGGTGAATGCCCGGATCGTGTTCGAAAGTGGTTGTGTGGCTCATGTTACGGCGAGCCGGATTGCGGCCCGCCCGAAGCGCCGGATGCGAATCTGGGCACCCGAAGGCTATGCCGGGATCGACTTCGTCACCCGCAAGCTCTCGTTGGTACAGCAATCGGATGATCTCCGCCGCCATGGCCTCCGCCCGGAGCGGATGGATTCTAACGCCCGCGGCCGTCTGAAGGACGAAATCTTTGGCCGACATCTCGAAGTTTTGAACGTGGATGGTGACCGTAAGTGGGATCAGCTCACCTCGGAACTCCGGCACTTTGTCGATTGCGTGAAATTTGGCCGCCGGCCGCGTGTGACCGGTGAATGCGGCCGAGATGCCCTCTCCTTGGCCGAACGGATCTTGTCGAGCGTTCGCAGCCACACTTGGAACAACGAATCGGGTGGCCCCACTGGCCCGAATGACATGCCACCACCGGCTGGCAAATTGTTCGAACTGGCACGGGCCGGCATCGAAGCGGCCTGAGTCCGATTTTCAGCTATGCTTGCGACCTTCCCATCCGTCGCCGTTTTGGTTCGTGGCTCGACACAAGCTGCAACTCAGTCTGTGCGAGCATTACGTGCCCTCACGCACTATCCCACGTGGTCAATTTACCTCGTTTTGGATGACACACCCGCCGCCGAGGCGTACAACCGGATTTCCAGTCAGTGCGACGAAGAATATCTGCTGTTTTGGGAGGCAGGTTTAGCACCCACTTCGGGCAGTTGGCTGGAACGCATGGTCTCGGCATTGAACAATCCTAAGATCGGGGCCGCCGTCGGGATGGTCTTTGCCGAGATCGGTTCGCCTATTGCCGGCCTGTTGACCAAGCGTGATCTCTTCGACTTGCTCGGCCACTTTGATGGCGATCGTTTTCCAGACCTCGGCTATCTCGAAGACTATCTTGTCCGATTATTGGGTCTCGGTTCGGAATGTGTCGCCGTGGCGGACGCAGAGTTTCTCGCCGGGGCGGCCCAATTGACGTCGCACGCCAGCGGAAGGGTTTAACTTCCATGCTCATCCGGCTGGCGTCCACCGCCGCTCGCAAAATCACCACGCTCTTGGAACTCTGGCACACCCGTGGCTTCTCGGCCGTGCGCGGCAATTTGCACGATCAAATCGTCGGGCCAGGGCCGGAACCGGCCCGGACACCGACCGAGTGGTTACGCCGCTTCCGACCGACGCCCTATTTGAACGCCCGGTTCCGCGCGACCGCTTGGCCGTTCGATGCCCCCATCTTTTCCTGGCTGCTGCCGGTGGGGGTAAACACGCCGACGGTTGAACTGCAAGCTAGTTTGAAAACGATCCTCGAACAGCCGTACCCGCGCTGGGAAGTGATTGTCGTCGTCAACAGTGCCACTCCCCCCGACTGGCAACCGCTGTTCGAAGCGTTCACGGAGCCGCAATTCCGTCTGCTTCGACTCGACGGCGAATGGAACGAGATCGCCGCTCTGAATTTGGCGCTTGTTGAAGCGAAAGGGGAATATGCCGCCCGCTTGTGTACGAAAGTGACGGTGGCCGCGCACGCCCTGCATCGCTTCGCTGAGGCGGCACTGGCTTCGCAGGCCGACATCCTATTCGCCGATGAGGCCATCACCGGGACGAACCCCGAAGACATCTTGGAAATCGTGGCCCGACCAGCGTTTTCTTACGATCACTTTCTGACGCACGCCGACCTGGGTTCGCTCGTGTTTGCCCGTACGGGCAAGTTTCGCCAAGCCGGGGGTTTTACGACGTGCACCGATGATGGACACTTAAGATTAATCGAATCGAGCGCAGCCGTGGCGCACATCCCGGACGTCCTGTCGCAGTCGGTGGCCAAGCTCGAATCGCCGAATGTCGAAGCGGGTCGCCTGGCCCGCGTCGAGCACTTCCGACGGATCGGGGTCGCCGCCAGCGTCGAACCGGATCGTTGGAATCCCGGGGTGTACGACGTCCGCTTTCCAGTCGACCCCACGGCGCGAGTTGCGATCCTGATCCCCACCAAGAACCGCGTCGAACTGCTTCGACCCTGCATCGAAAGTTTAATTCGGACCACCGACCCGAGCACGGTCGAAATCGTCGTGCTCGACCACCAGTCCGACGACCCCGCCACGCTGGAATACTTCGACCAAATTCGCGGTCGGCACCTGGTAATCCCGGTGACGGGGCCGTTCAACTTCGCGGCACTGATGAACCAAGGCGCTTCAGCGATCCGGGGCCGACCGACTCATTACTTGTTCCTCAACAACGATACCCTGGCCCCCGAAGCGGGCTGGCTCGAGCATATGCTTGGCTTCTCCTGCCGCAGTGATGTCGGCGTGGTTGGGGCGACGTTGATCTACCCGGATGGGACGATTCAGCATGCCGGGATCGGCGTGAGTTCCCTCGGTGGCGCCGACCACCTGTTCCGCAATCGGAAGCTGCACCGCAACGGCTACGAGCGGAGCCGGGACGATCGGGCCGCTTACTTGGCGAGCCGCGAAGTCACGGCGGTCACGGCCGCGTGTTTGCTGATCCGAGCCGAGTTGTTCCACCGATTGAACGGCTTCGACGAGCGCTTTGCGGTGGAATTCAACGATGTCGATCTCTGCATTCGCGCTCGGCAAGCGCGGTACAAAGTGATCCAAGATAGCCGGGCGGTGCTGTTCCATTTCGAGGGGAAATCGCGGGGCACCGAGCAAGTCTACCACGACGATATTCAAGCATTTATGGAGAATCATCGCGATCTGATCGGGGCCGGCGACCCGTACTCCAGCCCGCTGCATTCGATGCGTCCAGACATCGGGGTGCTCCAGCCGTGGCCGGTACCACCCGTCGACGTCCGACCGCGGACGGTGCGCATCCGCTTGCCGGATGCACCGGAATCGATTCCCTGAAACCAACCGCAATATTGGGTATTATGCCGCACGAACCTCGTTCCAAACCGCCGCAGCATCGGACATGGGCCCCCCGCGTCTGGGAGGGGAGCGACTTCTTCGCGTGGCTCCGGCTGCTGTCGAAAAACCGTTTCCGGGTCGAGCCACCGTACTGGTACATCGCTGGGATCGTCTCGGGCGTCAGCTTCGGCCAAACCCTGATGCGCTGGTTCCAAAATGGTCTATACGGCGATCGGATTGCCCGCACCGAGATCACGCAGCCACCGATTTTTGTTCTCGGCCATTGGCGCACCGGCACCACGCTGCTTCACGAGTTGCTGATCCTGGATGACCGCCACACCTCGCCGACAACATTGCAGTGCTTCGAGCCGTGCAACTTCCTGCTGACCGAACAACTCTTCAAAAAATATGGCACGATTCTGCTGCCCGACAAGCGGCCGATGGACAACATGGCGGCGGGGTGGGATCGCCCCCAAGAGGATGAGTTCGCACTGGCGTTACTCGGGATGCCAAGCACCTACACCGACTTCGCCTTTCCTAACAATGTTCCGATGCACGACGGTTCGCTCGACCAGAGCAGCCTCACTGCGCGGCAGTACGACATGTGGAAGCGGACGTTCTACCGGTTCCTCCAGAGTGTGGCGTACCGCGACCCGCGCCGACTGGTGTTGAAGTCGCCGCCGCACACCGCCCGCGTCCCGGCGCTGTTGGAGTTGTTCCCGGATGCTAAATTTGTGCACATCGTGCGCAACCCGCATGTGCTGTTCGCCTCGACGCTGAATTTGTGGATGTCGATGGCCAAGCGGCACGGCTTCCAAACGCCCCGGCGGACCCCGGAACTGGAAGCCAAGGTCTTTCGAGAGTTCCGCACCATCCACGACCGCTACGAGGCGACGAAGAGTCTGATCCCGAGAGGGAACCTCGTCGAAGTCCGCTACGAGGAGTTCGTGAAAGATTTGGTCGGTGGCACCGAGCACATTTACAGCGAATTGAAGCTCGACGGATTCGCCACCGTCCGCCCGAAGCTCGAAACCTACGCGGCCCGCAGTTCCAATTACGAAACCAACAAATACGAACTGACGCCGGAACTGAAGACCCGCATCGCGGCGGAATGGGGTGATCTCATCGCCAAACAAGGGTACGGTTGACGGGTTCTCACGCTGTCGATTCCTGCCGTTGGAGTTCAACCTTGAGGTTGTCTTCGTCGGTACGAGTCTTCGAGGTTCCGACGGCGGCGAGGGTCGGGCTTCGAAGACTCGGCCCGACCTAAGCCATCGACACTCGGCAGTTTAGGTGAAACAACCTGAAGGTTGAACTCCAACAGATCGTTACACCTTCCGGTTGTGCCGAATTTAACGGCTCCTGTATTTTCTTTCGCTTGACCGGACTGCTGGAAGTATGATAATACGATCTCATCAAGAAATTCAGGAGTTGTCTGCACATGAACGTTACTGCGAAGATCATCATGGCCACGGTGATGGTTTCGGTCGGGTTGCTTGGTTTGCCCGCGGCTCGGGCCGATGTGATCGCGGAATTCCAAGGGACGATTCCCAGTCAAAACATCGGAATCACCCAAGATAGCACCGTATTCGGGACGGTTCCGGTAGGCCCATTCCGATACGTCACCACGGCGGGTAGTACCGATGCTCGCTTCCAGGGCGAAATCCGGTCGTTCTGTGCCGAACTGTTCCAGGACGTGGAAATCGGCAACACCTACACGTACGCCGTCGGTTCGATTGGGGCCATCCCGACCATCAACGGCAACGCCAGCAAAATTGCACTGATCCAAGAGCTGTACGACAAGTTTTACGCCGTGGCGACGGATGCCACCAGAGGGGCGGCGTTCCAGTTGCTGCAATGGGAAATCATCTCGGATGGTGTCAATGGAACGGCAGGATTGAACTTGGACAGCGGCGGGTTCCACGTCAACGCGGGTGACATTTCCACCGGAGGGGCGCTCGCCAAAACTTGGCTGAATCAACTCGGTGCACCGAATGGCTCAGACCATCTGGAACTTGTTGGCCTGCTCAACGGCACCGCCCAAGACCAAATCGCCGTCGTCGATCCGAAGCCCGTGCCAGCCCCCGCTGGAGTGGTTCTCGGACTCTTCGCCATGGGCGTGTTGGGTGCGCGTCGTTGGGTTCGCAAGACTGTGGCCTAATCCTTGCGATTGGCCAAGCGTTCTTTCACGTAAACTAAATCGACTTCCGTGACGCCTTCGCGGCGCGGGAGTCGCCTCTCAAGAGCATCCAACAACTCTTCCCACATCGCCCGAGTCGGGGCCACGATCTTCTGCCAATTCTCGCGTCGACGGAACCGCACTTTGAACGTCCACTTCCCCGCGAAACGCTCGACCGCCACGAATCGCTTCTCGCCGCTGATCGGATCGACATCGTTCCACTGAATTTCCACGGACATGGTCAGTTGCCCCCGACGGCCTTGAAACAACACGGTAGAATGAGCTTATTGTTAGTGTACGATTCGTCCGTTCCGAGAACCCGCTGATGCTCGCGTTGGAAAGTTATCGCTCCGCTGTCACCGCATTGGCGTTCTCTCCGGATTCAGGGTTATTGCTCTCGGGATCTCAGAAAGAAGGAGTCCGGCTCTGGGACGAATCGGGCGATAAAGTCGCCGACTTCCACGTCGGATTACTCGGCCCGCGCCATGCAGTCGCCTGGTCGCCCTCAGCCACATCCTTCGCCTTTGCCGATGGCCGACAGTTCATCACCATAAGAACCGGGGAAACAGAGTTCCAAGCCCGCGAATTGGCGTTCCACGGCTCGGAAGTCACCGGCCTCGCCTACCTCTCGGAAGATTTGCTCGCCGTCAGCACCGGGAGCCGCACTATACCGGCACCGGGTAGCGTGCAACTCTGGGACATCCCCCGCAAGCAGATTCGCCCGAAAGTGTTCCGAGAGGAACAAGGCGTCCGCGGGTTGATCGCACACCCCCTCACCAAGACAATCGCTTGGATTGGTGGCCCTGATCTTTCCGTGTGGCCGATCACACAGTCCGATCGCCAGAAATACTCCGGCCGGCACAGCGTCGGGAACGGAAAATATTTGTCGATGGCGTTCAGCCCGGACGGCGACTTTCTCGCCGCGGGGATCGACTGGAGCTTCACCATTTATCAGATCAAAACGGGGCAGGCGGTGCGGACGATTCGCCAGCACAAG
>JANXWE010000349.1 GCA_025351325.1 Fimbriiglobus sp.
TCCCAAACGTCGCCGTAGAACTGGCCGTGGCCGGTGTCCGCCAGCGGGTGCAGCGCACCGGACTCCAGGAAGTTCCCGGTCAATTCGCGGCCTTCCACGGCCGTTTCCCATTCCCCTTCCGTCGGCAACCGCGCCCCGGCCCAACGGGCAAACGCGTCGGCTTCGTAGAAACTCACGTGGCACACGGGCCGTTGTTCGTCGAGTGGCCGAACGCCGTGCAGGGTGAATTCCGACCAGTGTTGTTCCGATTTGTGCCAGTAAAGCGGTGCCTGCCAACCGTGCTGTTTCTTGGCGGCCCACCCGTCGGCGAGCCACAGTTCCGGGCGCTGGTACCCACCGTCGGTCATGAATCCGAGGTACTCCCCGGCGGTGACGAGCCGCGACGCCAATTGGAACCCTTCGAGGAAGATCCGGTGGCGTGGCAACTCGTTGTCGAAAGCGAAACCGGTACCGTCGTGACCCAAGGAACGCACCCCGGCGGGGAAGTCGTGCCACCGGAGCGGGGTCGTCGAAGAGTTCACGTTTCGACGTGGCGATTCGCGGTAAACCGGTCGCATCGGGTTGAGGCCGAAGGCGTGCTTCAAATCGGTGAGGAGCAGCTCTTGGTGCTGTTGCTCGTGGTTCAATCCGAGTTCGACGATACCGGCGAGTGCCGGTGAATCGGTGCGTTGCAATACCTCGAGCATCCGGGCATCGATTTCGCGGCGGTAACTCTGCACTTCGGCGACGGTGGGGCGCGACAATAACCCACGGGCACCCCGTGGCCAGCGCTCGCCGACGGCTTCGTAATACGAGTTGAAGAGGAAGCCGAACTGGGGGTGAAACGGTCGGAAATTGGATTCAAACTCGGCGAGAACGAACGTCTCGAAGAACCACGTGGTGTGGGCCAGTTGCCACTTCGGCGGGCTGGCGTCGGGCATCGATTGGAGCTGGTAATCTTCCAGTTCCAGCGGTTCGCACAGCCGCATGGTGGTCGCCCGGACGGCGCGGTACTGTTCGGCGAGAGTCGGTTGAATGGGCACGCGGTGCTTCGCCTGGGGAATGGGGCAGGTTTCCCCATTTTAGGCGCACGGATCACTTCGATGGGTAAAGCTCGTCGACTTGGGAAATATTGGCCACGTCGACCACCGCTTTCCACTGACCGTCGAGCACGGTCAGGTACGTTTGCATCGCTTGGGCGAGGTTCTGTTGGGCCACTACCATATCACTGAACGCGATTTTCTCTTCGCGCTGGTAGCGGAGGATGATCGTTTGGTAGACCTGCGTTAAACTGGGTAGGACGTTGTCGCGGTAGTTGGTCACTGCGATCGTGTTGGCTTGGTATCGGCCGTAGGCTTCGGCGAAGCGGGCGAAGAGGTCGTTGCGAGTCGCTTCCAGTTGCAGACCGTTCGAGATGATTTTCGATTGGGCCGAGCGAATGTTCCCCTGGTTGCGGTCGTAAATCGGCAGCGAAATCCCAACTTGCACCCCGAACTGGTAGGTCTGCGCGGCGTTGTCGTATTGGTGGTATTGATTCGTACTGATGTCCGGGATCGGCAAACGCTTTTGCAAGATCAAGTTCGTCTGGCTCTGGGCGATGGAGTTGCGCGCCGTCAGCAAGTCGGTGTGTTGCTCAAGAATCCGGGCTTTGGCGGCTTCCGCATCGATGATCGGGGCCGGGGCATCGGCCCGGCCCGCTAGGTTCGTCTGCGGGAGATCGGGCTGGCCGATCGCCGCGGCGAGCTGCTTCCAAGCCGCTCGGGAGGTCGCTTGGGCCTGGGCGTAGGCGATGCGCACTTGCACCGCTTGGGCGTAGGTTTGCAGCGGTTCATACCCGGCGTCGAATCCGAACGCGACTCGCTTGAGCTGCAAATTGTAGAACAGGTCGAGCATGTCCGCGAGGTCTTTGTTGATACCGGCGTTCTGCTGGGCTACCAGCGCCGCGAAGTAGGCCGTCCGCACTTGGGCCGTCACCGTCACGCGGGCGCCGCGCACGGCCACGAGGGCATTGATGTAGTCGAACCCGGACACCTGCTGGGCGAGGGTGAGCTTGCCGGCCGTCTTGATGAGCTGGTTGATGAACCCACCCTGCTGGCCCGCCCCAGAGAACGTCGCCCCTTCCGGGATTCGCAGACGCGGTTGCACTTGATCCGCTTGGTAGCCGGCCGTCGGATTCGGGTACAACCCCGCTTGGATGACTTGCCCGTAGCTGACGGCCGCGTCGGCCTCCGCCTTCTTAATGGCAGGACTGTTGTCCGACGCTAACTGCTCGAGTTCCGGCAAACTCAGTGGAGCGCGGTCGCCGGCGGGCACGGTGGCGGCCAACGGCACGAGCACCGGGTACGCTTCGCGGACGATCTTTTCTTTTTCTTCCGGTGGCAGTTTCGGGTCGGGCTTGGGCGGTATCACGAACGGCAAACCACCGCCGGGCAACGTCTTAGGTATCTGGAAGATGTCTTTTTTCGGGTCGGCCGTCGTCGCGGGATCGAGTTTCGGCACCGGCCCAACGCGCGCTGGTGCCGGAGCGTTGGAAAGGGCCACGGCGGCCTGAACGTCGAGTACCTGCGCTGGTGGGGGCAGGTGACCTGCCGGCAGCATCACGTTTTGAGTGGCACAGCCGAAATGCAACGCCACCCCACCGACGGAGAGCCAACGCCAGCG